>JAZRWZ010000346.1:0-16047 GCA_045599985.1 Acutalibacteraceae bacterium | reverse complement strand
GTCGGCACACTTGCCTGACGGGTGAAAAATCCGGAGATTCACAGCCCCGAAAGATACATTACCGGAGGGATTTGTATGCTGAAAACCGTTGAATATAAGGCCGATTTTTGTGAATATAAATATTAAAAATGAACTTACAGCAGGGGAATCAGCTCGGAAACCGCCTGCTTTCCCTCTTGGGTCAGGGGGAGGAAGGGACGGCGGCATTGGCCCATATCGGCCACGCCCATTTGGGTAAGAATCTCTTTTTCACACTGCATCACACCGTAGCGGCACATCACGGCAATAATGTGGCAGGCCTCGTTCTGCAGCTTTTGCGCCGCGGCAAGGTCTCCGCTGCAAAAAGCGTTATAGATGGCAACAAACTTTTTGCCCATGAAGTTGTAGGTGCTGCCTATGGCACCGTCCGCGCCCATGGCAAGGCCGCCAAGACAAACCTCGTCAAAGCCGTTCAATACGGTAATGCCGGGGATTCTTTCCTTGAACTGCTGCAGGGCAAACAAATCCAATGAGGTGTGCTTGACTCCGGCAAAGCGGCTGTCACGGCTGAACAAATCGGCGGCAATATCCGGGGTCAGGTTAAAGCCCGTGCCCAGAGAGAAGTTATAGATGAATACCGGCATATCGGCTGCGGCGGCAATATCCAGATAATACTGCTTCACGGCATCCAGTGTGTGGCCGTAGTAGAAGGGAGCCACGGCGGAAACGGCATCGTACCCCAGCTTTTGTGCGGTGAGCGCCATGGAAACGGCGCTGTCGGTGGCGGTGGAGCCCACATGGGCAATCAGCCTGACTTCATCCCCGGCGGTACCTTTTACGATTTCAAACAGCTCCTTACGCTGTTCGTCGGCCATCATCATGGCCTCCGCGGTGCTGCCGCCCACATAAAAGCCGTGCACGCCGCTGTCAATGTTAAAGCGAATCAGCTTTTGCAGGGCATCCCGGTTGATGCTGCCGTCATCACAGAAGGGGGTCAACAGGGCGGTGAAAATTCCGTTCATTGCTTTCATAATCATTTCTCCTTGATAGCAATATTGTTGGTTTTGAATGGAAAAGCGGATTTCCGTAAATCGGTTTACGGAAATCCGCCGGTGTTTCAGGGTATGGGATTATTCATAGAGGGGATACTGCCTGCAGATTTCCTCCACACCGTTTCGGATAAGGTCCTTGTTGTTTTCAAAATCAAACACGCAAAGGGCGATGTAGGAGGCGATTTTATCCATCTCCTCCACGCCGAATCCGCGGGAGGTAACGGCGGCTGTACCAAGGCGCACACCGCTGGTGACAAAGGGCTTTTCGGGGTCATTGGGCACGGCATTTTTGTTGGCGGTGATGAACACCTCGTCCAGACGGTGCTCCAGCTCCTTGCCCGTTACGCCGGTGCCGCGCAGGTCAACCAGCATCAGGTGGTTATCCGTTCCGCCGGAGACAAGGTTCACGCCCCGCTCGGTCAGCCCCTTGGCAAGGGCAGCACAGTTTTCCACAATCTTCTTTTGGTATTCTTTGAATTCGGGCTTCAATGCCTCGCCAAAGCAAACGGCCTTGGCGGCAATCACGTGCATGAGAGGGCCGCCCTGATTGCCGGGGAAAATGGCCTTGTTTACGGCCTTGGCAATCTCTTCGTTATTGGTCAGAATCAGGCCGCCGCGGGGGCCGCGCAGGGTTTTGTGGGTGGTGGTGGTAACAATATCGGCATAGGGCACGGGTGAGGGATGAAGGCCTGCGGCAACAAGGCCGGCAATGTGGGCCATATCCACCATGAAGAGTGCGCCCACGGATTTGGCAATGGCGGCAATGCGCTCAAAATCAATAATGCGGGGGTAGGCGGAGGCACCGGCCACGATGAGCTTGGGGCAAACCTCTTTGGCCTTCTGCTCAAAAGCGTCATAATCAATAAAGCCGTCATCGTTCACGCCGTAGGCTTCAAAATGATAAAGCTTGCCGCTGGCATTCACGGGGGAGCCGTGGGTCAGGTGACCGCCGTGGGCAAGGCTCATGCCCATTACGGTGTCGCCGGGGTTGATAACGGCGGCATAGGCTGCCATGTTGGCCTGTGCGCCGGAGTGGGGCTGCACATTGGCGTAGGCTGCGCCGAACAGGGCTTTGGCGCGCTCGATGGCAAGGGTTTCCACCTTATCCACACACTCACAGCCGCCGTAGTAGCGCTTGCCGGGGTAACCCTCGGCATATTTGTTGGTCAGCACGCTGCCCATGGCTGCCATAACGGCAGGGGAAACGATGTTTTCGGAGGCGATGAGTTCAATATTTCTTCTTTGTCTTTTCAGCTCGCTGTTCATGGCATCCCCGATTTCGGGGTCAAAGCGAGATACAAATTCGATGGTATCAAGGTATTCGGCAAACATGGCGGTTCTCCTTTTTTCAGGTCAAGATATCGGCGGAAAATATCCGTTATTTTTGATTTGTACCATCATACACGATAATAACCCCTCTGTCAAACGAAAAACGGGATTTATATTCAAAAAAGGGATATAGAGGAATAAAATGAAGGAAAAATGAAAAAGACTTGTATTCTTTTGCCGTTTCGGGTATACTGTAGAGTACTATGGATTAAATGCGACAGGAGTTGAAAAAATGGACCCCATTAAAGTTGATTTTTCCAAGCGTGACGGCGCAAGAAAAAAGGAGATTGTAATTCCTCCCGAAAAGGCCGCGCTCAAAATCGTGCTGAGCATTCTCGGCACATTGCTGGTGGCGGTGATTGCGTTCTACGTGATGGTGCCCGCCATTAACCTGAAATCATACGATTTCTATCTGTACCTCGGCATTGTGGCCGCTTCCTTCATTGCGCTCATCTCTCTTCTCACAAGAGCCACCACCAAGCCAGAGTACATGCCCTATGTGAAGAAATGCTCCATTGTGCCCGGCATTATCATCGGCCTGCTGGTACTGGCTGTGGGCATCGGCTGGGTCGTGTCCAGCGTGTTCTTCCATTCCGATGCATACAGCAACCTGATTTCCAACACCTTCAAGGCCCCCACCGCCGATGTGGTTACCTTCAACGGCTCCGAGGGTATTGTATCCGGCAGCCTGAAGGACGAACTCAACGAGGAAACCGCCGATTCCTTCGGCTCCATCCCCAAGCTGGATGAAGATGCCGCCTCCTCCCTGGCCACCCGCGCTCTTTCCGAACTGGCCGATTTGGGCAAGGTTTCTCAGTTCACCATTTACCCCGAATATACTCAGATTAACTACAAGGCCAACCCCGTCAGAGTAGTGCCTCTGCAGTATTCCAACATCATTAAGTGGATTACCAACACTGCCGACGGTCTGCCCGGTTACATCATTGTTGATATGGCAAACGAGAGCACCGAGTTTGTGGAGTGCACCGAAGCCAACGGCGGCTACATCCGGTACTCTCCCGCCGAGCATTTCAACGAGCTGCTCAAGCGCCACCTGCGCTTTGAGTACCCCACCTACATGTTCGGCAGCGCCACCTTTGAGGTGGACGATAACGGCAAGCCCTACTGGGTAACGCCTATTGTGGATAAAACCATCGCTCTGTTCGGCGGTGAAGATGTTATCGGCATTGTGCTTTGCGAGGCCGACGGCACCTGCCACGAATACACCATTGATGAAATTATTGCCGGTAAAGCCGGCGACGGCACCGACCTTACCTGGCTTGACAGAATCTACACCTCCGATTTGCTTGTAAATCAGTTCAACTATTTCGGCAAATATAACGGCGGCTTCTGGAACTCCCTGCTGGGTCAGAAGAACGTGTATGTTACCACTCAGGGCTACAACTACGTGGCGAAGGATGACGACGTGTACATGTACACCGGCGTTACCTCCATCACCAGCGACAGCTCCATCACCGGCTTCATTCTGATTAACCAGAGAACCAAAGAGGCTATCTACTACGCCGTGCCCGGCGGTACCGAGGATTCCGCTCAGGAGGCTGCCGAGGGCCGCGTGAAGGAAAAAGGCTACACCGCCACCTTCCCCCTGCTGCTTAACATCGGCGGCGAGCCCACCTACTTCCTCTCCCTGAAGGATGCCTCCAGCATCGTTCAGCAGTATGCTCTTATCAATGTGCGCCAGTACAACAAAATCGGCGCCACCGGCGATAACCTGACCGCCTGCCTTGCCGATTACATTGACGACCTTGAGAAGAACGGCATCAAGACCAGAATCGACTCTGCCGATGTGGCCGACCAGCTTGAGAAGGAAGCCAATCAGGATACAGAAACTCCCGATGTTCCCGACAAGCAGCAGCCTGCCGATGAGCCTGCGGCAAAGGGCGATGTTACCGGTAAGGTAACCGATATCCGCGAAGCCGTTATCGGCGGCAACACCATGTACTATGTGGAGCTTGACGGCAAGGGCGTTTACTACGCCATTTCCGCTGCCGACAGCGCCGATGCCATCATTCTCTCCAAGGGTGATTCCGTCACCGTTTCCGCTTCCGGCACCACCGCCGGCAAGATTGCCGAGGCAACCAAACTGACCATTAACTGATGCACCGAAGGGCACAGCCCTTCACACACAAAAAAACAAGCCCCACCTTCGGGTGGGGCTCATTTTTTCGGTTTTTTGCGGAAAATCACAATCCGCATCTGTTCTTACTGGAAGAACATTTCCATCAGAACGGAAATTCCCCACTTAACGATGGGGCCTACATACTGTGCAAAACCGGCGATGGAGTCGGAATTGAACTTCGTCAAATCAATGCTGGCAATGGCGGTCAGCATATTGACGATAGCGTTCTCAATCGTGGTAAGCAATGCGTCCATGGTCATATCTCCTTTTTATTATTTGGTATATTGAATCGGCCGGCGCCGAAGGGGTACGGGTTCAGGATTCCACGCAATAGCGGGCGTATTTATCGCCCAGGGCCACATCCACGGTTATGTCAAAAAACAGGCCGTCCGCCCGGTATTCCTCGCTGTGCAGAATGCCGTCACGGCGCAGCACGGCGGCGGATTGACCGTCGGTGTAGGGAATCAGCATTTTAAGCCGGATGCGGGAGGGGGGAAGGGCCTTGGCAATGGCCTCCAGCAGACTGTCAAATCCGTCTCCGTTCAGGGCGGAGATGGAAACGCTCTCTTTTTCGCCCCGGAAGGGAAGCACACCGCCCATGCGGTCAACCTTGTTGTAAACGCAGATTACGGGCTTTCCCTCACAGCCGAGGGAGGTCAGCAACTCATGGGTCACTTTCAAGTGCTCGGGATGCTCCGGGTCGGAGGCATCGCAGACATTCAGAATCACATCGGCATCTGCTGCCTCCTCCAACGTGGATTGGAAGGCCTCCACCAGATGGTGGGGCAGGCGGCGGATAAAACCTACCGTGTCAATCAGCATCACATGGCGCCCGTCCGGCAGAATCAGGGCGCGGGCGGTGGGGTCAAGGGTGGCAAATAATTTATCCTCCACCAAAACATCCGCCTGTGTCAGGGCGTTCATCAGGGTGGATTTGCCGGCGTTGGTGTAGCCCACAATGGCAACGGTCTCTATACCGTCCTTGGTGCGGCGGGCTCTGGCCAGGTGGCGGCGCTTTTCCAGCTCCTCCAGTTCATCCTCCAGGCGGGAGATGCGGGAGCGGATGTGGCGGCGGTCAGTTTCCAGCTTGGTTTCACCGGGGCCTCTTGTGCCTATGCCGGCACCCAGACGGGACATGGCCTTGCCTTTGCCGGACAGACGGGGCAGGGCGTAACGAAGCTGTGCCAGCTCTACCTGCAGCTTGCCTTCGCTGCTGCGGGCACGGCCGGCGAAAATATCCAGAATCAGGGTGGTGCGGTCAATCACCCGCACATCGGTCGCCTCTTCGATATTGCGCTGTTGGGAGGGAGAAAGCTCCCCGTCCACAATAATGAGGTCGGCCTCGTTGTTTTTGCAGTATTCGGCCAGCTCCTCCAGACGGCCGCTTCCCAGATAGGTGGCGGCATCGGGATTGGGGCGCTTTTGCACCAATGTGCCGATTACCTGCGCACCTGCCGTGGCGGTCAGCTCCTCCAGCTCGGCAAGGGAAACCTCGCAGTTGAAGTCGCCGGTATCCACGCTCACAAGCACCGCTTTTTCCGGTTCGATTTTATTCTCTATCAATTCCATAGTAATGTGTTATGTGTCGTATCCGTTGGGATTGCCCAGCTGCCAGCGCAGGGTATCCTCGCACATTTTATCAAGGCCCCGTTCCGCCTTCCAGCCAAGCTCTTCGGCTGCCTTGGAGGGGTCGGAGAAGCAGATATCCACATCGCCGGAGCGGCGGGGACCGATGGCATAGGGGATGGGCTTGCCGTAGGCTTTTTCAACGGCGTGGTGAAGCTCCAGCACGCTGTAGCCGTTGCCCGTGCCCAGATTATAAATATTGCAGCCGGTGGAGTGCATCACTTTATCCAGCGCCTTGGTGTGACCCTTTGCCAGATCCACCACATGGATGTAGTCCCGCACGCCCGTGCCGTCGGGGGTGTTGTAGTCATCGCCGAATACGGTCAGTTTTTCGGCCTTGCCGGTAACGACCCGCATGATGTAGGGCATCAGGTTGTTGGGGATGCCCAGAGGGTCTTCCCCGATTTTTCCGCTTTCATGGGCGCCGATGGGATTAAAGTAACGAAGCAGGCAAACGCTCCAGTCCGGGTCGGAGGCGCAGGTGTCCTGCAGTATTTTTTCGATGTATAATTTGGTGGTGCCGTAGGGGTTGGTGGTAAGACCCGTGGGCATATCCTCCCGCAGGGGAGAAACATTGCTGCCGCCGTAAACGGTGGCGGAGGAGCTGAACACGATTTTTTTCACCCCTGCCGCCTTCATGGCAAGGCACAGGGTAACGGTGCCGCCGATGTTGTTGTCATAATACTCCAAGGGCATCTGACAGCTTTCGCCCACAGCCTTCAGACCGGCAAAGTGAATGACGGCATCAATTTGATTCTCCGCAAAAATCTTATCAAGCCCTTCGCGGTCGCGGATATCGCAGTTGTAAAACGGAATGGGTTTGCCCGTGATGGCCTGCACACGATTTAAACATTCCATCTTGCTGTTGGAGAGATTATCGAGTATAATAACGTCATACCCGGCCTCAATCAGCTCAATGACGGTGTGGGAACCGATAAAGCCGACGCCGCCGGTAACAAGAACAGACATGGTGAATAGCTCCTTTTGGGCGAACCCCTCATAGTAGATTACTTTCTATTATGACGGAAAGCGGCCGAAAAATCAATATATTAATGGTTAAATTTTGGATTTGGCGGCAAAACAACGCCGAAAAATACGGGAAAGGTACCTTTTTTCATGATTGATTTATGCAATATATCCGAACTGAAAAAACTGCTGGACAGATTCGGCTTTCAGTTTTCCAAGGCATTGGGCCAGAATTTTATTGTGAACCCCGGTGTTTGCCCCCGCATAGCGGAGGAAAGCGGCATTACCGGGGGCAGCGGTGTTATTGAGATAGGCCCCGGCTTCGGCGTGCTCACCCAGCAGTTGGCCCTGCGCGCCAAAAAAGTGGTGTGCATTGAACTGGACGAGCGCTTGCCCGATGTGCTTGCCGTGACCCTTCACGGCCTTGATAATGTGGAAGTCGTAACGGGCGATGTGCTGAAAACGGATTTAAACGCCCTGATTGCGGAAAAATTCGCGGATTGTGAAGATGTGCACGTGTGCGCCAATCTGCCCTACTACATCACATCCCCCGTCATTATGGCTCTGCTGGAGAGCCGCCTGCCCGTAAAGGCCATTACCGTAATGGTGCAGAAGGAGGCGGCGGAGCGGATGTGCGCCCCCGTGGGCAGCAGGGATTCCGGCGCCGTGACGGTGGCGGTGAATTACTATGCCGAGGCGAAAAAACTGTTTGAGGTATCCGCAGGCTCCTTTATGCCCGCCCCCAAGGTGGACAGCGCCGTTATGCGCCTGAGTGTGCGGGAGCAGCCTCCCGTTGCGGTGAAGGATGAGGCGTTTTTCTTCAAAACCGTGCGTGCCGCCTTCGGTCAGCGGCGCAAAACCGCTTCCAATTCCGTAAGCGCGGGTCTTGGCATCGGCAAAGCGGTTGTGGGCGAGGCACTGGCACGGTGCGGATTCGCGCCTGCCGTGCGGGCCGAGAGCATGACCATGGAGGAACTGGCGAAGTTAAGCGACACCTTACTTTCGTTGATTTCCGAAAAGCAGGCGTAAGGCCCGTGAAAAAGTGAATACAAAATAGAAAAAGCGATGCTGAAAACGAATAAGTTTCGGCATCGCTTTTTGTGTGTTCAATCAATCCGCAAAAATCTGCACCCAATAGCCGACACCCTCCTCGTCGGCGGCAAGGCCGATGCCGATTCTGTGAAAGCGGCGGTTGGTCATGTTGCGGCGGTGGTCGGCGGAATGGCGCCATTGCCCGCAAACCTCCTCGGCGGAAATCTGACCCATGGCAAGGTTTTCGCCCATTGTGGTGTAGTCGATGTTCAGCTCCTGCAGCACCGTGTGGCTTTCGCGCCCGTCGGGGCGGGTGTGCTCAATGCTGCGGCTTGCGGCACATTCCCGTGCCCGCAGGGCAGCGGCGCGGCACAAATCCGCATCCAGAATCAGGTCGGGGGCCAGCACCTCACGGCGGCAGTTGTTGGTGAGGCGAAGCACCTCGTTGATTTCAAAGGTTTCGGAAAAATCATCCTCTGCCACGGCGGAGGCTGTACTTTCGGTTACGGGCTTGGAAGCGGCTTCGGTGACCGGCGCCGTTGATGTTTCGCTTGGAATAGCCTCGGCAGTCTGTTTGGCGGCTTTGGTTTTCGTGACGGCTTCGGCAGGGGCGGAGGAGGTGACGGGGGCGGTTACCGTTTGATTTTCGGTGGGCGTAAGCTGTACCCATTCCTCCTCACTGCTGTGGCCGCAGGCGCAAAACAGCAGGGGGAGCAGCAGAAGAATCAAAGAAAAAATTGCTTTTTTCACGGTGCCGCCGCCTTTCGTTTATTTTTGTCTTCCCTCGTCCATATAGTTGAAAATGCGTTCCAGTAATGCCAACTGGATTTCATCCCGCAGCATCTTCACCGCGATGTGAGGCTTGCCGTTGCCTGCGCTGATGACCACCCGGCCTTTCAGGTGGGAGGCCAAAACGGAAACCACATTCATATCCACATCGTTGATGAACAAAATCAGCTTGTCGCCGCTGCGGCGAATCTCGTAAACATCGTTCTGCACGGCTCTGCCGCGGAGCAGAGCGATTTTGATGAGTCCCTGCACCGAAGGGGGCGGGTCACCGAAGCGGTCAATCAGCTCATCGGTCACATCCATGGCCTCTTCGTTGTTGTGAATATCCGCAATGCGGCGGTATACCTTCAGCCGCTGGGGCACCCCGGCAATGTATTCGGAGGGGATATAGGCATCAATGGGCAGGTCTATCAGGCAATCCTTATCGGGCACGGCAGGGGCTTCGCCCTTTTCCTCGCTGACGGCCTGCTCCAGAAGCTTCACATACATTTCGTAGCCCACAGCCTCCATGTGGCCGTGCTGCTGGGCACCCAGCACATTGCCTGCGCCCCGCAGCTCCAGGTCACGCATGGCAATCCGGAAGCCGGAGCCGAACTCGGTGAATTCCCGGATGGCATCCAGACGGCGGGTGGCGATTTCGGAGGGCTGATATCCCTGACGGAATGTGAGGTAGGCACTGGCACGGCGGGCGGAACGGCCCACGCGCCCGCGAATCTGGTGCAGCTGCGCCAGACCCATGCGGTCGGCGTTTTCGATAATCAGAGTGTTCACATTGGGCACATCCACGCCGGTTTCAATAATGGTGGTGCACACCAGAATATCTATGTTGCCCTCCAGCAGCCGCCGCCAGATTTCGCTCAACTCGTCCTCGGTCATTTTACCGTGGGCAATGCCGACGGTGGCATCGGGCATCAGGGCTTTGATTTCCGCAGCCCGTTTCTGAATGGTTTCCACGCGGTTATAAAGGTAATATACCTGACCGCCCCGGCGCAGTTCCGCCTCCATGGCCTGCACCAAAACACCCATGTTGTGCTCAATCACATAGGTCTGCACGGGGGAGCGGTCCTGAGGGGCCTCCTCCAGAACGGACATGTCGCGAATCCCCGTCATGGCCATGTTCAGCGTGCGGGGGATGGGGGTTGCGGTAAGGGTCAGTACATCCACCGTGGGGAATTTTTCCTTCAGCTTTTCTTTTTGAGATACGCCGAAGCGCTGCTCCTCATCCACAATAATCAGCCCGAGGTCGCGGAACTCCACATCCTTGGAAATCAGGCGGTGAGTACCCACCACAATATCCACGGTGCCGTTGCGCAGGCCGCTGACGGTCTGCGCAATTTCTTTGCGGGTGCAGAAGCGGGAGAGCATGCCGCTCTCAATGGGAAAGCCGTCAAAACGGCGGGTGATGGTTTGATAATGCTGCAGGGCCAGAATGGTGGTGGGCACCAGAATGGCACATTGCTTGCCGTCGGCAATGCATTTGAAGGCGGCACGCAGAGCAACCTCGGTTTTGCCGAAGCCCACATCGCCGCACAGCAATCTGTCCATGGGATAGGGCTTTTCCATATCCTTTTTGATTTCCTCAATGCAGCGCAGCTGGTCATCGGTTTCGTCAAACTCAAACCGGCGTTCAAAATCCGATTGCATATCAATATCGGGGGAGAAGGCAAAGCCCCGGCTTTTCAGCCGCTTGGCATACAGTTCCGTCAGCTGCTTTGCCATGTCGGCCACGGCTTTCTTTACCCGGGAGCGGGTTTTCTGCCACTCCTTGCCGCCCAGACGGTTGAGTTTAACCTGCCTGTCGTCACTGCGGGGGCCGATGTATTTGGAAACCTGGTCAAGCTGCGTAACGGGCACATACAGCACATCCTGCCCGTCGTACAGAATCTTGATGTAATCCTTCACCGTGCCGCCTGCATCCATTTTGGCAATGCCGTCAAAAAGGCCGATGCCGTGGGCGGAGTGCACCACATAATCGCCCCGATGCAGTTCGTCCAGATTGTTAAAGGCGTTGCGGTTTGCCTTTTTGCGTTTGGCAGGCTTGTCGCTTGTGCTGCCTGCCACGCGGCTCAGGTAGGTAATCAGGGTGAAATCGGCGGTGGGGTATTCAAATCCTGCTGTAAAGCTGCCGGGCATCACGCAGACCTTATCCTCGGGGAAGGATTTCGGGGGCGTTTTGCAGAATTTAACGGGAACGCCGCTTTCCTCCAAATCGCGGCAGAGGGCGGCAGCGGATTTCTCCGTGCCCGATAGAATAACCACCGAGCGGCCTTTTTTTGCCCGCAGGGCAGAGATGTCGTCCAGCAGGGAGGAGAAGGAGCCGTTCCACGGGTTGATTTGCTTGGCGGTAAAGGCCGCCAAATCTTTTACGGGGGTGTCAAAGCTGCCCCGGGGGAAGTTATCCAGATAGAGGGTGCGCCCCTCGAGATAAGCTTTTAAAATATCTCCCAAAGAGAGGGTGAAGCGGTCAAGCCCTTTGCACAGCACGCCCTCCTCGAACATTGTCTTTATGCTCTCCGCCGTTAAATCGGCGTAGTCATTTAATGCCGTGCGCACGGAGAAGCTCTCCGCCACGGCAAGGAAGCAGTCCCCCGCATAGTCAAAAATGCTTGCCACGGGGTAAATCAAAGGAAGATATTTGTCATAGGAGGCAAGGGGAAGGCCGTTTTGCAGCCGGTCAATATCCTGATTCAAAAGCTGCTGTGCCTCGCCCTTGAAGCGGTGCTGTTTCATGAAGGCCTGCAGTTTGGCGGCCAACTCTGCGGGGGCACACAGCACCTCACGGGCGGGGGTGATGCGCACGGATTTCACATTTTTTTCCCGGCGCTGGCTTTCAATGTCGAAGGTGCAGACGCTGTCTACCGTGTCGCCCCAGAACTCAATGCGGTAGGGCAGGGAGGCATCCGGGGGATAAAAGTCCAGAATGCCGCCGCGGCGGGCAAACAGACCGGGGCCGTCCACCTCGTCGCAAAGAGTGTATCCGGCGCGCAGCAGTAAATCAATCAGGGAATCAATGTCAACGGTTTCGCCCTCCTTCAGGGTGATGCAGCGTTCATCCAGAATCTCGGGAGGCACGGTAAGCTGGCTGAGTGCCTCTGCCGAAAGCACCACGGCGCCGAACTTTCCGCTGAGCATTTTATCAAGCACCTTCAGGCGGGCGTGCTCGTATTCGCGGCTGACGGTTTGGGTGGAGCGGAAGGAAAAATCACGGGCCGGGTACAGATAAGCATCTGTGCCGAAGGCGGTAAGGTCCCGCACAATGCGGTTGGCGGTGGCCTCATCCGGGGTAATCACCAGCGCGGGGCGGCGATACTGCTCGCAAAGGGTGCTGATAACGTGGGCCTTGTGCACCAAAGAAAGACCGGTTACCCCCACGGGGTAGCGGCCTGTTTCCACATCATTTATGATGGCCCTGAATTCGGGGGCTTTTTTCAGTACTTCGGAATAGCAGTTCATGGTAATCCTTTGTTCAGAGAGTTACACCTAAAGCCTTCAGGTCGGCATAAAGGGCATTGAAATCGTGATTGGAGAAGCAGCAGCCGTGCAGTCCGCAGGCCTCGGCCCCCTGAGTGTTGCGGGGCATATCGTCAATAAATACGCATTCCTCCGCTTTCAGCCCGAATCGCTCCAGCAGAACCCGGAAAATGGCGGGGTCGGGCTTTATCACCTTTTCCTCTGCCGAAATGACGAAGCCGTCAAACAGAGAAAGGGCGGGAATGCTGTCTTTGATGGCGTAAAAATACAGGGGAATGTTGGAAAGCAGATATATTTTATACCCTGCCGCTTTTACCTTTTTTACGAAATCAAAGGTATCCTCAAAGGGCGGCATATAATTGCCCCAGTTGTTTACCATATCCATCATCTTATGAAAAACGGCGGGCTCCATTTGGGAGGAAAGGTGGGAAAACGCCTCATCGGGAGTCAGCACACCGCGGTCGATTTCGCCCCATTCCCGGGTCTGGAATACATTCTTTTTGATGAATGCGGCATCCTCGGGGGCATACAGAGCCTTCAGTGTTTTGTCGGGGTCAAAATCAATCAGCACGCCACCCAGGTCAAATATAAAATTACGAATCATAACAGCGGTCTCCTCACAAAAACGCCTTGCCCCGGAGTCCGAAGACCCCGGGGGGTGAAAGGTGTATTTACTTGTTAAAATCAGTCGTCTTTTCTGCGGGGCTTGCGGTCGCGGTTAAAGTCGCGGCGGGGAGCGGCGCGGCGCTGGGAGGGGTCGGCAACGGTGTTTTCGGGAACAAGACCTTCCACCTCAATCAAAGCCTCGCGACGGGAGAAGTTAAGGCGGCCCTGCTCATCCTTGGGAAGCACCTTAACGATGACTTCGTCGCCCACGTTCACAACATCCTCAACCTTCTCGGTGCGCTTAACATCGAGGTGGCTAATGTGAACCATACCCTCAATACCGGGAACGATTTCAACAAAAGCGCCGAAGCTCATCAGGCGGGTAACAACACCCTTATAGATGGAGCCGACTTCGGGGCCGTTGGCAATGGTATCAACGATGCCGATGGCACGCTGTGCGCAATCAAGGTCGGTGGAGGAAACGAATACGCTGCCGTCCTCTTCCACATCGATTTTGCAGTTGCACTCGGCGCAGATTTTCTGAATAACCTTGCCCTGCTTGCCGATGACGTCGCCGATCTTGTCGGGATCAATCTTGGTGGTAAGCATCTTGGGAGCCCACTTGGAAAGCTCTTTGCGGGGCTCTGCAATCACGGGCAGCATGATTTCATCAAGGATGTAGCATCTGGCCTTGTAGGTCTTATCGAGAGCCTCACGGATGATGGCGGGAGTAAGGCCGTGGACTTTCAGGTCCATCTGGATGGCGGTGATACCGGCCTTGGTACCGGCAACTTTGAAGTCCCTGTCGCCGAAGAAATCTTCAAGACCCTGAATATCGACCATGGTCATGAAGCGGTCACCCTCGGTAATCAGACCGCAGCTGATACCGGCAACGGGAGCCTTGATGGGAACACCGGCGGCCATCAGGGAAAGGGTGGAGCCGCAAACGGAGCCCTGAGAGGTGGAACCGTTGGAGGAAAGCACCTCGGAAACAAGGCGGATGCAGTAGGCGAACTCCTCAACGGAGGGGATCTCGGGCAGCAGAGGTTTTTCGGCAAGGGCGCCGTGGCCGATTTCGCGGCGGCCGGGGCCTCTGCTGGGCTTGGTTTCACCAACGGAGTAGGAGGGGAAGTTGTAGTGATGGATGTAGCGCTTGGTCTCTTCTTCGTCAATGCCGTCAAGCATCTGAACATCGCTCATGGGGCCAAGGGTGGTAACGGTGAGCACCTGAGTCTGGCCTCTGGTGAACATGCCGGAGCCGTGTACTCTGTCAAGCAGGTCGATTTCGGCGTTCAGGGGGCGAATCTCGTCGATGCCGCGGCCGTCAACGCGCTTGCCGTCATCAAGAAGCCAGCGGCGAACCACGTACTTCTGGGTTTTGTAAAGACAATCGTCGATTTTCTCTTCCATGTCGGGATAGATTTCATCGAACTTCTCGTGAACCTTCTCGTAAACGGGCTTCAGACGCTCGTCACGGATGCGCTTGTCATCGGTATCAAGGGCAGCGCGGATATCCTCAATGGCAAAGGACTTGATGGCGTCCAGCATTTCGGGGTCGGGATCGTTGGAGGGGAAGTCCACCTTGGGCTTGCCGACTTCTTCACGGATTTTGGTGATGAATTCAACGATTTTCTGATTCTCTTTGTGAGCAAACATGATGCCGTCGAACATATCGTCGTTGGATACTTCGTTGGCGCCTGCCTCAATCATGGCAACCAGCTCGCTGGTGGAGGCAACGGTCACATACATTCTGCTCTTCTGTCTCTGCTCAAAGGTGGGGTTGAGCACGAACTCACCGTCAACAAGGCCCACAACGGAGCTGGCAACGGGGCCGTCCCACGGAATTTCGGAAATGGAGATGGCTACGGAAACACCCAGCTGAGCGGCGATTTCGGGCTGGCAGTCGGGGTCAACGCTCATAACGGTGGCAACAACGCCCACGTCATTTCTCATGTCCTTGGGGAACAGGGGACGAATGGGGCGGTCGATAACACGGCTGGCCAAAGTGGCTTTTTCACTGGCCTTGCCCTCGCGGCGCTGGAAGGAACCGGGGATTTTACCTACGGAGTAGAGCTTTTCCTCAAAATCAACGGAAAGAGGGAAGAAGTCCACACCCTCGCGGGGCTTGGGAGCCATGGTGGCGGTGCAGAGCACGTTGGTCTCGCCGTAGCGAACCAGGCAGGAGCCGCCGGCTAACTGTGCCATTTTGCCGACTTCCACAACGAAGGGGCGACCGGCAATTTCGGTTTCGTACTTTTTGAAGCACTCAAAAAACATAACAATACCTCTCTGAAAAATTTTTATATTTCCACAGGCGGCACGGTTATTAGCAATAAATCCACAGCCCGGAAACCGGGGCTCCCGGACGGTCGATTCACTGCTAAAACCGGATGCAGCCGCCTGAACGGATGCGCTGAAAACAGGGGTTAATAATCACAACAGAGCAGGCGGGAATAATCCTGCCTGCTCCGGTTTGTGTTCTTATTTACGAAGGCCGAGTCTGGAAACGATGGAGCGGTAGCGCTCGATGTCGTTCTTCTTAAGGTACTCAAGAAGGTTGCGTCTGTGACCTACCATCTTGTGAAGGCCGCGGCGGGAGTGGTTGTCTTTCTTGTGGATCTTAAGGTGCTCGGTCAGGTCGTTGATTCTCTTGGTGAGAACAGCAATCTGAACTTCGGGAGAACCGGTGTCGCCCTCGTGGGTGGCGTATTCCTGCATGATTGCGGTTTTTTCTGCTTGAGTCATAATCTTTCACCTCATTAAAATATTTGCCTCGTACCCAGTGGGCGGCGGGTGAATACTGCCGCAGGGCAGTTTGCTCCGCTGACCGAGTGACGGGCGCAATGCAAAGTGGAGTATATCACATAAAAATCTGTTTGTAAAGCATTTTTTACCATAAATCTTTTCACCCCGTTCTTTATTGTATTTCATGCCGCTTTTCATGCGGTTTTTCTTGCAGTAACGGAGCGGATGTGGTTTAATAATATGGTATAGAGTTGAATGGGAAGACCGCAGCATACCCTGCCGTGGGCGTTCCCGTTACGGAGAGGATGAAAC
>JAZRWZ010000345.1:0-7529 GCA_045599985.1 Acutalibacteraceae bacterium | reverse complement strand
GCTGTCGCCCTCAATAAGGTGCATCCGGCTCACAATTTCGCATAAATCCGGGTTTTGGAGCCCACGGCGGATGGTATCACTCAGTAAAGCGGCAATAACGGGGTCCCGTTCAAACAGCGTTACTTCATACCCTGCCGCTGCCAAAAGCAGACTGTCGTCCCCAAGCCCTGCCGTGGCATCCACCGCGGTCAAAGGCCCGTCTGCTTTTTTTAACTTTTTTTATCCTTTTTTTGCGTCAAAAAAGCAGTCATTTTTATGTGTAAAATCGGTAATTTTAATGAAGCAGTTATTTCGCAAACACAAAGCAGTCATAACGAATGGCCTTGCCGTTATGGCTGTAATGCGGTTTTTCCCCGGCAAGAAACGGTCCTTTGAGGGGGCGTTTGATAATCAGCTTACGGGGCCGAAGTGCCATAGCCGTAACCAACAACTCCCGTTCCTCATCGCAGGGTTTTTCCAAATGGT
The DNA here is from genome assembly GCA_045599985.1 of Acutalibacteraceae bacterium. Classification (GTDB taxonomy): domain Bacteria; phylum Bacillota; class Clostridia; order Oscillospirales; family Acutalibacteraceae; genus CAG-177. The sequence continues at coordinate 7,064 of JAZRWZ010000345.1, read as the reverse complement.
GCAGCAGCTGAAACTTTTTCTTGACCAAAGCGCTCTTCTGCCGTTCCGGGAACATGGGGTCAAGTAATACCACCGTAGGTGAAAAATCGAGCGTGCGCATGCCGGATATACTGTCGCCCTCAATAAGGTGCATCCGGCTCACAATTTCGCATAAATCCGGGTTTTGGAGCCCACGGCGGATGGTATCACTCAGTAAAGCGGCAATAACGGGGTCCCGTTCAAACAGCGTTACTTCATACCCTGTCGCTGCCAAAAGCAGGCTGTCATCCCCAAGCCCTGCCGTGGCATCCACCGCGGTCAAAGACCCGTCTGCATTTTTTATACGGGCAGCTTTCACCAGCATTTCACCGTTAAGGTTATTGGCTCTTAAACGGGGCAGCATTTTTTTGAAATCCCCCTGCACCGTTTGTCCGTTTCCTCTCAATGATAATCCGGATTCATCCAACTGTAAAAACACTTCCGTTTCGGGTGATTCAAAGGCAAGTGTGGTCTGCAGACGGTTTGCCAACTTTTCGGCTTCGTCCCGGTAATCATCACGCATACATACCACAACCATATTTGTCACCCCTTTCGGCGATAAACCGTTATATTATCACAAAAAACTCCCGCGGCATTTCCACGGGAGTCTGGTGCACCTGACAGGGCTTGAACCTGCACATTTTTCAATACCGGATCCTAAATCCGGCGCGTCTGCCAATTCCGCCACAGGTGCGAATTAAAAGGAAAAGCAAAATGATATTTTTATACATTTTACCTTAACTATATTAGCATTTATCTTTCTTTTTTTCAAGCCGAAAACGATAAATTCATTTTTGCAATCAAATACAATAATAACGGACCACAGAAGTCAAATATTATGTAATATTCGAGGGATTGTTTGACTTTATATAACGGATATGGTAAAGTAATCAGGTAAATTATTTTTTGGAAGGTATTGAATTATGAAGAATTTGTCACGGGTGCTGGCGTTGTTCCTTGTGGTGCTGATGCTTGCGGGCATTGCCTGCGTGGGCGCTTCCGCTTTGATTGTGGGCGATACATTCTCGGTAAAATTAACCGCCGAGCAAACCCATATTAAAATGTTGGGAAAAACACAGTTAAAAGTCACCATCACCGTTCCTCAGGACAGCGAAGCTACCGAGGATGATTTTACTGTTAGATATGATGTCAGCAACCCAAAAATCGCATCCGTTAACGAAAGCGGCATGCTCACGGGTAAACTTGCCGGAGAAGCTATTGTTACCGTAACGGTAACCGATAAAGAGGAAAACTCCGTTTCCGATTCCATTTCCGTTTTTGTTACCGCTGTTAATAATCCTATTTATTCTTTGCTCAGCGACCGCGCCATTTTAGGGTACCGCTACAATTATGACGGCGATTATTTTTACACCGATAACGATAATTGCTGGCAATCCAGATTCGGTTTTTTAAACGCCTTTGATATTGTATGCCCTTACATTCTGATTGAGTATGATTACATCCGTATGCACTTCAATTACGGCGGCAAAGCCTGGATGATTCAGCTTTGGAAGGGCCAATACGGCATGGTGTTTTACGGCAGTGAAATCGGCGTATACTATCGGGATGAAGAAATAGGCCCCGATGAGGAAATCACGGCCTTTACCCATTACAAATGCGCTACCGAAAAGGAAAACCGGCTGAACATGTCCATGACTCTGTATTGGGATGAACTGAACAACGGCAACTATGTGCATCAGTTTACCCGCCCCTATGACAGTTATTGGTGGTGCACAGGATTCCTTCCCGGTCACCTGTGGCAGACCGAACCCAGCGATGAGTTGAGAATGGAAAGCTACATCGACTTTCCCGATGAGGGCATGGCCCGCGTGTTCGGTGACCAGTTGACAACCTGCGGCTTTGCCGAGCAGGAGAGCGCAGAGGATATGCCTCTGGATGCCTTCCATGTTAACGGCAACCGCGTTACTCTGCGCTGGCAAAACATAAGCGAAGCGGAAAGCACCGTAATTGTGAAAGCAAGCATCGCAGCCCTTTTCGCCACCGGTTCACTCGCCACCATTCTCGGTTTCCTGCTGTTCAGCGGTGTTGCGGCATTATTCTTCATTATTGTTCTTTGATTCCTGTTAATACGACAAAAGCCATATATATTGTATTTTTTGCAGATTTTTGCTCTTTATCTTGTTGACAATGGTTTATTTAGGTGATATTATAACAAATAGGGTAAAATTCCCAAATATTTTTTAAGGACGGGTAAAAACAATGAAGAAAATCTTAGCCACCCTCTTGGCCGTTATCCTCGCTCTCTCCGTTGGCGTTGTTGCTTTTGCAGCTGACAATGTATGCGACTTCTGCGGCGAAACATTTGAGACTGCTGCTGAACTGAAAGCTCACATCGACGGTACTTTCCCCACCTACGCTCATGATGAGTTTGCTGCACACGAAGTAGCTTGCGGCAACAAGTGTGACATGGACCTTGACGGCAATTTTGAATGCTGCGACAAGACCTTCACCTCCAAAGCTGCTTTCGATGCTCACCAGACCAACTGCGAATTCAAAGACACCAGAAGCAACTGGGACAAGGCAAAGTACTGCCTGACCGAGAAGAAAGATTTCGGCGCTGCTCTTAAATATGCTTTTGACGGCATTGTTGAGTTCGTAAAGAGCGATGCTTTCAAGGATGTTATCAACAAGGTTGTTGACGCTGTAAAAGGCATTGACCTTGGCGGCGTAGTTGATACCGTAAAGGGCGTTGCCGGCAAAATCCCCTTCGACAAAATCGGCGATGCTGTAAAAGGCCTTTTCTAATCCGGAATAGTCGTAAGAATCCCTCTGCACTGGCAGGGGGATTCTTTATATCCGAAAATACAACTCATTATTTAAACTTATGACTTTTCTTTTTTATCTTACCACCACAGTTATGTTAGTATTGAATTTTCAGCCGAGATGCTATATTATATATTTGATTACATAAAAAGGAGGTCATGCTATGGCAAATTGTCCGAAATGCCACAAAAAGCTGAAGGTATGGCATATTTCCCAGTATTGCCCCTACTGCGGAGCCAATGTTGTTTTCGGTTCTTTTGAATCGCAGTTTGAAAAAGACAGGCGCATTGCCGAGATGTCCCTGGGCAGTTTCAGAGTAAAACTTGAAAAAGTTAAGAAAGCCTTTACTTCCGGCTTGCCCCAAAAGCTCAAAATTGCGGCCTGTATACTCCCCCTTGCAAGTTTATTTATCCCCTTCGGCAGCTTTGCCGTATCCACGGCGTTATTTGAGAAAAAATTCACTTTCTGGGCCCTGGATATGTTCTATAACGCGTTTATCGGTGAAGGCAGCTTTAATTCCCTTGGAATGTTTGTGGGTGCTCCCGTTTTCGGGGAAGCTGCCGCCGCTCTTCGCACGGCTATGCTTTTCTTTGCCCTTGCTGCTGTAGGCGCGGTTATCATTCTGCTCACCGAGTTGTTGTGTTTCTCCGGCAATAAACGCTCCGGCGTGACTATAATCATCAGCTCCGTTATTGGTGCGGTTTCTGTAATTGCCGCCAAGGTTTTCTGTGCCTCGGCAGTTAAATGTGCCGAAGGTTCCGGAATCATGACCGCCGGGTCAAACTTTTTATTTGTTATTCCCGTGTTGTTTTTCGCTTTCGCGGCATTTTCGGCAATTTATGCCATGAAAAATCCCCCTGTTTACACTTTTAAAGAGGGTGACGAGCTTCGCGCCGATTATTATAAAAAGTACAAGCACGGCGAAATTGCGCTTATGGATATCCCCGCCCCCATCAGTGAATCCGAAGAGGAAAAAGCTGCACGTGAAAAGCTGATTAAGGGCGCATACCAGATGGAAGGAGAGGACGAAAACAATGGATGAAAAAGACATTATTTCCGGCCTTACCGAGGAAGAACAGGAACGCCTGCGCAAGATAGAAAAGCTGGACTCCAACCAGAAGCGCAAAAAGTTTATTTTTGCCGGTGTTACGGTGTTTCTCATTCTTCTCTTTGTATTCGGCACCATCTTCGGCGGAAAATACATACTCAGCTATGAGGGCAGTGAGGAACTTCCCAAAGCCGGATTTGCTCCCCTTGAATTCTCCTCTGCCTCTGTTCCCGCGGAAATCACTTCCCTTGCTGCTCAAAACAAGAATTTTGCAGGTGTGAAGCTTGATGTTCACCACGGTGTATCCATTCCCGACGACAGCATCACAGCCGAAAGCGGTGATATAAACGCCGCCGATATGCTGAAATTCGTGAAGGGAAGTGTAGAAGGCAAGCTTTCCGAAATCTATGCCGCCTACGACTATTCCGGCACCTACGGCGAGGATTTTTCCAATCAGCTTCATCCTCTCAACTTCAATCAGGCAGATGTTAAGAGTGCCGAAATGACAGTAAACGAAGAAAACGACTCCGAGCTTACTGCCACCGTCCTCTTCAGCGGCTGTTCTGAGGAAGTACTCAAAGCATCACCCGTTTGCGGTTACTTCGGTCTTGAAGATATTGAGGATTCAATTAAGTCCGCTGAAGACGCTTTTGCCTCCGATTTTACAATCAAAGACCAATCATTAGCTTATGATGATTTCAAACTCGATGCCGTCATTTCAAGAAAGCTCGTTGACGGCAAAGAAGAACGCCAACTGAACAGACTGGTGTATTCAAGAGCCTGCAATGTTGAACTTACGGTAGAATTCTTCGGTGAGCTTACCGCTTACGGCACGCAGAAAATCGGATTTACCGTGAACTGTTCCGAGGAATACGGCTTCACCCGCGCATCCTTTGATATCTCCAAGGATGTCTGGTTCATCGAAAAGGGCGATTCCGACGAAATCAACCACAAGGTAAACTCCGATGAATCCGTTCAGGATATCAAAATCAACTGGAAGTCCTCCGACCCGTCCATTCTCACCGTTGATGAAAAAGGCTTCTTCAAGGGCAAAAAAATCAGTGAAAAGCCCGTAACCATTGCCGGAACCTATGTGTTTAACGGCGTAACCTACACTGATGAATGCACCTTCTATGTGAGAAAACCGGTTGACAGCGTCAAGCTCTCCGAAAAGAAGCTTGCATTAAAAGTCGGCGAGGAAGCAACTCTTGAGGCAATCATTAAGCCCAAGGATGCCACGCTGAAAGATGTTTACTGGTTTACCACCGACTCCTCTGTTGTAACCGTTGAAAACGGCACCGTAAAGGCTGTTGCTCCCGGAGAGGCATCGGTTTATGTAATCACTTTTGACGGCAACTTCAAAAAGAGCTGCCCCGTAACAGTAACAGAAGGAGGGAACTGATGGCTAAAACAACAAAAGAAAAGCTTGTTGACCGATTTATAAAAGCCGACGATTACTCAGCCGCCACGATAGATGACAATGTGCTGAGAAAATACGAAGACCTGGCAGTTGACGTATACAGTACCCGTCAGGTATCCGTGAGTGAAACGGCATGGATGGCTGCACAGAAATTCGCCAGAGCTCTCAAAACCGGCCTCGACAACTATCAGAATCTTTACTTCACCAAGGTTCTTAAAATCGACCTTGTTTATATCACCGTCATCAAGGCACTTATCAGTATTTACGATACGCTCAATGACCCGCTCATGGGCATTGCCTTTGACAAAACAAGAACACGCTGGGGCAAGGCAAGACCCTATATTCTTTCAACACCCCTGCCCTATTTTCTTTCCACCGCGTTTATGTACTGCGGCGCACTGATTTTTGGTGATACGGGAGTAAACGACCCGAAAAAAATCATTTTCCTTTTCATTACCCTGTTTTTGCAGGAAACCTTCTCCACACTTTTCAACATTCCCACAGATAACTACCCAACGCTTCAGTCATCGTGCCCGGCAGACAGAATTACGGTCTCATTGGCACAGAGCTATGCCGGCGCCTACGGCGGCGACCTGATTTCCGTTATTTATCTACCCTTGCTGACTCTCAATAACATCGGCACCATTCAGATTTCTCAGGCCTCCCTTTTCGCCGTAATTTCCATTATCACCGGCGCCATCGGCACGCTGGGCACCATGGGTGTTGCGCTCAAGTGCCCCGAGCGCGTTATTCTTCAGCCCAAGCCCGCACCGCTTACCAAATCCATGTTCTATGTGCTGAAGAACAAATACGCTTTAAGAAATGTTGCCGCAAACTTTGTGACCAGCTTCTGGAGCAACGGCGGCTACTCCTGGGATGTTATCACCCAGATGGAAATCATGGGCGGCGCATTCCGCATTATGCCCATGTACGGCTTCTATCACCTGTGCAACATTCTTTCTCTTAAATTCATCACCCCGTTCCGTGAAAAATTCAAGAACTATAAAAACCTTGTTATTTCCCTTCGCGCATGGGACTTCGCCCTGAGCATCATCTGGGTTGTAGCAGGTTGGATTGTAATGCCCAAGAAGAAATGGTGGCTCACAGGCATCGTGTTCACTCTGTGCTACGGCCTTAACGGACTAAACAACGCCCCCGCCACCGCTTTTGAAGGCGAAATCAACAGAGAAATCAACGACTACACCGAATACATCACCGGTGAACGCCCCGACGGCACCATGTATCTGCTCACAAACTACCTGATGCGTATCACCCAGCCCCTCAACACATTGATGGCCATCTGGATTATCAAGTGGACCGGCTACGATACCACAGTGGAATCCACATCCTACTGGGCTCAGGACTCCGTAGATGTTTACAGAAAAGTATTTGCACTCTACGGCGCAGGGCACTGGCTGCCCAACATCATCAGCACCATTCCTCTTTTCTTCTACGACCTGGACGGCAAGAAGAAGGCCGATATGTACAAAGCGCTTAATGAAAGACGCATGCTCATGGCAAAAGAAAACCAGGGCAAGCTGACCGAAGATATGTCGGTACTCATAGAGCAGCTGCAAAACGGCGAATAACATCAATATCAAAAAAGAGACGGTTTACCGAATCGGCATGCCGTCTCTTTTGTCATGTATCGAATAATAGAATTATCATCTGTTTCGTGAAGTGAAATTCAAGTTGAAGAAGCATTTATACACGCCTCCGGCGTGATGAGATGCAAATGCGTCTTTGACGCATTTAACGATATACCGCCTGACGGCGGATGATATACCAAGCCTG
>JAZRWZ010000344.1:0-4043 GCA_045599985.1 Acutalibacteraceae bacterium | reverse complement strand
GATTTTCTTTTCAATCCGTTCCTCATTGCTGAAAATAACAACGGTATAAAGGGGCTGTTTTTCTTTTCCGTTTTGTTCACGAATGTCCCACAATTCGGGATTTTCAACGGTAAAAATGCCGTTTTCGCCCGTAATTATTTCACCTTTGGGAGAATAAAACTCAATACCATCCGCATTTTTGGCGGTAACGGTTACCACGGATTTTTTCGGCGTGGTGTTTTGCTTTATCTTAATATCAGTTATTTCGAAATCAACAAAATCTATGTAAATATCATCAAGAATGCCGCAGTACGGCACACAGGGGCCCCAATCCCACCCGAAATGACAGCCGGGCTTGCGGATATAGGGAATACCGTTCACGCCGTTGGGATTGGGTAAAACCGGATTTGCTTTGTACCTTTCCTTTATATACAGATACGGCGATGAAAATTCAAACGAAACGGTATTTTCGCCAATCTGCAAATACTTTTTGATATCGGTATGAATCGGCACAAAGGCATTGTTGAGTGAAAGCACCTTTTTGCCGTTGATAAAAACATCGCAGAGTGTATCCACCCGAAAGCATTTGAGAACCGCAAGATTTTTGCCGAACATAGCTGCATCGACCGTAAAACTGCGGGAAAAAGTATAGTTTTCGGATGCTGTGGCAAGCGCTTCGTTTTCGTCGCCCGAAATCAGCGGGTTTTTGATTTCGCCGCATTTTATGAGCGCCCCGAAATCCGTTCCGGGAATATCCGCCGGAAAGGCTTTGCCATCCCGGCGCCTTACCATATTCCATTTGCCGTTTAATTCAAGACGCATAGTTTCACCTTATCTTTTCTGATACATATTGGCAGATAAATGCTGTATTATCAAGCTATGAAAACCGTCTGTTTTTATAGAAAAAATGTTATTCTCAACAGGGTGCTTTTTCAAAAAAGATTTTATGCTACCCGTTCTTTTTTGTCAAGAAACTATACACCGATTTGTTTTTTTCATCCCGACAAAACAGTACAGCACCCGTCCCGTAAAGGAACCGGGTGCTGTTTGTTTACACTGTTTCCATAAAAGGAGCAAGAATACGGAATATTACCTTCAGTGTTTCAAGAAAATCTCTCAAAACAGATATGAACCGAGATTCAAATTTGCTTCTTGTCGTCCGAACTTCGGGATTCTTATCCAAAACAACTATTTTAATTTTTGCTTTGGATGAAACCTGATTACCGAAGGAATCTGTGCCGTAACTGATAACGGTAATAGTGCATTCGCCTTCACCGAGAGCAGTAACAGTACCGCGGGAATCAACCGAAGCAACAAAAGGATTATCCGATGACCAGGTTTTTCTTTCAACCGTATAATTGGAGGAAACGGTTATTCTTCCCGTATCACCAACTTTCAGCGTGCGCTGTGCTGTTGATAATGTCATGGGAGCCTCAAGAAGGCCGTAAGTCGGCTGAGGCAAGGAATAGCTTATCACAAACTCGTAGGTGCTGAAATGATTTGTCAGGAATTTCAGAATGCCGAATGCAAATGTGGAATCACATTTTGTTCTTGAGCCGTCACTGTTCACTCTGTAAACTTCAACATTCTTGGCATCGCCGAAAAATTCTTCAACAGGAACGGTGATGTTCACATAGCCGTCAGGCTGAACGGAATTACCGTTTTCATCATAATAGTTAAACTCGTTTGTGATTGTGTTATAAGTGCCGTCTTCCTTCTGCTCGATATCGGTAATGATGTATTCGAGACAATGGCTGCTGTGTTCGCCGCAGGTTTCACACTCAAATTCTTCAAAGCTGTACTCCTCGCTTGCAGAGCCTGCAATGGCTTTCCATGAGTGATGACCCGGGCAAGGAACCGTGACTTCGTAGCAATCGCCGCATACCGAACATGTGTATCTCTCTGTTCCGTTCTCAAGGCAGGTAACCGCTTTGACCGTTTCGGAAATATATTGATGTTCGTGGTCACCGTATGCCGCAGTGAACTCAATGCTTTCAGCAGGCATAATAACGGGAATTATTCCGTTCCATCTTCTGAACGCGTTTCCGTCAATGTCAAATCCGGCATCCGGTTCTGTGATAACATCGCCGGGGGTGTAGCTGACCTTCTGAGTGCCTTCTGCCGTGTTCCACACAACAATGTAATCCTGCTTGCAAACATACGAAGCATCATATACGGTCACATCATCCGATACCGCTGTTCCGTTTTCAAGATTCCAGCCGGAGAATTCATATTGCCCGGCAAAATCGGTTGCGGGAGCAGTAACGGCTGCCGACGATGAAATTTCAAACACTTCGCCGTTGATTTTGAATATTGAAACCTTTCTGACTTGCGGAATCGTGACTGTCGGCACATCAAGAACACATTCATAATTCTCCGCATTGCCGATAATAATGCCCGCATCATCGGTATTTGTTGCATAAGTTCCGGCTTTGGCTGCGTTTTCGTTTGCCGAAACCTTGAACGAAAGGTTCACTTCAAAACTGCTGCCGGTATCAACGGGAGAAATATTTCTGATGATAACAGTCGTTGTTCCGTCATCATTTCTCGTGATTTCAATATCGGAGTTTTTAACGCCGTAAGTTTCAATGGCATTAACTCTGAGCGCTTTCTCCTGCTGTGTGGTAAGGGTAAAATATTTTGAAACGGTGTCAATTACGGTGATGTTATCAAAGTCGGTGGTTCTTGTAATGTTTTCCGTAACAATATTGGTAAAAACATTGGTCAATACATTGGTATTTTCGACCTTGATACAGTAACCGTCGGCATTCTTTTTATATCTGCCGCTCATGCTTTCGGCATCAGAGTAATTTGATGAAACATAGTTCATGAAGGTGTTTATTTGGGGTGTTGTATCATCAGCACTCATGACACCAACGCTGTAAACAGTTGCGCCGTAGGTGTTTTTAAGCTCATTGGCCTGAAGAATGGCGGCTGAGGCAACTTTATTTTCAAAAGCACTTGATGTGGTAGGAGCGCCGTCGGTCATGAATACAACAATTCTCTGCCTGCCTGTGCCGTCTGTGTTTGCGAAAATGCTGTTTGCCATGGAAAGGCCGCAATCTGCTGCCGTTGCACCCTTGGCTTCAATATTGTTAATTGCAGTTACAATGCCGGGATTTAAATTGCCGCTGCAGTTCACGCTCATCAAAGCCGCCGCGTAATCGGATGCTGTGGCGTTATCAAAGCGAACAGGCAAGCCACCGGTAGTCAGTATCTCTGTATTATTGAATATTGAAACAATATTCTACGGAAACATTGTCCACGGAATGATATTTACAAAGACCACATCCCATAGTATAATTTCTTCAAAGGCCGAAGCGATGAAAAATAGGTCATATTTTACAAAATCGAGAGGAATCTGTTATGGACAACACACCAAGAAAAAATCAGCTTGAATTTATCAACATGGAGTTGGGTGTATTCCTGCATTACGGAATCAGAACCTTTAATGAAGAACACCGGGATTGGGATATGAAGCCCATGGACCTCGCCACCTTCAACCCCACCGAGCAGGACTGCCGCAAATGGATAAAGCAGTTGAAGGATGCAGGGGTAAAATACACCGTGCTCACCTCCAAGCACCATGACGGATTCGCGCTTTGGCAAACGGAGCAGACCGAATTCAGCATCAAAAACACCCCATACAAAAACGGCAAGGGTGATGTCATCAGGGAATATGTTGACGCCTGCCGGGAATTCGGTATGTTTTGCGGCATCTATTATTCCTGCGCACAGTTTGATACGGAAAGCAGAACAGGCAAAGAATACGACGATTTTGTTGTAGCCCAGTTAACCGAACTTCTTACCAACTACGGCAAAATCGATTACCTTTGGTTTGACGGCTGCGGCTCCGCCAACCATAAGTTTGATGATGACAGAATCAGAAAAACCATCTATGACCTGCAGCCCGATATCATGGTGAACGGCTCCTGGGGCGATGATGTGCGCTGGGCCCGCAATGAATGGGGCGTAATTTCCATCAATAATGTGAACAGAAGAGATGACAAGCCCGGATTTTTCCCCGGGGAATGCGACTGCTGTGTTGTCAGAAATCAATGGGA
>JAZRWZ010000343.1:0-3379 GCA_045599985.1 Acutalibacteraceae bacterium | reverse complement strand
TATATGAGGTCAAATGCAGGAAGTCATAGATTTGAAAAAGCAGAAGCGTTGAAACAATATGTGACAGAGAACCGAACCGCCGTGTGCCGAACGGCACGCACGGTGGTGTGAGAGGGCGGAGAAAATCCGCCCTACTCGATTTGTTCTTCATCTGAAATCCATCGTTTTCAGATACAAAGTAGTTTTGAATGAGATAGAATCGAGCGAAAACGCCGCTGACAAACCCGCAGATTTACCGACGTATCTCAGCAAGTATGCGCCGATTATTGCCATTCACTCCCGTTTTCTCCCTTTGTGAAGGCACCCAATCCGGGTCGCTTTTTTATTTTGACTTACAATGGTTGGTTGCCACAATGTCAATGCCGGTGTCAAGAATATTGCTCACAAGCACATCGCCGATGGCAACGGGGGCCTTTACGGTTACGCCGCGAAGGAATTCGGCGCAATCAATGATTTTGCCTTTGGGAACGGCACCTGCGGATTTGCAGGGCACCACGGGACCCAGGCCGCCCTCAACCTTAACGGTTGTGGTAAGGCTTCGCACGGGGTTGGTGCATTCGGTGCGGGCGTAAGCGTCGCCGCGTTTGCAGGTGTTGCCTTTTACGGAGAGGATTTCGCCCTCATCGTTTAATTCCACGGTAATACCGCACCCCATGGGGCAGGCTACACAAATAATATTTTTAGTCATCTCTTATTCCTCCACAGAAATCTCTACCGTGCCGCCTTCGGTGAATTTGGCAAGGTCGGCTTGTTTAAGAATAACATTTTCCATTTCGCCGGGAGCAAGGCGGGGCTTCTTGCGTCTTGCGATTTCTTCACCGTTATATTTTACAACGATGGAGGCGTTTTTATAGGTGCTGCCAACGCGGAAATACAGCTTGACATCCTCGTTCACATTCAGGTTCACCTGCTGAGGCACAATGTAGCGTACGCCGTTGACGCCCTTGGTGTTGATGTAACGCTTCTCGGCTGTTTTGCCCAAAACATAGGCGGCAGCGCCTTCGCCGGCGGAGTAGCTTTCCAGCGTTACATAGTCCACAAGGTCATGCACATGCAGCACGTTGCCGCAGGCAAACACACCGGCCTGAGAGGTTTCGCGGCTCTCGTTAACCTTGGCGCCGTTTGTGATGGGGTCAAGCTCAATGGAGGCGGAACGGGTCAGCTCGTTTTCGGGAATCAGACCGCAGGAAAGAAGCAGGGTATCACACTCAATATAACGCTCCGTGCCGGGGATGGGACGGCGGTCGGGGCCAACCTTGGCAACGGTAACACCCTCAAGGCGCTCCTTGCCGTGGATATTGATGACGGTGCAGCTTAATTCAAGGGGAATGCCGAAATCGTCAAGGCACTGTACGATATTGCGGGTCAGGCCGCTGGAGTAGGGCATCAGTTCGCACACAAGCTTTACTTCTGCGCCTTCAAGGGTCATGCGGCGGGCCATGATAAGGCCGATATCGCCGGAACCTAAGATAACCACCTTTTTACCGGGCATATAGCCGTCAAGGTTAACATATTTTTGGGCGGTGCCTGCGGTCATAACTCCGGCGGGGCGGGTGCCCGGGGTGTTGAGTGCGCCGCGGGGACGCTCACGGCAGCCCATGGCCAGCACAATGGCCTTGGCCTGAACCTCAATCAATCCGTCATAATTGTTTACGGCGATGACACGGTTGTCGGCGGTGATTTCCAATACCATGGTATCGGTTTTATATTCGATTTGTTTTTCGTTAACCTGCTGAATAAAACGGTCGGCATATTCGGGGCCGGAGAGCTCTTCACCGAAGTAATGAAGACCGAATCCGGTGTGGATGCACTGCTCCAGAATGCCGCCCAGTGTTTCGGCGCGTTCCAGAATAAGAATACTGTCAACGCCGCTTTCTTTGGCTTTGATGGCTGCTGCCATACCGGCGGGGCCGCCGCCGACTACTACGATATCGTAATTAAGCATTCTCATTCACCTCACTTTGTTTTGCCCACAAGGAGCTTGCTGTTTTTGCCGAATTTGGTAACGCCGTCAAGGCCGATGCCCTGCTCGCGTGCCAGCAGCTCGGCCACCTTGGAACCGCAGAAGCCGCCCTGGCATCTGCCCATGCCGGCTCTTGTGCGGCGCTTTACGCCGTCCACATCAAGGGCGGGAACGGGGGAGTGAATGGCATCCAGTATTTCGCCTTCGGTAATGGTTTCGCAGCGGCAGATGATGCGGCCGTAACGCTTATCCTTCTCAATCAACGCTTTTCTTTCCTCGTTGTTGAGCAGATGGAAGCGAACGGGAGCCTTGCGGGATTTTTCGAAGGTTTCTTTCTTTTCAACATTGCCCATAACCTTTTGCATCATGTCGCAAACATATTCGGCAATGGCGGGGGCGGCGGTCAGGCCGGGGGATTCGATGCCTGCCACGTTGATGAATGCACCGTTCTTTTCGCTGGGCTCAATAATGAAATCATCCTTGGTGCTGTGGGCGCGGATTCCGGCAAAGGAGGTGATAACGTTGCGTGTGTTCACCTCGGGAACGGAAAGCCTGGCAGCCTGCAGAATGGAATCCAGCACATCACCGGTGGTGGTGAAGTCCTCTTCTTCGTTGCCCATGTCGATGGAGCTGGGGCCGATCAGAAGGTTGCCGTCAACGGTTTGGGTAACCAAAATACCCTTACCCATTTCACTGGGGCACTGGAAGATGACGGTATTGGCAAGGTAGTTCATGGATTTATCCATGAGCATGTATTCGCCTTTGCGGAAGATGATTTTGATGGAATCATCACCGATCAGGGATGCGATGTGGCCGCTGTGAATACCGGCGCAGTTGATGACATATTTTGCCTGAACGGTTTCGCCGCCGCAGGTGAGGGTGAACACGCCGTTTTCGAAGCGGATGTTTTCCACTTCAAAATTGCGCTTGAATTCGGTGCCGTTGAGCACGGTGTTTTCGGCAGCGGCAATAGCCAACTGATAGGGGCAGATAACACCGGCGGTGGAGGCCCAAAGGGCGCCGCGGGCAATCTCATTGATATGAGGCTCAACCTCACGCAGTTTCTTTTGGTCGTAGATTTCCATACCGGGCACACCGTTGGAAAGGCCGCGCTCGTAAAGCGCCTGCACGGTATTCATCTGCTCATCGTCAAAGGCGACAACCAGTGAACCGATTTTATTAAAAGGTACGGATAATCTTTCGCAAAGCTCAGGCATCATTTCATTGCCGCGAACATTGAGCTTTGCTTTCAGGGTGCCGGGCTTGGCATCAAAGCCTGCGTGAACAATGGCGCTGTTGGCTTTGGTGGTGCCCATGGCAACGTCGTTGGCCTTGTCCAGCAAAACTGTATTAAGCTTATAGTGGCTCAATTCCATTGCCGTGAGGGTACCGACGACGCCTGCACCTATGATGGCG
>JAZRWZ010000342.1:0-6767 GCA_045599985.1 Acutalibacteraceae bacterium | reverse complement strand
TATTCGGTTATTATTCCTGTGCGATAAAGGCCTTGAAGCCCTTGTAGGCCATATATACATCCAGCTTGGCGGCTACCTCGAAGGGGGCGTGCATGGAAAGCATGGGAACACCCACATCCACCACATCCACGCCCAGGTTGGCGATGTATTTGGCAACGGTTCCGCCGCCGCCTTCATCCACCTTGCCCAGCTCGCCGGTCTGCCACAGCACGGCGGCATCATCAAACACCCGGGCTACCTTGCCCACAAACTCGGCACCGGCATCGGAGGTGCCGCCCTTGCCGCCGTGGCCCGTATATTTGGTGAGCACAATGCCCTTGTTGAGGAAGGCGGCATTGAGCTTATCGTGCACGGAGGGGTAAATGGGGTCAAGGCCCGCGTTCACATCGGCGGAAAGGCACTCGCAGCAGCGAATCACGTCACGCCCGCAAAGGCCCTGATTCTCCGCAATGTCATAGATGAAATACTGCAGATAGTTGGAGTTGAGGCCGGTGTTGCCGTCGCTGCCCGTTTCCTCTTTATCGGTCACCACGGTAATGGCGGTGTAGGCGGGAGCCTCAGAATCCAGCGCGGCGGTAAAGGCAGGGAAGGCGCAAACCCGGTCATCGTGGCCGTAGCTGCCTATCAGGCTGCGGTCAAAGCCGATGTCACAGGTGGGCACGGCGGGCACGGCCTCCAACTCGGCGGTGCGGAAATCTTCCTCCACAATGCCGTATTTCTCATTTAACAGCTTCATCAGGTTGAGCTTGACCAGCTCGCTGCCCTCATCACTGCGGAAGGGGAGGGAACCGATGAGGATATTCAGCTCCTCACCCTTGATGCCCTTATCCAGCGTGCGGCTGCCCTGATCACGGTCAAGGTGAGGCAGTAAATCGGTAATCACGAATTTTGGGTCCTCGGGGGCATCACCGATGCGGACGGTCACCTTTTCGCCGTTTTTCTTCACGATAACGCCGTGAAGGGCCAACGGAATCACCGTCCACTGGTATTTCTTGATGCCGCCGTAATAGTGGGTTTTGAAATAGCCCAGCTCCGTATCCTCATAGAGGGGATTGGGTTTTAAATCCAGACGGGG
This sequence comes from Acutalibacteraceae bacterium, assembly GCA_045599985.1. GTDB lineage: Bacteria > Bacillota > Clostridia > Oscillospirales > Acutalibacteraceae > CAG-177. The sequence goes on along the minus strand of JAZRWZ010000342.1, from coordinate 5,692 downwards.
GGAGTCGATGTGAGCGGCCAGAATTTTGGCACCCTCTGCCAGACTCTTTTTGCCGAAGGTGCAAAGAATCACGGATTTGCCGTGGTTGTTGTAATACACCTTATCCCCGGGGCCGTATTTTTTGGCTTTATCAAACGGGGCAAAGCCCTTTTCCTCGGCGGCCTTAATCACAAAATCCGCCACCTCGCGCTCCGTGCGGCAGGCATTCAGAAATGCCATGTAGCCGGCGCAATAGGCAAAGGCGGTGTCAAGCTCCGCCTCGTCCATACGAAGAGCACCGTTTTTCTGCTCGCAGAACAGCGCCTTTTTCAGCGCCTCCGCCGTATTTTTCTCTGCCATAACACACATTCCTTCCTTTCGTTACATCCATGCTTCTATTGCGGCAATCAGGGCATCCGCCCCTGCCTTGTAGTCATCCTCGGGTCCGTTTTCTATCAGGATATCCGCCCGGTTGGCGTAATATTCCTCGTCATACTGGGCGCGCATGCGCTGCAAAGCCTGCTCCTCGGTCAGTCTGTCCCGGGCAAGAATCCGCTGTAAGCGCACCGCCTCGGGGGCCACCACGGCGGCGGTCACATTGCACAGGGAGGGAATGGGGCTTTCAAACAGGGCGGCGGCATCCACCACGGCACCCTTTGCCCCCTGCCCCTCGGCACGGGCAATCTCCAAAGAGGTCATGGCCGTGATTACCGGGTGGGTAACGGCATTCAATATATCGGTTTTTTCGCGGGAGGCAAAGGCCCGCTCCGCGGTAAGGCTGCGGTTGAGGGTGCCGTCGGCGTTGAGGATATCCTCACCGAAGGCGGCGGCAAGGGCGGAAAGCACCTCTTTGTTTTTCACGGCCTCCCGTGCCAAAAGGTCGCCGTCAATAATATAATACCCTTTTTCGCCCAGATATTGAGCCACGGTGGATTTGCCTGCTCCCGTCTGACCCGTCAGGCCGATAACGGGGAACTTTTTATCCACCTCCACCACCTTGAACGCGGCGGAGCGAAGCAAACGGTTATACACCGCCAAGCCCACGCCCGTAGCCTGCGGGCAGCGCACAAAGGCCTCGGTATAGCCGTCATCATCCACCTGCCGCAGGGCATCAAACACGCGGGAGGCCTGACTCATGCCGTCCCCTGCCGTGCCGTATTCAATGGCGGGGCAGCTGAATTTTTCCGCCTCCCCCGCAAAGCAGAGCACACAGCTTTTTTTGCCCTTTTTCTGCTCCACATAAGCGGCGGCACCGTCCAAGGTACCTTTGAGCAAAGTCACCTGCGCCTTGGGGGAATAGTGCTTGTATTTCATGCCGGGGGACTGGGCCTTTTCCCCCTGCTCCAGTTTTGAAAACACGGCTTTATCAATCACAAGGTCGGGCAGCACCTTTCGCAGCTGCTCGGGTGTTACTCCGCCGGGGCGCAGCAGACGGGGCGGGTCGGCAGCCAGCGTGACCACGGTGGATTCCACGCCGATAAGACAGTTGCCGCCGTCCACCACCATGTCGATTTTGCCGTTCATGTCATCCATCACATGGGCGGCTCTGGTGGGGCTGGGTTTGCCGGAGGAATTGGCGCTGGGAGCGGCCAGCGGCACACCGGCGGCCTTGATGATGGCGTGAGCCACGGGGTCGGAGGGCATGCGGATGGCAACCGTATCCAGCTTGCCGCTGGTCACATCGGGCACAACCGGGGATTTTTTCATAATCACGGTCAGGGGGCCCGGCCAGAAGGCTTTGGCCAGCGCGGGCAGACGGGGGTCCACCTTTTGCACCAAAGGCAAAACCTCGGCATATTCCGCAATGTGCACAATCAGCGGATTGTCGTGAGGGCGGCCCTTAGCATCAAATATTTTGCCCACCGCCTCCGGGTCAAGGGCATTGGCAGCCAGACCGTACACCGTCTCGGTGGGTATGGCGACCAGACCGCCCCTGCGCAGAATCTCTCCTGCCTCGGCGGTCAGCTCCTTTTGAGGAGCGGCGGGGTTTACGGTAATCAGTTTTGTCTTCATAGGGTCATCAGCCTTCGCTTTTCAGTTTTTCTGCCGTGTCGGCGGTAATCAGGGTATCAATGATTTCGTCCAAGTCTCCGTTCATTACGGCTTCTATCTTGTAAATGGTGAGCCCCACACGGTGGTCGGTGACCCGGCCCTGGGGGAAGTTATAGGTGCGGATGCGTTCACTGCGGTCACCCGTGCCCACCTGTGAACGGCGGTCACCCGCAATGGCATCGGCGTTTTTCTGCCGCTCCGCATCCAGTATGCGGGAGCGCAGAATGCTCAGCGCTCTGTCCTTGTTCTTATATTGGCTCCGCTCGTCCTGACACTCCACCACCGTGCCGGTGGGGATATGGGTCATGCGCACGGCAGAGGAGGTTTTGTTGACCTTTTGCCCTCCGGCACCGCTGGCGCGGAAATAATCAATCTGCAAATCGGCGGGGTTGATTTCCACATCCACCTCCTCGGCCTCCGGCAGCACGGCCACGGTGGCGGTGGAGGTTTGAATGCGGCCCTGACTCTCGGTCTCCGGCACACGCTGCACACGGTGAACGCCGCCCTCAAACTTCAGGCGGGAGAAGGCGCCGTCCCCCTCAATCATAAAACAGATTTCCTTGTAGCCGCCCAGCTCCGTTTCGTTGGCGTTGATGATTTCGCTGTGCCAGCCCCGGGCCTCGCCGTACATGGAATACATGCGGTAGAGGGCGCCCACAAACAGCGCGGCCTCCTCGCCGCCTGCACCGCCCCGGATTTCCACAATCACGTTTTTGTCGTCATTGGGGTCCCGCGGCAGCAGCAGCACCTTCAGCTCCTCCCGAATCCGCTCGGTATCCTCTCTGGCGGCGGCAAATTCCTCCTCCACCAGCTCCCGGAAATCCTTATCCAGCCCACCGGCCTCCAACAGCTCGCGGGATTCCGCAAGGGTGTTGGCAGCGGCCTTGTATTCCCGGTATTTTTCCACCACGGGGGTCAGCCTTTTCTGCTCCTTCATCAGGCGCTTGTACTCTTCGATATCGGAAACCACATCGGGGTCAAACAGCCTTTTCCCGATGTCGTCATATTTTTCCTCAATGGTTTTCAGCTTATCCAGCATACCCTGTTTTAGTCCTCATTCCGTATAATCTTTTTGATGTTTTTTTCCACCTTGACCCGCTCGTTCATGATTTCCCGGCCGCACCCTTCACAGCGGATGCGAAAATCCGCGCCGATGCGCAGCACGGCAAAGGTATCCGAGCCGCAGGGGTGCTTTTTTTTCATAATCAAACGGTCACCGACCCGCACATCCATAGGGCACACCTCTTTTTCATAATTCCTCTTTTACCGGTGAAAAAACATATTCATAATATTATATCACAAATCCCGTATTTTGCAAATCCTGCAAACGGCAATATCCTTTGTGCTTTTCGGGGCGAAAGCCGCATATACTGAATCAGCGCCCCTTTCGTGCGGCACGCCGTAAAGCGTAAAACGGTTTTCGATGCGCCGCTCCCCGGGTGCTGAATTCTTCAAAAGAAACGGTGGTTATGCCCTATGTTCAGGCCGGAAGGAAGCCTGCTGTATACGCAGGAGAATACACGCATTTTATCCAATCGCAACCTGATTCGGGAGGCCTGCTTCAACGGCACTCCCGTGGAGGCCCGCGCCCTGCGGTGCGATGCCGAACACAACCTGCATGTGGATTTGGGCTGCATGAAGGGGGTGATTCCCCGTGACGAGGGGGCTTTGGACATTGCCGACGGCACCGTGCGGGATATTGCCGTGATTTCACGGGTCAACAAGCCCGTGGTATTTCACATTACGGGCTTTTGCAGCGATGAAAACGGCGAAAACATGGCAATTCTCAGCCGCCGCTCCGTGCAGCAGCAGGCTATGGAGCATTTTGCCGCCGCCCTGCACCCCGGGGATGTGATCGACGCCGCCGTGTCTCACATTGAGAGCTTCGGCGTGTTTTGCGATATCGGGGCGGGCATCAACGCCCTGATGCCCATTGACAGCATCTCCGTGTCCCGCATCCCTCACCCCGGTGCCCGGTTTGCCCCCGGGCAGACCATCAAAGCGGTGGTGAAAAACATGGATGAGACGGGGCGCATCACCCTGAGCCACAAGGAGCTTTTGGGCACCTGGGCAGAAAATGCGGCACAGTTCGCCGTGGGCGAAACCGTGCCGGGTATTGTGAGATCGGTTGAAAAATACGGCATTTTTGTGGAGCTGACCCCCAACCTTGCCGGATTGGCGGAGTACACGGGAGGCATCACGGCAGGCTGCCATGCGGGGGTTTTCATCAAAAGCATTCTGCCCCAAAAAATGAAAATCAAGCTGATTATCGTGGATGCCTTTGCGGCGGATTACCCTCTGCCGCCCCTGAAATACTACATCACCGGCGGGCACATTGACCGCTGGCGCTACTCCCCCGAGGGGTGCGAGCGGGTGACCGAAAGCATTTTTGACCCCTGCCCCGATGAGGAGTAATTCCCGACAGCGATAATACCGTCAGACGGGAAAAGAGCCGGATTTTGAGTTATCATCATTCGGTTATCATTACGGAATCTGCGCTATGATTCTGCCGCCGCCGAAAACCGTGTTTTCCTCATAAATCACGGCAGCCTGACCGGGGGTGACGGAGCGCTGAGGCTCAAAAAACATCACCTGAAAACGCCCGTCGGGAAGGGGCGTGATGCAGGCAGGGGCAGGCTTGGCCCGGTAACGGATTTTTACCTGCGCCGTCATTTCGACGGGCAGGGAGTCGGCGGCAATCCAGTTGGGTTTATCGGCAATCAGCCCCCGGCAGTACTGGCTGCCCTCCTCCCCCAGCACAACGGTGTTGGTCTGAGGCTGCAGGGCGGTAACAAACATGGGCTTGCCGAAGGCGCCAAGGCCCTTGCGCTGGCCCACGGTGTAGCGAATCAGCCCGCCGTGCCTGCCGATGACCTCCCCCCGGGTGTTCACAAAATCACCGGGGGCGGCCGCAACGCCCATCCCCTCCAAAAAAGCCACATAATCATCCTGCGGCACAAAGCAAATCTCCTGACTGTCCCCTCTGTGGGCGGTGGGGAGGTTTGCTTTTTCGCATAATAAACGAATCTGCTCCTTGCTTTCGCACGCCTCCAGCGGGAACAGGCTGTGCTCCAGTTGGAAGGGAGTCAGGCCGTATAAAAAATAGCTCTGGTCTTTGGGACTTTCGCTTTTTTGCAGCAGGGCGCGGCCCTCCGCTCCCCTGCCGATGCGGGCGTAATGGCCCGTGGCAATGCCGTCAAAACCCTCCTCCAGCGCATAATCCAGCATTTTGCCGAATTTTACCGTGTTGTTGCACACAATACAGGGGTTGGGGGTGCGGCCGCTGCGGTATTCGTCGGCAAAATCCCCAATCACGGTCTGGCGAAAGAACTCCCGCAAATCCAGCACGCGGTGCTCTATGCCGAGCTTTTCCGCCACCGCGGCGGCATCGGCAATATCCTTTTCGGCAGCCCCGTCATCCTTCAGGCGCAGGGTCAGCCCGCACACCTCATAGCCTTCCCGGCACAGCAGCAGAGCAGCCGCGGAGGAATCCACACCGCCGCTCATGCCCACCATTATTTTTTGCACGGACTCACCTGCTTTCTTTGGCAAAAGGGATTCGAACCCGATATGGTTTTGGCGCCATATTTTTGCCAATATTTCGTTAAAAATGCTCGGAATACACAAAGTATTCCTGCGCTTTTTGCCTCATCTTGGCAGA
>JAZRWZ010000341.1:0-9284 GCA_045599985.1 Acutalibacteraceae bacterium | reverse complement strand
AAGAAGACGAAAAATAATATACCCGCAAAAGCACACAGCGGCAGGTACCGAATACCTGCCGCTTTTCTGTATTCCCCCTTGTTGATTGCTCAAAGGGGATTTTTTATTCATTTATACCCAATCTCACAAATTGGATTTTGGAAAGATCGCCCTTGAAATCCACCGAATTCATGCAATAGATTTCATTCTCATTCTCATCATACACCATAGCGGGCGAATAGCCGAAGCCCTGCGCATTGCGGTAACGGAAGGGGCTTGCCATGAGGGAATAGGTTTTGCCGCAGTCAAAGCTGACAAACCATTCGTTCTGCCCCTTGTTTTCGTATTGGGCGTTGACAAGCAATGTGCCGTTTTTGCCGCCCCGGGGAATCCAGAGGCAAACCGGGGATGTGTGCAGCTCCCGCCCGGCGGGGGTGAGAATCTCGGTGCCCTCCTCCGTAGGATTCCAATTTGCCAAGGAATCGGATATTTTATAACGGCAGGGCCTGTTCTCACCGTTTGCAAGCAGTTCATAGGTCAGGTAGTATTGGCCGTTTCCCATTTTGGTTACCACGGGCATACCGGGCCTGTCTTCGGGATTCCGATGGGTCACAACGGGCACCTTTTCGCCCCATGTGACTAAATCCGCCGTGCTTTTATACACAATGGTCTGGCTGTGAACCGGGTCGGAATCGTCGGAATAAAAGCAATACAGCACGCCGTTCTCAAAAACGAACCAGGGCTCCCAGATGCCGTCCCCCGTGCCGCCTGCCTCATCCACCGCGCCGATTTCCTGCCATGTAGCGCCGCCGTTCTCACTGGCCCACAGGGAAAGTTGTGTTTTGCTTTGGCACCCGTCATCCAAAGAGATGCCCCCCAGTATCACCGTGCCCTCACCGAAGCGTCCCATGGGGGCAGGCAATTCAAACAGGCAGGGCTCCCATGCGGCCATCAGGGCGGGATTCAGCGTTTCGGTCACAACGGCAATTTCCGACCATGTGCTGCCTTTATCCTCGCTTTTCACAATGCGGAATTTGGTCTGACCCTTGTCAAACACCTCAAAGGAGGCAAGCAGCGTTCCGTTTTTTTCACCGTTATGGGAAAGGCAAATCAGGGTCGGGTACTCCGCTCCGTTCACCCATACCTCATCCGGCGGGCAGAACACATCCGTTTTGGTTTGCACATCAAAACTGAGGCGGGGGGTAAAAATTCTGTCCGTTTCGCCGTAGGGCAGACCCACCGCCGCCAACAGATAATAAAGGAAAGACAATAGGATGGAAACAAATTTCATATCTGTATTTATCCTCCAAGCAGGGCTCAGTCCGTACCGAACAATTCATACTGACCGCTGCGCAGCACATCGGCCAGTTCTTTTTCCGTTTTGATGCGGCGCTCTGTTTCAATCCCCGCCCGTTTCCGGGAAAAGACCTCACTGTGGCAGTCGGAGCCCGCAACCATGATTTTGCCGCTGCCCCCGTAAATCTCAAAGGCCGTGGCGTTATCCTCGGGGCGGTTGCTTGCATTGTGCAGTTCATACCCGTCCAGAAGCGCAGCATCCAGACGACCCATGGGGTTTGCGATATAATCCCTGTGCCGGAAGGGATGGGCCTGAATCACCAAAGCCTTTTCCGCCCTGGCCAATTCGTAAATCATGGCAAGGCCGCCCTCCCGCAGTTGGGGTGCCCGGTAAAGGAATGCGGGGGTGATGCCGTAAAGCAGCACCTCTTTGTCGTCACCCACGTGCTCTTCAATTCCGAAAAGCACATCAAAATCCAGCGCATCACCGGCCTCTTTGGCCTGAAGATAATTCTCCTCATAGGCCCGGCAAAACGCATCCCAATCCAAATCCCGGTCTATGCCCGAATTGCCGTGATAAAAATGATCCGTCAGCACACAGCCGGCATAGCCCTCCTCCTTCATGTGCCGCACAAGTTCGGCGGGGTTTGCCCTTGCACAGTGGCTGCAGGGCCAGGTGTGCTGGTGCATCTCATATCTGTATTTCACCGTGTTCACTTCTTTCCGAATGCTCAATCAGATTTCGCCCGCTATTTTTTTGGTCATGTCGCAAAACAGAGCGTCACGCCAGATGCGGTACACATAGGTCATGGCGGTGCCGGCTAAAGGAGCCTCATAGATATTGTCATAACCGGGCAGTCGGGTTTCCTCCACGCTGTCCTGCATAAAGCGGCCGTTTTCGTTCAGCAGCCATGCCACCGCCGTCACATCCCAAATTACCTTTGACCAGGGGAAATCCTCCGCCCTGTCGCAGTAGGCAACGGTGTTTCTTGCCAGATAATCCGCCAGCTTGTTTTTATCGAAATAGTAATGGGCCAGTTCATACTTGCCGGTGGTGAATTTATCCACCACACCGGCGCAGGGAAGCTGCACAAAGGGCGCACCGCTGCCCATTATCACCCGTGCCGCTGCAATATCCTGTGACAGATTGAACTCATCGCACTTGGGCATGTGACGGGCGCCGCCCGCCAGCCATACCACCACCGTTGACTCCTTCATGGCGGGGTTCAGCAAAAAAGCGGAGGCAACATTGGTGATGGCCCCGATGGCAACAATATACAGCGGCTTTTCGGCAGAATATTCCTTTGCCTTTTCCGCCATAAACGAGGCGGCATCGGAGGGAACGGGGGTGTTTTCGTTTGGCAGATAGGTTTCGGAGCCCTTGAACACAATATCCTTCAAATCGCTGCGTTCGCACAGCTCCAGCACCTTAAAAATCTCCCGGTAGCTCTTTTCCATGCCGTCGGCGGGCGAGGAGGAGCGGCCGTTATGGAAGGGGGCGGCACAGATGCCCACGGTGTGAAGTCTGTCCGCATTCTGCAGCAGATAGGCCAGGGCAAACTGGTCATCAATCTCGTTATAGGTATCCGTATCCAGCACCACATCCACAGGGCCTGTGGGGGATTTCAGGTTTTTCAGCAGTTGTTCTTTATTCACAGAGCATACCTCCCGCGGTGATTACCGCTTTTTTATTTTGCTTTTCTCATCTCAAGCATATCACGGTAGCTTATAAGCGTAATGCCGTGGGCGTTGAGCGCTTTTTCGGTTTCCGGGTCCTTCATCAGCTGATATTCCCACACCCGGTGCTCCCACATGCCCACAATGCCTTTCAGCTCGTCATTCTCAACGCAGGGATGCACAAAGGTCTCCGTAATTCCCTCGGGAATAGTGAACCAGATGTTCAGAATCAGCTTGCGGTATTCCTCATAGGTACGGCAGCGCCTGATATCCTCCGCGCCCCAGTCGGGGAAAAGAAGGTAATCAATGGTGGGCACGCCGTAAACCTTTGACCACAGCTTGCCCATAAGGGCGGCAGCCCGAAGGGCCACCAAAGGGGTACCGGCAGGCAGCACGGCTTTGTCGGCCTTGGAAAACATACGGTAGGCGTAGCCGTATTCCCCGCAAACCCTGAAGGCAAGGCGCAGCAGGGTGAAACGCCCCGTTTTGTTGCCGTAAAGGGAGCCCATGTGGTTATCGATGTGAGAGGGCTTCATGCCCATGCTGTGAGCCGCGTCTATCTGGGCGCGCATCTCAGCCATCAGCTCTTTGTAATCGGCATTTTTCTCCACCAACGCGCTGTTGGGCCACATGAAGCCCTGCGGGTCTAAAAGGCTTTTACCGTTCGTAAAGGGCTTCCAGCGGTAGGTATCCCACTCGGAGGTCATGGTGGTGTGAATCCCGATTGCGAACTCGGGGTGCGCCTTGGAAAATTCCACGGCTGCCTCAGCCGCCGGGCAGGGCATCATAATGGTTGAGGATTTGAGTCTGCCCGAAAGAAAAAGGTCAAATACCGCCTCATTGGCGGCGCTGCACATGCCGAAATCATCCGCGTTGACTATCAGATATTTACTCATTTTCCGTCTCCCTCTCTGTTTGAATTGAATCATGCCGCTTCGGTGTGTTGCGGTTTTACCCGCATATATGTTATAATTACTATACCAAGCCGTAAACCGTTTGTAAATGATTTTTTGCTTCTCTGCCATATTGTCAATATAAAGGAGTAAACCCCTATGAAAAAACTCAGCCGGTTTTTCACCGTTCTTGCGCTGCTGCTTTCTCACGCCATGTGCGCCGTGGTTGCTTACAAATACCGGGACATCCTGTGCGGCATTGCCCACGGGGGCACAAGCGCCCCTGCGGATATGGCGTTTTTATATGCCATTCCCTTTGCCGCTGCCATTGCCGTGAGCGCTGCACTGGCCTTTCACTTTTACAAAAAAAGCCGATAAAGGCAAGGCAAAAGCCCTTGCCTTGATGCCTGATGTGCTGTAAAATAACGGTAAGTCAAAATATATGATAAAGGAGTCTTACTATGCTTTCCAGACCCGAATACGAAAAAGAAATTGCCGCCTCCCGTGATGAGCGTATGCAGTGGTGGCGTGATGCCCGCTTCGGCATGTTTATTCACTACGGCCTGTATGCCCAGCTGGGCCGCAACGAATGGGCCATGGTGTGTGAGAACATTCCCGTGGATGAATACAAAAAGTTGGCCGACTCCTTTGCCCCCAAGGAGGGCTGCTGCCGGGAGTGGGCCGCCCTTGCCAAAAAGGCGGGCTGCAAATACATGGTGCTTACTACCCGCCACCACGAGGGCTTCAGCCTGTGGGATTCCAAGGTGAACCCCTACAACTCCGTCAACTTCGGCCCCCACAGGGATATTGTGCGGGAGTTTGTGGATGCCTGCCGTGAATTCGACCTGAAAATCGGTTTCTACTCCACTTTGATGGAGTGGTATCACCCCGACAGCGGCATTTGCGCCTATGACAACGAGGCCCGCAAGCGCTACCTCAAATATGTGCGTGATTTAAACGAAGAGCTGCTGACCAACTACGGCAAAATCGATATTCTGTGGTACGATGTGGCCAGCCCCATGACAAGCTGGGAGGGCTGGGATTCTTTGGAGCGCAATCAGTATCTCCGCTCTCTGCAGCCCGATATCATCATCAACAACCGCAGCCTTCTGCCGGAGGATTTCGGCACCCCCGAGGGCGAAATCAAGGCAGATAACCGGGACTGGGAGGCCTGCATGACCTTTAACGACATCAGCTGGGGCTATGTGGACGAGAAGCAGGCCGCCTCCTACAGCTACACCGCCCCCCGCATTGCCGCCATGCTGCAGCGCTGCAGCGAGCAGGGCGGTAACCTGCTGCTGAATGTGGGCCCCAAGCCCGACGGCTCCGTTCCCGAGGATGTGAAGGAGCCCCTTGCCAAAATCGGTGAATGGCTGGCAGTCAACGGTGAGGCCGTGTACGGCTCCCTCACCAAAAACCACGGCAACCGCTTTAAGCCCAACGGCGTGGCCAAGCCCACCATCAAGGGCAACAACATCTATGTCTGGAATCAGATCTGGCACCCCGTAGACGGCAAAATGGCCTTTGGCGGGTATATGGATGCCCCCACCCGTATTTCATTTATGGACGGCACTCCCATCGACTTTGAAAAGAAGGGCGACCGCATCATTCTTTATAACCTTCCCGCCGAAAATCCCGACAAAATTCTGGGCATCCCCGTTATCAAAATGGAGTTTGACAAGCTGCCCGAATACCGCTTTGCCTCCTACTTCCCCCAGTTGAACGGCGGTATGCAGCGGGAGATTCTTTAAGGCAGACCCGGCAAACTACAATCCCGAAAAAAGAAAGTGATGAACCATGAATAAATCATATGTCATTTTTGATATGGACGGCACACTGGTGGACTCCATGTATTACTGGCGGAACCTTGTGAAGGAATTCATTGCCGACAAAAAGCTGGATGTGAACCTGAACGAGGTGATGAGCGCCGTAAAAACCATGACCCTTTCCCAGTCCACTCGGTATTTCTCCCGCCTTTTTCCCTCTTTTGGCACACCCGAGGAAATGATCAAAAACATTTTCGACCTGATGGAAAACCACTATATTCACGATGTGCCGCTAAAAGACGGCATTACGGAATATCTGCAGAAGCTGAAGGGCCAAGGGGTGAAAATGTGCATTGCCACCATTACCGGCCGCGACCTGATGACCGTGTGCCTGCAAAGGCTGGGCATTATGGATTATTTTGATTTTGTTCTGACCGGCTCCGAAATAAAAACCGGCAAAAACACCCCGGATATGTACCTGCAGTGCGCCCGTCAGCTTGGGGCCGCCCCCGGGGATATCGCGGTGTTTGAAGATACCCTTGGTGCCATAACCACGGCAAAGGAAGCGGGCTTTTACACGGTGGGCATTTTTGATGAGAGCGAAAAAGCCAACACCGAAGCCATCAAGCAGCTGGCCGATGAATACATTACCTCCTGGCGGGATTTGCTGTAATACGCCTTTATCCCCGCCAAAATACCCTGTCAGCCAAAACGCACCCCGGAGCAAATGCTTCGAGGTGCGTTTTTATTTTGCCGCAGACTAATTATTATCCATTCTCATTCGACGGCGTACCTCCGTGTAGGGCAAGGCCGGGACGGGTTTGAAAAGTTACGCGGCATTATACCGATATTCCTTTGTTTCACCGTTGAATGATATTACACAGGCAACCGCTTCGCTTGTGTCAACGCCTTTGAGTTTATAAATATCTATCCTTGCGTAATAAATAATGCCGCTTGTTTCATCATCCGGATTTGCAGAGCGAAGTTCCCAAAATTCGGCCTTGACACTTGTCAGTTTGTCCGGCTCATAATCGTCCTTTGTGATTTCACCGTCAGGTGCAGGATAATAAGAATGACCGTTATATTCAAAACTGCAAAAACGGTTTTCAAGTGTCATATTATCAAGCGGCTCAAATTTATCAATGCCGGGCTTAAACACTCTGTAATTGTCACCGTCAGTTTCTCTTCTGTAATTCTGCAATCGTTCCGCCGTGTCTCCTCCCTTGTTGTCATTGGAATTACTTTGACTATCTTGTTTATGGTTTGTTGTGCTTTGAATCGCAGGCTTATTTGTGGTGCCTATAATTGATGAACCGAAATTTGCCGTTTCAGTTTTACTTTTGTTTTTGTCGGCATTTGTCTTTTTCTCTTTGTCGGTTGGAGACACGGCGTTATTTGATTTTTCTTCGGATGTTGCTGCAACTCCGACCGAAGGCATTTTACCGAACCTACCGCTTTGGGCAATGCCGATTCCGACGCCGAGAACAGCAGCAAAGCAAGCAGCCATTGCAGCCCATTTAACAAAAGAGTTCTTCTTTGCTTTTACCGTATCAGCTTTGGCTTCGGCAATATATTTTTCATCAACATCAGCCATTGCTTCAAATATCTTTTCGTTTTTCATAGCTCAAACCCGCTTTCTTTAAGATGTTCAGACAGCTTTTGACGGAGGCGATTCAGGATTACGGAAACATTGTTTTCAGTCATACCAAATGTTTTTGCAATATCTTTTATACTGTCTGCGTACCAGTATCTGCACATAAATATTTTTCTTTTTTCAAGAGGCAGATTTGACAGAAAAGAGTTAATCGCTTTTGAAAGAAGTTTGCTGTCAATTTCCATTTCCGGTTTATCAGGTGAAGCGATCAAATCGGATAATTCGTCCAACACCAAACCAATCTGACCGCCGCCTCTCTTTTCTGCATTATTGCGTTTATAACGATTAAAGGATATATTCCTTGTGATTTTGCCAAGGTATGTTGATAACATTTTCGGTTTATTATCCGGAATTGAGTTCCATGTTTGGAGATATGTATCATTCACACATTCTTCGGCATCCTCGTTATTTCCCACAATGTTTTTCGCAATGGAAAAGCAATAGGAACCGTATTTCTTTGCGGTTTCAGACAATGCCTCTTCATTTCTGTCCCAATACATTTGAACAATTACACTGTCATCCATTTTTAACCCTCCCTTCACCCATATACACAACTTTTTCGGCAGAATCTTACACTATTTCTTTTTTGTTATTATGAAAAACACGGCAGTCCGTTCAAGAACTGCCGTGTCAAAACAATCAGGGGGCGGCTTCGTGATTGACTCCGAAAGCCACCGGTTAAGGCAAAAGGGATTTGCCTGCAGAGGCGGGGGCGCAGTGAATCACCATGTCATCGTTCAGGGGCAGAATCATCTCCCATGTGGTGGTGTGGTACTCCTGCTGGGTGATTACCATACGCTCCGGCTTTTTCACCATGATGGGGGAAAAAGCAAGGTTGCACTGGGCGTGTGCCGTCACTCTGTCGGGGAAGAATCTGTGCAGTTCTCCCTGCAGCGCGTAGCCCGCAGGCTCAGCCATGTTATAGAATCTGCCGAAGGGAGCAAAGCCCTCCCGGGTGATTTTTTCCGCTTTCACTTTTTACATATTGTCATCCTCTTTTCGTAAGTATTTATATTTTTATCGGGAACAGGCGGCTATGCCCGCGTCCAGAAATCGGTTATAGCTTGCCAGCAAATCGTTTACATCGGGGTAAAGGTTCCGGATTTCATCCCGCCACGGGGATTCCCATTCCAAAGAATAAAAGCCGTCATAGCCCGTTTTCTCCAGCGCCGCAAGCACTCTGCCCACAGGCACGGTGCCCTGCCCCAAATCGGTGTGCACAAACTGCGCGGCATCCGCATCCGGCCCGGGTCGGCCGTCCTTTAAATGCACATGGGCAATGGCGCTGCCAAGATACGCCACGGTTTCCTCGGGGGTTTCGCGGTATTCCATGGAATGAATCACATCCCAGATTACCCGCACATTCTCCCTTTGCACAGCATCCAGAAGCCCTCTCATGGCCTTGCCGGATGAAAAAGAGCTGTGGGTTTCGAGCCACAGGGCAACGCCCTTTTCCCTGCCGTAATCGGAAAGCTCCCCGATTGCCCGAAGGATCCCTTCCGTGTCGTTATTCACCTTTTCGCTCAGGCGGTTTTGATGAGCGCCCACAAATATCCGCACCGCCCCGGCACCCATGGCAGCGGCAAAATCCATGCCCTGCCTGCCGATTTTTATCTGCGCGGCACTGTATTCCCTGAGGCTGCAGGAAAGGGCAAGGTCGGTCACCGTCAGCCCGGCCCGGGCAAATGCAGTGCCAAGATTTTTGCCATCTGCCGCCGTGCAGCCGCCCATGGTTTCGCCCTTTTCGTTCACACGAATCTCCACGCCCTGCATGCCGCCTGCCAAAGCATACTCTGTCACCTGCCCGGGGGCAGCCTCCAGACAGCAAAGGGTTGAAAAGCAGCGTTTCATAGTTTCTCCTTTTGCCTGCCATATCCGGCATTTTTCTTCCGCTTCACTATACCATATTCCTTTAAACAGCGCAATCACCAAACCGACGTGAACCGAAGAAAACGAATGCAAATTTCTCCCCGGCACAACCGTTTTGTGGTGACAAAACAGATTTTTTGTGATAGTATT
>JAZRWZ010000340.1:0-9591 GCA_045599985.1 Acutalibacteraceae bacterium | reverse complement strand
TGGCGGTGGGGTTTCTGGTGCTGAAGGGGGGGGACACGGGGGCGGGAATGCTGGGGCTTTCCGCTCAGGGAAATCTGCTCAAAAGCTTTTCCTCCGCTGTGTCGCTGCTGAATATTCTTGTTGTATATACATTGCTGATATTCGTTATCTCCTCCGGTATCGTACTGAGTTTCCGTGCATAAAAGTACCTGCGTTTTTGAGCCGGAGAAAATCGGATTGACGGAGAAACATAAAAAATGGAACTGATAAAAGAAACGGCGCTCTGCCTCGCCTTGGCGGGAATCGCCGGGGGACTGGTAACGCTTATTGCTCCGAAAAAGACCGGCGGCATTATCCGCGCGGCGCTGCTGGCGTTTGTGATATCGGCGGCAGCCGTTCCTTATCTTCGGGGAAAAGGTCTTGAGGCGAAGGATTGGAAAATCACAACGCCGGAAAATCAGGCGGCCGTTGAGGAACTGTCGGAGTTGGCAAATGAACAGTGGAAAGCGGAAACCCAACGGCTCATAGCGGGGCAGGTGAAAGCGGTGCTTGGGGAAGCGGGAGCGGAAAACGCCTCGGTTACCGTGAGGGCGGAGATGGGGGAAGACGGTGTTGTATATGCATCCGAAATATTCATATTATTGGATAAAAATTGTGCGGTTGACCCGTCGGCGGTTTCCCGGGCTGTCAAGGCAAGGCTCGGCGTGGAGCCCACGGTAACCGTTAATTGAAAGGAAAATGCAGTGCAAAAATTGACGGAACAATGCAGACGGTGGCTGTTATCGCTGAAAGCCCATGGAGGCAGTAAACAACTGATAGCGGTCGTGATTCTCGGCCTCTCCGGGATTGTTGCCCTTGCTGTCAGCGGATTTCATGACAGCCGTGAGCAGACGGAAGCACAGACCGCCGTCACACCTGTAACGGCAGATTCGGCGGCGCTGGAAACGGAACTGGAAGACCTGCTCGGGCAGATTGAAGGCGTGGGCCGTGTGCGGGTGATGGTGACCATGGAGAACAACGGCGAGCAGGTCATGGCGCGCAACAGCGAATCCTCCGGGGAGAATGACGAGGCAGGAAAAAGCTGGAAGGAAAACAGCGAGTACGCCGTGGTGAACGGTAAAACCGTGCTGCTCAAAACCACCGAACCTACGGTGCGGGGGGTGGCGGTGGTGTGTGAGGGTGGGGATTCGCCCCGGGTGAAGGAACGGGTCAGCACCACGGTAACGGCGGTGCTGGGCATCCGCAGCAACCGGGTGAGCGTGGTGTGTATGGAGAGGGAAAACGGTTGAATATGCAATACGGGCGGAAGAACTCCGACTTCATTCCGCCAAGGGAGGAAAATGTATGATTATTCGGAAAAAGCAGATTCTGGCGGTAACGCTGATTCTGGCGCTGGGGGCAGCCGTGCTTGTGAACTGGTACTACACCGGCCCCGGCAACAAAACCGCTGCCGCCCCTGCGGCGGAGGCACAGAACAATGAGGACGGGGAGGAGGAACTGGGAGAGGCACGCTATGTGCTGTCGGCCGACGTGACTCAAACGAAAGAGGAAGAACCTTATTTTGCCGAGGCTAAACTGAAACGGCAAAACGCCCATGACGAGGCATCGGAATCCCTGCAGGCCGTTATCAAGGACGGTGCCGCATCTCCCGCTGCGGTGAAGGAGGCATCCGCCTGCCTGACGGAGCTGGCAAAGCGCATGGAAACGGAGGCGGCACTGGAGAATGCCGTCACCGCCAAGCTGGGTGCGGCATGTCTTGCGGTGCTGAGCGACGAAAAGGCACAGATTATTCTGCCCAAGGGCAGCCTGAACGGTACCGCCGCCGTGCAGGTGCAGGAGATTGTGAAATCCCAGACCGGGTATTCCGCGCAAAATATTACAATACTTGAAAATAATAGTTGAGTATTTTTAAAAATATGCTATAATGGAGGCACATTTATGCATAAAATGCGTAAATGTGTCTATTTCTTTTTTTCGGAGGCATTTATGAGCAGAAGAGAATCCAGAGAACAGGCCTTTGTGCTGCTGTTTGAAAAATCCTTTCAACCCGATTGCAGCATGAGGGATTTGATAAGCATCAATATCGAGAACGGTCAGCTGGAGGAGGATAACTTTGCCGAAACTCTTGCCGTTACCGTGTGGGATAATCTGGAAACCATTGACGGCGTAATCGAAAAATACGCCATTGCCCGCCGCATGAACCGTATCTCCAAGGTGTCTTTGGCATTGCTTCGCCTTGCCGTTTGCGAAATGATGTTTATGGACGACATCCCCGAGAAGGTATCCATCAACGAAGCGGTGGAGCTCTGCAAAAAATATGCCTCTCAGGATGAATACGCCTTTGTAAACGGTATTCTGGGTGCTGCCTCCCGCGGCTTTGCCGGTGAGAAAGAGGAAGCCGAAAAGAAGGATGCCGAGTAATGCGTACTTTGGGAATTGATACCAGCAACTACACCACCTCCTGCGCTTTGTATGACGGCAAAACCGTTTGCCAGCAAAAGCGGCTGCTGCCCGTGAAGGCCGGGGAAAAGGGCCTTCGCCAAAGCGATGCCGTGTTTCACCACACACAGGCGCTTTACGAGTTGATGGAGCAGTTGTTTGCCGACGGCGCGCAAAAGATAGATGCCATCGGCGTTTCCGAAAAGCCCCGCAATGTGCAGGGCTCCTACATGCCCTGCTTTACCGTGGGCATCAATGTGGCGCGCAGCCTCGGGGCGGCTCTCGGTGTGCCGGTTTACGGCTTTTCTCACCAGTGCGGTCATCTGGCGGCGGCCCTGTATTCCTGCGGGCAGTTCGAAAGGCTCAAGAATGAGCCGTTCATCGCCTTTCATGTGTCGGGCGGCACCACCGAAATGCTGCGGGTCACCCCGGGCACGGAGGGGTTCTTCCATACCGAAATCATCGGCGGCACCTCCGATTTAAACGCCGGTCAGGCTATCGACAGAGCGGGTGTCATGCTCGGTCTGCCCTTTCCCTGCGGCGCGGCCCTTGAACAGCTTGCTTTGCAGAGCCAAAAGGAATATGCACCCAAGGTGTTCATGAAAGACGGCTTCTGCAGTTTATCCGGCCTTGAAAATAAATGCCGCACCATGATTGAAAAAGGGGAGGCGCCTGCCGATGTGGCCCGCTTCTGCCTTGACTATATAGCATCCGCCTTAAGCGGTATGACGGAATACGCCCTGCAAACCTGCGGTAATCTGCCGCTGGTGTATGCGGGCGGGGTGATGTCCGATTCCCTTATCCGTTCCCGCTTTTCCCAACAGTACGGCGGCTTCTTTGCGGAGCCTGCCTTCAGCTGCGACAAC
Source organism: Acutalibacteraceae bacterium (assembly GCA_045599985.1). Taxonomy (GTDB): domain Bacteria; phylum Bacillota; class Clostridia; order Oscillospirales; family Acutalibacteraceae; genus CAG-177. The sequence goes on along the minus strand of JAZRWZ010000340.1, from coordinate 6,307 downwards.
GCCGCGGGCGCTGCCGTGATGGCTTACGAAAGGAATAACAGAGTGTGAAAAACAATACGCCGATTCTCAGCGTCAGCCAGTTGAACCGATATATCAAATCCGTAATAGACGAGGATTTTCACCTGCAGAATGTGTATGTGCGGGGCGAAATCTCCGGCTTCACCAACCATTACCGCACGGGCCATTTTTATTTCACCGTCAAGGATGAAGAGGCAGCCGTAAAAGCGGTGATGTTCCGCACGGCGAACCAACGCCTGCGCTTTACCCCCGAAAACACCATGCGTGTTATCTGCCGCGGGCGAATCTCCGTGTTTGAGCGGGACGGTGCCTATCAGCTCTATGTGGACGAGATGGTGCCGGACGGTGTGGGCGATTTAAGTATCGCCTTTGAGCAGTTAAAAAAGAAACTTGCGGCGGAGGGGTTGTTTGATGAATCCCGCAAAAAGCCCGTTCCCCGTTTCCCCTGCCGTGTGGGCGTGATTACCTCCCCCACCGGGGCGGCGGTGCGTGATATCATCAATATTCTGTCCCGCCGTTTTCCCCTGGCACAGATGGTGTTTTGCCCCGTCACCGTGCAGGGCGACAATGCCGCCCCCGAAATCGCTGCCGCCATCGAACTGATGAACAGTCGGAAGGCAGCCGATGTGCTGATTGTGGGCCGCGGCGGCGGCTCCCAGGAGGATTTGTGGGCATTTAATGAAGAATTGACCGTGCGCGCCGTGGCAGCAAGCGAAATCCCCGTGATTTCCGCCGTGGGGCACGAAACGGATGTGACCCTGTGCGATTTTGCGGCGGATTTGCGGGCACCCACCCCTTCGGCGGCGGCTGAGCTTGCCGTGCCGGATAAAGAGGAGGAGCTGCGCAGCCTGCGGCAAAACCGCGAGCGTATGACTGTGGCGGTTTCAGGCAGAACAGCGGCGTGCAGAGCCATTCTGCTTGCCCTGCAATCCGGGTTGGAAAGCCGCTCACCCCTTGCTTATCTGGGAGATTTGCGTGTGAGAACCGACAGGGCACTGATGACGGCGGAGGGAACGGTGCAAAACCGCCTTGCCGCCGAAAGGAGCCGTTGGGGCGCACTCTGCGCCGCTTTGGATGCCATGAATCCCGCCAAGGTGCTCTCCCGCGGGTATGCCTTTACCGAGCGTGGCGGCAGGGTGCTTTCCTCCGCAGCAGGAGCGGCGGTGGGGGATGAACTGACCGTGCACTATGCCGACGGCAGCCTGAACTGCACCGTAACGGATGTGACTCCGGCTCATCGATAATATACGATACCGAAAGGACGGGCTTTAGGCCCGATTAACGATATGAAAGATTTCAATTACGAGCAATCCGTGAAAAAACTGGAAGAAATCGTAAAAAAGCTGGAGAGCAGCGATTTGCCTTTGGAGGAGATGCTCAAGCTCTATGAGGAAGGCACCCTTCTTGCTGCCCGGTGCGGCAAGGCACTGGACGAAGCGGAGCTGAAAATCACACAGCTCACGGCGGAAGGAGCGGGCGACAATGACTGATTTCAAAGCCCGTATGGAGCGGGATATCGCTCTTATCAACAGCGATTTGGAGCGCCGCATGGCGGAATGTGCCATTCCCTCCCGTGAGAGTGAGGGATTTGCCCTCATGCGGGAGGCAATGGAGTACTCTCTGTATAACGGCGGCAAACGCATCCGTCCGCTGCTTACCCTTGCCTTCTGCGATTTTTGCGGCGGAAGCAGAGAAAAGGCTTTTGCCCCCGCTGCGGGCATAGAGATGATTCACACCTATTCGCTGATTCACGACGATTTGCCCTGCATGGATAACGACGATATGCGTCGGGGCAAGCCCTCCAGCCACATTCGTTTCGGCTACGCCAACGCTTTGCTGGCAGGGGATTCCCTGCTGACCATGGCGTTTGAAACCGTGCTTACCGATAGTGAAAATGACCCTGCCGTGAAAGCCGAGTGTGCCGCCATGCTCTCCCGTGCGGCGGGCCCCTCCGGCATGATTGCCGGGCAGGTAATGGATTTGGCCAACGAGGGGAAGCAGGTGGGTGTTGATGTGCTCAAGGCCACCGATGCCCGCAAAACCGGCGAACTGATTCGCGTGGCCTGCGAAATGGGCTGTGTTGTGTCCGGCGCGGGGCAGCAGATGAGAGAGGCTGCCCGCCTTTACAGTGAGGCCATCGGCCTTGCTTTCCAGATTGTGGATGATATTCTGGATGTGACAAGCAGCGCGGAGGTGTTGGGCAAGCCCATCGGCTCCGATGATGAGAATGAGAAATCCACCTATGTTTCGCTTTTGGGATTGGAAGAATCCCGCCGCTATGCCGCCGAATTGACCCGGCAGGCCAAGCAGGCGGTTGCGCCTTTTGAAAACAGCGAATTCCTGATCCGGCTGGCAGATTATCTTTGCGGAAGAGTTAACTAAAAGGGATTTATATGAGTGATTTTGAGATATTGAGGGGCATTCATTCCCCGGCGGATGTACGGGGACTAAGTGAGGAAGCGCTGACCGATTTGTGCGGTGAGATTCGCCGTGTGCTGATTGATACCGTGTCGCAAACCGGGGGGCATCTGGCCTCCAACCTGGGCACGGTGGAGCTGACGGTGGCCATCCACAAATGCTTTCATTCCCCCGAGGATGCCGTGATATGGGATGTGGGGCATCAGGCGTATACCCACAAGCTTTTAACGGGGCGGTTTGACCGCTTTTCCACCCTGCGCCAAAAGGACGGCCTTTCCGGCTTTACCCGCCCCGATGAGAGTGAGCACGATTTGTTTTACAGCGGTCATGCCGGTGTTGCCGTGTCACAGGCGGCGGGTGTTGCCGCAGCCAACGAGATAAAGGGCAGCAAAAACTATGCGGTTGCCGTTATCGGTGACGGCTCCTTTACGGGAGGCATGGTGTATGAGGCACTGGATGCCGCAGGCTCCCGCAAAAACCGGCTGATTGTGATTCTGAATGACAACGAAATGAGCATTTCGGAGAGTGTGGGCTCCATGGCCCGCCACCTGGCACGGGTACGCGCCAAGCCCGAATATTACCGCTTAAAAGCCGGCACCGAGCGTGCCGTCAGCCGGATTCCTCTGGTGGGCAAGGGACTTGTGAACCACCTGTTCCGCCTGAAAACGGCATTGAAGAACATCATTTACTCCAGCTCCTTCTTTGAGGATCTGGGTTTCCGCTATATCGGGCCTATTGACGGCCATGATATCGGTGAACTGTGCAGCGCCATGGATTCCGCCAAAATGGTGGGTCAGCCCGTGCTGCTGCATGTGAACACCCTCAAGGGGAAGGGCTACGACTTTGCCGAGCTTTCACCCGAAAAATTCCACGGCATTTCCCGCTTTGATGTGGAAACGGGAGAGCCTCTTTCCGGCGGCCCCGATTTTTCAAAGGCCTTCGGGGATATGCTTGCGGAGTTTGCCGCCAAGGATAAACGCATTTGCGCCGTTACGGCGGCCATGTCCTCGGGCACGGGTCTGACCCGCTTTGCCTCCGAATTCCCGGACCGCTTTTTCGATGTGGGCATTGCGGAGGAGCATGCGCTCACCTTTTGCGCCGGCCTCACGGCAGGGGGACTTCTGCCCGTGTTTGCCGTGTATTCCACATTCTTTCAGCGGTGCTGTGACCAGATGATTCACGATGCCGCCCTGCAGCGCCGCAAGCTGGTGATTGCGGTGGACAGAGGCGGTTTTGTGGGGCAGGACGGAGAAACCCATCAGGGACTTTACGATGTTTCCATGCTGGCGGGTATGCCCGGCGTGACCGTGTATTCCCCGGCCTCATTTGAGGAACTGGGTCATGCACTCTATAACGCTTTTTACCGTGACCCGGGTGTGGTGGTGATTCGCTACCCCCGCGGCGCGGAGCCTGCCTTGCCCGCAGAGCAGGGCGGTGAAAGGGAATATTACAGAATCCTCGGTAATGAGGAGGCGCCTTTGGCTCTTGTTACATACGGCCGCCTGCTTGCCAATGCGTGCGAGGCTGCGGAGGAACTGAAGGCGAAGGGCTATGATACCAAGGTGATTGCTTTGAAGCGGATTCAGCCCATTGACCCGGGCGCCGTGGAGGCGCTGATGAATTGCCGCTCGGTGTTCTTCTTTGAGGAGGGCGTGCGCAGCGGCGGTATCGGTGAACGGCTGGCGGGGCTTCTGTGTGAAAGCGGCTTCCATGGCCGTTACAAAATCGCGGCGGTGCCCGATTGCTTTGTGATGCATGCCGATGTGAAGGAGCAGCTTTCCCTTTACGGCCTTGACAAAGCGGGAATCGTCGGTACCGTATGTGAAAACATCAATAACGATTGATGCCGGAAGGCAGTAACCATAACGAATATGAGAGGGTAACAGCTTTGAGTGATAAAATCAGGCTGGATGTGGCCGTTTTTGAACGGGGTCTTGCCGAAACACGGGAAAAAGCCAAAGCCATGATTATGGCGGGCAGTGTATATGTGAACGGAGTCAAGGCTCTCAAGGGCGGTGCCGCCGTGAAGGCGGAGGACGAAATTGAAGTGAGAGGCAGCGTGAATCCCTATGTGAGCCGTGGCGGGCTGAAGCTTGCCAAGGCCATGAAATCCTTTGACCTTTCACTGGACGGATTAAAGTGCATGGATATCGGTGCCTCCACCGGGGGCTTTACCGATTGCATGCTGCAAAACGGTGCCGTAAAGGTGTATGCCATAGATGTAGGCTACGGTCAGCTGGCATGGAAACTGCGCACGGATGAACGCGTGGTGAATCTGGAACGCACCAATTTTCGCTACTGCACCCGGGAGCAGGTGCCCGAGGAGATTGATTTTGCCTCGGTGGATGTATCCTTTATCTCTCTGAAAAAGATTTTGCCCGTCATGGCTACCCTGCTGGGGGAGGAGGGCAGAGCTGTCTGCCTGATTAAACCTCAGTTTGAGGCGGGGCGGGAACACCTGAACAAAAAAGGCGTGGTGAAGGATAAAAAAGTGCACGCCGCCGTGATAGAGGATATCCGGTTGTTTGCACTGGAGAGCGGATTCTCCGTGCTGGGTGCCGATTTTTCCCCCGTAAAAGGCCCTGAGGGGAATATTGAGTACCTGTTGTACATACAACGCGCCGCCGAGCCGCAGATGCTTTGGCATGGCAGCGCAGCGGCCCTTTCCGATGCCTCCCATGAGGCACTTGATAAAGACGAAAAAGCGGAATAACGCATAATTATATGGCATATCGTATTCCCATACCTATTGCCTAAGGAGGCGTTACGGTGACCTTTGCTGTATTACCGAACATGACCCGTGAAGATGCCCCCGCCATCACGCGGGAGATACTGAATAAATTGCAGTCGCTGGGAGCGGAATGTATTCTGCCCTGCGGCACCGAGGGCGTTTTTGATGCACCCGGTATAAAAATCCTGCCCATGGAGCAGGCCATTGAACAATGCCGGGCGGTGATTGCCGTGGGCGGTGATGCCACTATCATTCACGCCGCCAAAAGAGCCGCTGCCTGCGGCAAACCCGTGCTGGGTGTGAATGCGGGCCGCCTTGCCTTTATGGCGGGGCTGGAGGGCCACGAATCCGATTTACTGTGCAGATTGATGACCGGAGAATACACCGTTGACCGCCGCCTGATGCTTAAGGCCATGGTCATGCGGGGCGACGAGGTGGTCAGCTGCGATTACTGCGTGAATGATGCCTACATTACCGGCAGCAAGGGCACACGCATGGAAAGCATAGAGGTGGCTTTGGGTGAACGGCTCATCAACAGTTACCTTGCCGACGGCATTCTGGTTGCCACCCCCACGGGCTCCACGGCCTATTCCCTTTCTGCCGGGGGCAGTGTGGTGGACCCGGAGCTGGAGAGCATTCTGCTCACTCCCGTTTGCTCCCACTCTTTATTTGACAGGCCCCTTGTTCTGCGCCCCAACGCAGTGCTTACGGTTACCTCCGCGGAGGGCAATCCCCTGTGGGTTTCCCTTGACGGGCAGGCGGAAATGGAGATTGAACCCGGCTGCCGCGCCGTCATCAGTCAGGCGGAGTATAAAGCAGAATTTATTCGGATCAAATCCGATAATTTTATAGACATTCTCGGCAAAAAGTTAGCTCAAAGAAAGGACTCAAGAAAATGAAAAAGAGAAGACACGAACTCATCCTTCGCCTCATCGAAGAAAACTGCCTTTCCACTCAGTCCGATTTACTGGAGAAGCTGAAGGAGCACGGCATGGAGACCACCCAGGCCACCATTTCCCGTGATATCAAGGACCTTCGCCTTGTCAAGAAGATGGATGAAAACGGCCGCAGCCGTTATGCCGTGGATACCGGCGATTCCACGGAGCTGGTAGGCAAGTACAGAAGCATTTTTGAGCACTC
>JAZRWZ010000339.1:0-13209 GCA_045599985.1 Acutalibacteraceae bacterium | reverse complement strand
CCGAAGAATGCCACGATTTCCTTGCTGCCGTCACCGATGCTGCGGCCGTTTTCCACGGTGATGCCGGTAAAGGCATCCTCCTCCATAATCATGCCGCCAACCACCAGAACGGGCAGATACACCTTTATTTTTTCATCACCCACGGTCACGGTTTTGCTTAAGGTGTTTTTCATGTTCACCTCAATTTTCACCTGACCGCTCTTGCCCGCCATTTCGGCGGCGGTCATTTTCTTACCGTTGAGGTAATAGCTGAAGGTCAGCTCCACCGGGGGCTTTTTATCGGTATCGCCGCTGTAATAAATATCGGTGGAGGGCATGTGCCACTGCAGCTTTTCGCCCTTCATAACGGGGCTCACATCGCTTTTTACATTCTGAATATTCTTCAAATCACTGATGTCATCCACGCAGACCTGCCCCACATCCGTGTGAAGCCAGTCGCTCACGCTCACACTTTGCACTTTGCCGTCATGCTGCAGATTCACATACACGGTTTCCGTCTTTTTCAACGAACCGGGCTTGGCGGTGTAGACTGCCTGTGTGGCATTGCCTGCCGTCTGAACCGTCGGTTCGGCGGGCTCCGGCTGAGTTTTGCCGCAGGCTGCCATACTCACCAAAAGGGTAAAAATCAAAAAGCAGGCACAAAGCATTCTTACTGTTTTATTCATGCCGTATCTCCTCCTTTTCAAAAGCGGAAGCAGGCTTCTCCTTCCACCTGTAACTGCATTTTTCAATCAAATCCTCACACACCGTCAGCAAAGCGGGCAGGAATATCATAATCACCAGTCCGCTGATGACGGCACCCCTTGCCAGCATGGCGCAAAGGGAACCAACGATTTCGATATTGCACACAACATACACCCCGAAGGTGGCACTGAAAAATACCAGCGCACTCTGGAAAACGGAACGGTCGGAGGCATCTGCCGCCACCTGCATGGCGTGGATTTTGTCAAGGCCCCTGCGCAGTTCTTCACGGTAGCGGGTGGTTAGCAGAATAGCATAATCCACCGTAGCGCCCAGCTGCACGCAGCTGATAACCGTGGGGGCTATAAAGATAACATCCGCCCCGGTAAAGAACGGTATTCCCTCGTTTATCATGATGGCAAGCTCAATGGAAAGCACCAGCAGCACGGGAATCACCGCCGATTTAAAAGAAACGGCAATCAGCAAAAAGATGGCCGCAATGGATATGATGCTTGTCACCTTAAAGTCCTTATCCGTTACGGTAATCAAATCCTTGCTCATTACCCCTTCCCCCGTGAGATACCCCTCGGGGTCGTAGCGCTTGATGATTTTTGTCAGCTCGTCAATTTGGGCATTCTCCTCATCGGTGGAGGGGCTGAAAACGGTATTCACCATCATAAGCTGATACCCGTCCTGCATGCAGATGGTTTTGATTTCATCGGGAAGCATGGCCTCCGAAATGGCGGGGCCCACATAGGAGTTCAGGGAAATCACGGTACTGATGCCCGGCGTTTTTTCGATTTCATCCACCATGCGGGACACCTGAGGGGCAGGCACCGAATCGTGAATAATCACAAAATGGGTGGTAGCCATGTTAAAATCGTTTTTCAACTTTTTCAGGGACTGCACGGAGGCCAGCTGCTCCGGCATGGCATCTGCCACACAGTAGTTGAGCTCCACCGCATTTTTCAGCAGAACCGAGGGCACCAGCAGCAGAGCAAACACGATTGCCAGCCCTTTGCGGTGCTTGAGGAGAAAACGGTTCATGCCCGAAAAATTCGGAATAAACCGCCTGTGCCTGAGTTTATAAATGGGCTTGTGGAACAGCAGCAGGAATGTGGGCAGCACCACCACAACGGTTACCACACCAAGCAGCACACCCTTGGCCATGACAAGGCCGATATCAAGCCCCAGGGTAAAGCTCATGAAGCACAGCGCCAGAAAGCCGAACACCGTGGTGAGGGAGCTGCCGAGAAGAGAGTGGAATGTGGCGGGAATGGCCTTTGTCATGGCTCCTTTTCTGTCGGGGTTTCGGGTCAATTCCTCATCGTACCTGTCCATTAAAAATACGGAGTAATCCATGGTGACACCCAACTGCAGAATTGCCGCGATACATTGGGTGATGTAGCTGATGCCGTTTGGCATCCAGAAGTTGGTGCCCATGTTGTATACCACAGCATAGCCCAACGATATCAGCAGCACAAAGGGCAGCACATAGGAATCCATGGTGAAGGACAGCGCTATTAAGGCACAGGCAATGGCGATGGCGATATAGATGGGTGCTTCGGTATCCGCCAGCACCTTTGTCTCCTGCATAATGGCGGACATGCCGCTTAAAAAGCACTGCTCGTTGAGCATGGATTTTATCTGCTTGATGGCATCCATGGTGGCGGTGGAGGCCGCCCCCTCGCGGAACTGCACCATCAGAAGGGTGGCGGATTTATCCGTGGAATAAAAGATATCCGTAATGGCATCGGGCAGCATGGCGGCAGGCACCTGAACATCAATGATGTCATCCACCCATGTTACGCTGCTCACCCCGTCTACTCCGGCAATTCTTTCCTTTACCGCCGCCACATCCCCGGCCTCCATGTTCTCCACCACCAAAAAGGCGTTGGCGGCACAGCCGAAGGATTCATCCAATATTTTTTCGCCCTGCACGGATTCAATATCGGCGGGCAGATAGGACATAATATCATAGTTGACAAAGGTGCCGATGTAGCCGAAGGCCGCGGGAATCAGCAGCACCGTTGCCGCTATCAGAATGATTTTGGGATGGTTGGCGATAAACGCCGCAATCTTCTGAATCATTCACATATCCTCCTTTCTTTTTCCGTCACAGTCATCCGTTTTCAGGAAAGCACTTTTTCTATCATGGTATGCATAACAGGCCTGATTTCTTCAATGCCGAAGGGGCCGTTGCCGTTGAGGGCATCACAGCAGACCGAGCCCGTCATATCCGTGAGCACATAAAGGGTCTTTTTGGCCTCGCTCTCCTCATAGCCCGCTCTTACAAAGCCGTCCACCAACCGGTCCACCGCCCGGGCGAAGCTCTCGTTATCATTCTTCAGCAGCAGACCGAAGCATGTGGAAAAGTTTTTGTTGAGCAGCACGGATAAATCGGGATTTAAAAGCAGCTGATTGATGATGCTGTCGCAAATCATCACCGCTTTTTGCGCCAGAGTCAGCCCGGTCAGGGCAGCACCGTCCAGCTGTGCCGCCGCTTTTTCCAGAATGATTGCGCTCTTATATGCTACAATCTGCCCAAGCAAATCGTATTTATCCCGAAAATACAAATAAAATGTGCCCTTGGCCACTCCCGCCAGCCGCACCACATCATCAATGGCGGTGGCGTGCACGCTTTTGCTCACAAACAGCTGAAAAGCGGCATCTAAAATGCGGGTGCGCTTGGATTGCTTTTTCTCGGTAATCGTAACCATACGGCAATTTCCCTTTCCCTTATCAAATCCAAAAAATGACTGTTAGTCACTTTTGATACCTTACCGCAAAACTGACCAACAGTCAATATTTTGAACAAAGTGTTCACACATCCTTTACAGTTGCCGTGTTTTTTCTCCGAATCCCTTCCTCCAAAGGAAAATATCCCTTTTGCCAAGGAAAATACCGCATTGATTTTTATTCGCCGCTGTGATAAAATATCACCGGAAATCACACAGAAAGGAAAGGTCGCCCGACCTTGTGAATCAATCATGAGAAAAGCAGTTATCATCCTTCTTTGCCTTGCAACCGTTCTTTGCCTGTTCGGCTGCGGCAAAAATGCCGACGAAAAAACACCCGAAAAAGCCAACCCCTCCACCACCGCCGCACCCGAAGTGGAGAATTACAGCGTGGTTGACACCAAAGACCTGATTATCAATGAGGAGACCGCCACCGGCGAAAAGGTGACCCAATCCAACGGCAGCTACCACGTGTTTTACAAAGAGGACGATCTGGTAAAGACTGTTTTCGAGTACGGCTCCGACGGCAAAATCAGCCGTTATTCCCAGTATGAGCGCAACAAAGACCAGAAGACCGCCGCCGTAATCAACTATGACCGCAACAGAAAATATATTTCCGCCACCAAATACGAATACAACCCCGACGGAACCGTTTACCGCATCTACTACTACGATGCCGAGGGTAATATGGATTACTACGAGCAGGATTCCTATGAGGGCGGCGTGCGCACCGGCGCACTCTATGATGCCGACGGCACTCTGCTGGCCGACCCTTATGCAACCACCAAGGCTGCAGGCACAACCGCAAAGGCCGAAACCACTACCGCCAAGCCCGCTGCCACCACGGCCAAGGCTGCAAATTAAGGAGGGTACTCATGCAATTACTTGTGTATTACCACGCCAAGCCCGGCATGTTGGGCGATTTCATTAAAGAAATCTATACCAATAACATTCCGGAAATCGTAATGGAGGAGAAGGGCTGCCTGCAATATGAATACTTCACCTCTTTGGAGGACCCGGACACCATGCTTCTGGTGGAGCGTTGGGAAACCGAGGCCGACCAACAGCTTCATGTGACCCAGCCCCATTGCAAGCTGCTGCAGGAGCTCAAGGCCAAATATATCGAATCCACCGATTTTTGCAAATGCTGACATAATAAAACAACAAACGGCGTGACCGAAGGACAAAACTTCGATCACGCCGTTATTTATTTCTGCTTTTTGGATTACAGCGTTACGGTTTGGCCGGGTTTGATTTCCACCGCCGTGTCGCCGCTCTTTACCCAAACGGAAATGGCGGAGGGGTTATACACCACCTTGCCGTCCACCGTCTCCTGCAGGGAGAGGAATGCCTGCACATAATCGTAAATCTCGATATTGGTGGCATACCACACATCCTCACGGCTGCCGACCTTTTTCAGAAATGCCTCTATGACATTCCAGTTATCTCTTCCCTCAAACTCAAAGGTGTGACCCCACAGATAGAAGAGCCAGGGGGCTTTGTCGGGAGTCTCGTTCACGAATTTCTCCGTCAGCTCCGGCAGATGCTCATCGTTGTAGTGGCAGGTGGCGGGCATACGGAGCCAGTCAACGGGCACATTGAAATTCAGCGTGGAAACAGTGGTGCGGGAGTAGCAGATGCCGCAGGCAGCCAGCGTATCCACCACGCTGTCGTTGAATGTGCCGAAGGGGTAAGCCATGCCGCGGCAGGGAACGCCGAACAGCGCCTCAATATTTTTACGGTCCTCAATCACTTCATTCACTGCCTGATAAGAGGGCAGCCGCTCCAGAAAAGGATGGTTCAGGCCGTGAACCGCAACCTCCATGCCGCTGTCCTTAAACAGGGAAACCAGCTGCTTTTCGGTCATAACACGGTGAACCTGCCCTTCGGGGTATACGGTGCCCTCGGGGGCAAGAAGGCCCGTGTTGACATTGAAGGTGCCCTTCACGCCGTTTTGCTTCATCATTTCCACAAAGGGGATGTCCTGCTCCGTGCCGTCATCAAAACTCAGGGTCAGGGCTTTTTTCAAGCCGTTTTTCCAACGCATTCTGTCACACTGCATATTGATTTCTCCTATCCTATTAAATATGATTCATGATAAATTCCACAACGGGAGTCGGGTCCTCCAAGCCGTGGGGGTGGTGGTCACAGCCGGGCTTAATAGTATTGAAAAGAGGAATCTGATTGAGGCGATATGCCCGCTCCAGTAAAATCCCGTTTTCCGTGTAGGGAACCACCGTGTCGCTGTCACCGGCTATGAGCACGGCGGGAATGCGGCTCTGCACCAACTGCGGCAGCATATCCATGGGCATTTCCCGGTAACAAATCAATTCCGAAATGCTGCTCATTCCCAAAGCATCCAGTATTTCCCGGTTGTTGTCGGCAAGGCTGTTGCCCACACCGAAGCCGCAGGGGCAGCTCATGTAGTTCATAACGGGAGCATCCAGGTACAGGCAGCTGACCAACTCCGGGAAGCGGGCGGCAAACTTGACGGCAATCAGGCCGCCGCAGCTCATGCCCACGGGCACGCACTTGGGGGCAAGGCCGTATTCCGCCGTGAGAGCCTGCACAAAGCGGGCTTTTCGCTCCAAATCCGGGTTGGTACCCCAGCGGTTATCATTCTCAATAAAAGCGCCGTAAAAGCCCCGCTCCAGCAGCATGATTTCCGTTGTGGGGAAGGCATCCGCATACTCTGTTTTGATAAACAGACACGGCTTTTCCGATTTGATATGGGGCAGAATCACCCGCGCCTTATGCCCTTCAAACAGAAATTCGCGGCACTCGAAGCCATTCCAATCCATTTCCGTTTCCTCCATACTCATTGCATCTCAAAATAAAAAAGAAGGGACCGCCGCACAGAGGTGCAGCAGTCCCGATTGTATCAGCCTTTGCGGGAAACATACCCGCCAAGATAACCGTCCAACTCCACCTTAAGGGAGCTGTTAATCAGGTTGGTGGCAATCATAATGGCACCGAAAGCGTCCAGCAGCACAATCTGCTCATCGTTGAAGAACTTGCGCAGGCGTGCCATCATCTCCTCATTCACCAGACCCTTGGGGTCAAGCACCAGCGCGCTGCCGAAATCCTTGAGCACCTTTTGCTTTTCGGAAAGTTCGAAGGTTTCCATATCAATGCCGGCATCCACCAGAATCTTGGTGAAAAACATGGAGCAAATCAGGCATTCGTTGGTGTTGGAGATGGAGTAGCAAAAAATATTGATATCCAGATCATCCAAAAAAGTGGCAGCCTCGGCGCGCAGGTCGTACCAGCTCATAAGAGCCTTGAATGCGGGCACATTATTGAGAAGCGTGCGCTTCATGTTGGTCATTTTGCCAACCTTCAGGTGGTCATCGTGAGCCTGCTTCACTTCGGGAGCGGCGGTTTCGTAGTTAATCTGAGGAATCAGTGCCATGTTCACATCTCCATTCTGCTTGTTGATTAAAAACTGAAGTCGGAGGCATCTGCCTTGGGGGGCACGGGGGGTACCTTCGGCTCACGCTTCAAAGGGTCGTATTTGAATTTTCTGCACTTGCCGTCCGGCTTGACAATCCCCTTGCGCACGCAAAGCACCGACACACCGCCGGGGGCTAATCTGCCGCTTTCGCAGTAGATGCAGGAGGCGGGATGGTCTTTGCCGTTAATCAGTTTTTTGTTCAAAGCCGTTCACCCTTTCTTCACGCTTTTTGACCCATTCAGTTTATCACACTTTTTCCCTGATATCAAGACCGAGTACAAAGATAACGCACATAAAGAGCAGGGAAACCGCCGTGGGTACACCCGCGTAGGAAAGCACGGGATTCACCGTTGAAGCCATGGCACGGGTGACTGCCGCCGCAGGGAACAGACGAAACAGCCCCCACGCAAAAGCCGCTGCCAGCCCTGCCGCCACACAGCGGGCCATAAGAAAGCGGCGGGAGGTGAGGCCTGTGCCCCTGGCAAGGCTCATCACCTGACAGTGGGTGCAAAGGCCGCCGAAGCTTAAAAATGCCGCCGCGGCAGGCAGGGGCAGCCACCTGACGGCACGGGCCATTCCTCCGCTGATTTCGGCTAAACAGGCAAGCAATCCCTTTGCCATTTGCCCGAGACCCGGGGGCACCAAGCCGCTCAATGCGCCGAACAGCACCACCCATGCTGCCACCTGCAGCATATTTTCGCTGCCGAGGCGCACCCCCCGGGTGAGGGTTTGCACCAGGGAAACGGTATCCTCCCTGCCGGGCTGCGGCGGTATCTCTTTTTCTTTCCCGAAAAAGCCGAGCAATGCGCCTGTTGTCAGGGAGGCAAGGCACAGTGCCGCATACAACACCGCCCCCGTTACGGGGGAACCCAGCAGGGCGGTGCCCACTGCCCCCACCACAAAACCGGGGCCCGCGTTAAAGCAGAAGCAGCAAAGCCGTGCCCCCTCCCCGGGTGATATTTTTCCCCTTGCCGCGCATTGTCCCGCCATGGCAGCCCCCACGGGATAACCGCCGATTAAGGATAACAGCACCACGGGCAAGCCCGCTCCCGAAATACCGAAAAATCTTGCCAAGCGGTTTTTCCCTCCGCCCGCCCTGCCGTCCACGCCCTCGGCACCGATGGCCGACAGCACCATGAACGGAAAGGTGGCGGGAATCAGCACATCCCGGCAAAGCGCCAGCGCCTGCCCCGCCCCTGCGGTTACCGCCTCACTTTTCCACACCAAAAGGGCCATTGCCGCTGCCGCGGGCACCACGGCGGCGCGTTTTTGAATCATGTGTTTTGCCCCCTCTCCCTCACAATATATGAGAATTGGAGGCGCAATATCTTGCCTCCTGCATTTTTTCTTTCCCCGCAGCATAGGATGATGACAGCAAAAAAGGGGGGATGTTCTGTGAAAAACGGCAGATTTCGTTTGCCGGAGCCGCAAAAATGGATGGAGCGCTTCGGCACCGATTTGGAAATACCCGTAGGTTCACTCCCCGGCGGGGTGCATATTGAACTGGAAAACAATGTTTGTGCCGTGATTGACGGATGCCTTGGGGTGCTGGAGTACAGTGACAGCGTAATCCGCCTGAATACCGGGCACCTGATTGTGCGGCTGGAGGGCTGTGACCTTACGGTGGTTTCCATGCAGAACGGGCAGGCCACCGTCAACGGCACCCTGACCCGCGTTGAATTTACCACCTGATTATCGTCTTGTGAGGAGAACGGTATGCTGATTGTGCGTTTGTTTCGTTTTTTATTCGGTTATGTGCAATTCACCGCCGGGGGCGGCTTTCCCGAGCGATTCATCAACCTTTGCACCAATGGGCGCATTACCCTGTGGGGCATCACCTGCCGTGACAGCACCCTGACCGCCTGCACGAGTGTGCCGGATTACCGCAGAATGCGGCAGCCCGCCCGCCGCGCGGGGATGAAAATGCACATCATGAAAAAATGCGGCCTCCCGTTCTTTTTGAAAAAGCGGGAGAACCGCATGGGGCTGTTTGCGGGCGCGGCGGTGAGTGTTGCCGCTCTTTTTATTTTATCCACCCGCATCTGGAGCATCACCGTTATCGGCAATCAGACCGTGCCCGCCCGGCAAATCACCGATGTGTTGGAGAGCTACGGGCTGAAAATCGGTGCCCCCGCCTCCGGCATCAGTGCCGCCTCTTTCCAAATGGAGGCTTTGGAACGGCTGCCGGAATTGCAGTGGATATATGTGAATGTAATGGGCTGCAAGGCCTATGTGGAGGTGAGGGAAATCCACAAAAAAGAGGAGCCGGAGGAACACCCCCTTTGCGACCTTGTCAGCAGCAGCGACGGAACCCTGACCACCCTTCGGGTTTTTGACGGCACCCCCTGCGTCAAGGAGGGCAGCGCCGTGCTCAAAGGCGATATTCTCATCAGCGGCATTGAGGCGGGGCGTTTGGGCGATATGCTGTGCGGCGCCAAGGGCTATGCGGAGGCACAAACCATTCTTTCCCTGAAAGCGGATGCCGGAAGCAGCGAGCTTTTTACCCGCCAAAGCAGGGTGAAAACCGCCCGTGCTCTGGAATTTTTCTCACTCACCCTCCCCCTTCGGCGGCGAACCCTTCCGGGAACCGTCTGCTTTAAGGAAAGCCGTTTTCTATTCCTGAATCAAACAAAATTGCCCTTTGGCGTTTCGATATACCGCTCCTACCAAAGCAGAGAAAAGGCTGCCCGGTTAAACAAGGATGCCGCTCCCCTTCTTGCCTTTGCCCGATTGATGGAGCAGGCCGA
This sequence comes from Acutalibacteraceae bacterium, assembly GCA_045599985.1. Classification (GTDB taxonomy): domain Bacteria; phylum Bacillota; class Clostridia; order Oscillospirales; family Acutalibacteraceae; genus CAG-177. The sequence goes on along the minus strand of JAZRWZ010000339.1, from coordinate 3,589 downwards.
ACGGGAGCTGCGGTACGCCGAGATTCAATCGGCGGATATCACGGTTTACACCGTGGGTAATACCGCTGCCGCCAAAGGCACCTTCCGTGCCCTGCAAAACATCGGCATCATGCGGCCCATGGAATTGCAGGATACGGGAGAAGTGCCCGCAGCTCAGGAAGACAATACACCCGATTAAATAACTGAAAAAAGCGATGCTCCGACGAAAGCATCGCTATATCAGTATTGTATGTACTATGTTTTGTTGAAATCTGTTGTTTAGCGTTCATTCCGCCAATCCTTCGCTCAGGCCCAGCAGTGCAATGCCCGCCATTACCACCGCTACCACGGCGTACTGGGCCGCAGTGAGCTTTTCCTTGAGGAACAGGCGGGAGAGCAGCAGGGACACGATACTGTATGAGGCAATCATGGGTGCCGCCACGGCACCGTTGCCGCTCATGGCGTACACATACACTGCCTGCCCCGCCATCTCAAACACGGCGGCAAAGCAGCGGCTTTTGTGCTGCAGCACACCGATTTTTTCTTTTTTGATGAAGCGGACATAGATGAGCAGCACCACGGCAGCCAGCAAAAAAGTGAATTCGTAGGAGAGATTGGCCACATCCTCGATATTCTCCTGCGTAACCCCCACCAATGGCGTTGCGGCAGCATCGTCCAGATAGAAGGCATCCAGAAAGGTGCCGATTGCGTCAATCACGCAGTAGAGCACCGGCATTAAAAATGCTTTCAGCCCGGTGCGGTATTTTTCATCTGCCGTTTGCAGCACAGGCTGACGGCCCTTTTCCAGCACGCCCAATGTGAACACGCCAAGGCAGATGCACGCCACACCCACGGCGGAAAGGGCAGACATCTTCTGCCCCAGCACGGCAAGGCAAAGCAGGCAGGTGACCGCACCCGAGGAATTCTGAATGGGTGAGGAGATGGAAAGTTCCAGATACCGCAGGCCGAAATACCCCACCGTCATGGAGAGGATATACATGGCCGACACCGGCAGATATATCAGCAGATTGCGGGGAGAAAAATCCGGTTTTTTGACAAGCAGCGTCACAATCGCGTGGATTCCCATCACAAAGCCCACCGTTATGGCGGTTTTCAGGTGGGAGTACCGCTCCTCGCTGTCGGCACCCTTCTTGTAAAAAAGGTCTGCCGTTCCCCAGGCAATCACGGTGAGTAATGCATACACAAACCACATGGTTACTGTCCTTTCTCCGTCACGGCTTCCCACTCGTCTTGATTGGTTACGCCCTCGCCGTTTTCATCGGTCACGGGTTCCCCGTTTTCGTCTGTCACGGGTTCTCCGTTCTCATCCGTCACGGCCTCGTCGGTGGTATTCTCCCCCGTGGAGGCCTCGGCGGCCGTCTCCGTCAGGGAGCGGATGTCGATGGATACGGGCACGGCGGAGGTAAGGGCATTGGAGGCGACCTCCTGCGCACCCACCGCCTGCAGGGAGGCCACATAGTAGCCCTCGTCACCCTGACGCAAGGTCACCTTCATGTATTTGTCGGGCTCGGGTGCCTCATAACTGCCGTTCTGCACATCGGCCCAGGTTTTGCTGCCGATGTAGCCCACGGTCAGAATCACGGAGGAGCCCTGTGTTTCCAGTTCATACACATGGGGCACATAGGCCACATCCAAAGAGGTAATGGGAATAATGAAACCGCCCTGATTGGCGTCATAGGTGATGTCGTGGCGGCTCATGTCGATGGTGGCATAGGCGGCAGCCACATCCACCTCGGTGCCGAACAGCCGTTTGAAGGCGGCGGTCACCTCATCCTGAGGAATCAGGATGCCCATGGTATCGCCCTGAGAATAGGCAAAATCGTCGTCGGATTCCGTATCGGTAATCAGCGACCAGATGGCAGCATTCACAAGCTGGGGCATATCGGCGGAGCTGATATCATCAAAGGGGTCCGGGTCAAACATGACTATGGGCTTGAGGAATTCCTCATACTCCGCCCGTTTGGCGCTGTGGCTTCTTAAATCGGAAACGGCGGAAATACCCCATTTGGCGGTGGCAACCGCACCCACAACGGCCAGAATCACAATCAGCAGCCCCAAGGGGAACGCCAGCCGACTTTTCTTTTTTGCAGGTTTAGCAGGCAAGGGAATAACTCCTTTCGCTCGGGGTCAGCGGATTTGACCGTCACCCTGAATCACGTATTTTTCACTCACAAGATTCCGCAGCCCCAAAGGCCCTCTGGCGTGAAGCTTTTGGGTGGAAATGCCGATTTCGGCACCGAACCCGAATTCACCGCCATCGGTAAAGCGGGTGGAGGCATTCACATACACGGCAGCGGCATCCACCTCAGCCGTGAAGCGGCGGGCGGCATTCAGATCCGTTGTGATGATGCACTCGCTGTGGCCCGTGCCGTAGGCGGCAATATGGGCAATGGCCTCATCCTCATTCTCCACGATTTTGGTGGAGATGATATAATCCAGATATTCCTTACCCCAGTCCTCATCGCAGGCGGGCACGGCATAGGGCAGCAGGGCGCAAACGCCCGCATCCCCGCGCACCTCCACGCCTTTTGCTTTCAGCTTTTCGCCGATAAGAGGCAGTGCACATTCGGCAATATCCTTATGAATCAGCAGGCTTTCGCAGGCGTTGCAAACGGAAACGCGGGAGGTCTTGGCGTTTTCAATCACCTTGGCGGCCATCTCAACATCGGCGGCCTTATCCACATAAATATGGCAGTTGCCCACGCCCGTTTGAATCACGGGCACCGTGGAATTCTGCACCACGGCGTTGATGAGCCCTGCACCGCCCCGGGGAATAAGCACATCCACATAGCGGTTCAGGCACATGAGCTGCTCCGTCACCTGACGGGCATTATCCTCAATCAGAATCACACTGTCGGCAGGAAGACCGGCGGCGGAGAGTGCCTCACGCATCACATTGGTGATGGCGGCGTTGGATTGCAGTGCCTCCTTGCCGCCCTTTAATATCACCGCATTCCCCGCTTTGATGCACAAAGCGGCGGCATCGGCGGTCACATTGGGCCGTGCCTCAAAAATAACGGCAATCACGCCCAAAGGTACACTCACCTTTTGAATGGCAAGGCCGTTGGGTCTGGTTTCGCCCCATGTCACATTCCCCACGGGGTCGGCGGCAGAAGCAATCTGCATAATGCTGCTCACCATTCCCTCAATGCGGGCCTCCGTCAGGCGCAGGCGGTCCAACAGGCCGTCATTGAGCCCGGCGGCCTTCCCCTGCTCCAGATCCAGCGCATTGGCCTTTAATATTTCGTCACGGTGCGCCGTGAGCGCATTTCCCATCGCTTGTAACGCGGCGGTTTTCACGGCACCGTCCGCCTTGGCAAGCAAACGCCCCGCAGCCTTGGCGCGGGCACCGATTTCATTTAAATCAATCATCTGGCATCCTTTCTCGCTTTGGCAAAAGGGATTCGAACCCGATATGGTTTTGGCGCCATATTTTTGCCAATATATCGTTAAAAATGCTCGGAATACACAAAGTATTCCTGCGCTTTTTGCCTCATCTTGGCAGAAAATCTGTCCGCCAAAACTGCTTCGCACCTTAAAAAGATGAGATTTGCGTGCAGTCGGGTGTTTCTTCGCCGCAGGAATACTG
>JAZRWZ010000338.1:0-2541 GCA_045599985.1 Acutalibacteraceae bacterium | reverse complement strand
TAAAAGTCGCAGGGGTAAACATTGCCGTTGCCTTCGCAAACAAACTGAACGGAGCATTTGCCGCTCATACCGCACGCCTCCGGGCATTGACCGAGAATCATACCTATGTAATTGTCAAAATTCCGTATGCTCACATATTCGCCCTTTTTAAAATCCGCAAGCCACAAGTTAAAAAGCTTAATAAGAAAATCTCCGTAGGCGGCTGGGGTGAGGGAGTGGCTTTTTTGCCCGCGGGGTTCAGCCGACGGGTCAAGGCACGGTATAAACTGAAGATAACGGAAACCGTTTTTCTTGTAAAAATTGTAAATCTTTTGGGGGCAGGAGGCGGTTTTGGCGGTTACAACGCAAAGAATGTTAAAATCCGCGCCCGCTTTTTCAAGCGCCCTTGCCGCTGCCATAACTCGGTTAAAGGTGGCGGCGCCGCCTTTGCCGGGGCGCTGGGCGTTGTGCAGCCCGGCAGGCCCGTCAAGCGAAAGGCCGACCAGAAAACCGTTTTGCGCAAAAAACGCCGCCCATTCATCATCAACGGCAAACCCGTTGGTCTGAATGGCATTGTGAATTTTAACACCCGGTTTGCAGAGCTTCTTCTGAAGCTCAACAACCTTTTTAAAATAGTCAAGCCCCGAAAGCGTGGGTTCGCCGCCCTGAAACATAAACGAGCAGCTGCCCTCGGCAAAATCCATTGCCTTTTTTATTATGCTTTCCGTGAGATAATCAGAAAGAACGCCGCAGAAGCTTTCTTCGCGGCGTTCGGCCTCATCACGGTAAAAGCAATAGCCGCACTCCATATTGCATGCGCAGGAGGCGGGCTTAATCAGCACCGATACTGGAGGCATATTATTTCATCCTTATCTTATAAGATCGTTTTCCGTAATGAATTTTACCGTGTCGTCAACTGTTGTGAAGGCAAGCGAAACGGTGGTGTCGGCGGAGCCGTAATAAATGGCTATTCTGCCGGTGTCGGCGTCGGCAAGTGCGGCGCAGGGGAAAACAACATTCGGCACATCGCCGAAGCACTCATAGGGCTCGTGGGCGGAAAGCAGAAAGCTGTTTGCGCGGTGGAGCACCTTCCACGGTTCGTCTTTGTCAAGAATGGCAGCGCCCATTGAATAGGTGAAGCCGTTGCAGGAGGTGAGCACACCATGGTAGAACATAAGCCAGCCGTCATCAAGCTCAATCGGGGTGGGGCCTGCGCCCACCTTGGTGGATTCCCACGGCATAACCGGCGACATAACAAAGCGATGCTTTCCCCAATAAGTTAAATCCTTGCTGCGGATGATGAAAATATCGCCGTAGGGGGTGTGGCCCTTGTCGCACGGGCGAACAAGCAGCACATACTCATCGTTTATCTTCCTCGGGAAAAGCACGCCGTTGCGTGCAACGGGGAAGCAGGCATCCTCATACTGCTCAAAGGTTTCAAAATCCGTGGTGGAGGCAACGCCTATTGTTGTGCCCTTCGGGGTCATATTGACCCAGGTGAGAAAATATTTGCCGTCAATAAAGCACAGGCGCGGGTCGTAGCCGAGGAAAATCGGCTTGTCGTTAAGCTCCCAATGGATTGCATCCTTTGAAAAGCCGGTAACAAGCTTCTGCTCACGGGTCATATAATCAACGCGGAACACGCCCGCAAAGCCGTCTTTAAACGGCACAACGGCGGAGTTGAAAATGCTGTTTGCCATATAGAGATTGTCGCGGGTGATAATGGGGTTTGAGTTGAAACGCCACACGGGGTAGCGGTAACCCTCCGGCTTTTCCTGCCATGGAAGATTTGGGATTGACTGACCTATGATTTTAGCCATTTTTACACCCTCCCGATAATCAGTTGAACCAGCCGCGTACCATATCAATGAATGCACGGAAGAAATCGCTGACGAAGTTTTTGTTGAAAACGGTTACGGGCAGCTCGGTGTCGGAAATGGTGGAGGCGATGAACTTTGCAACCTCGCAGTTTTCAACCGCCTTGCCGTTTTCGGTAAGACCCTCTGCGCCGAAAATTCTTAAGGGAACATTGGCCCTTGTGTGGGAGCCGGTGGTGAAGGAGTAGGTGCCTGTTTTGCTGTCAAGGGTTATGCCGCCTGTTTCGTGGTCAGCGGTGACTATAACAACGGTGTGGCCGTCTTCCCTGGCACAATCAACGGCGGTGCGAACTGATTTATCAAACTCGATAAGGGAATTCATCATGCCCTCTTTTTCGTTGTTGTGGGAGTATTTGTCGATATGTGCGCCCTCAACCATAAGGAAAAAGCCGTTGTCGTTGTTGAGCCGGTCAATGGCAAGGTCGGTAAGGGTGCTGAGTGTGGATGTGGATTTGCCGCCGTCATCAAAGCAAACATGGGTGAACTGACCGAATGAGGGAACATCCTTTTTAAGAGAAGGAACATCGTAGAACTTTGTTACATACTGCCAGCCGTTTTCTTTGGCTGCCTGCTCGGTAACATAGCCGCAATCCTCACTCCAGATAAGGTCAAAATTGCTCTTTAACTGCTGGTCGGTGATTTCTTTTTCCATTGACCTTGAAGGCACATGGGCGGTGAATGAAGC
>JAZRWZ010000337.1:0-1055 GCA_045599985.1 Acutalibacteraceae bacterium | reverse complement strand
CTTTTTCAAAATGATATGTACTTATGGGATTTCGCCGCACATCGCGTTTTTATTTTTTCAATTTAGCCGCAGGGCATGCCACTGCACCCGCACCGGCCAGCCCTGCCAGCAGCCCGATTTTCCGTTTTTCGTAGTCATCGGCATCCCACAGGTAACGAAGCTGCGCCCGAAGCCCTTTGCCGCAAAGGTCATCGTAGGTATACATTCTTGTTTCAAAGGTGCCGGGCTTATTTTCATCCAGCGTAAACACCCGCACGCCCCGCTGACGGTTGCCGTAGCAGCGGAAGGAGGCGCAGGCGGTCTGCACAAGGCGCACGCCGTCCGCCGTGCCTTCAAAGCAGTTGCGGTGGTCGTGACCGCTCACGGCGGCCATCACATCGCCGTTTTCTTTGATGGCATCAAACAGACCGAAGGCATCCTCACAAACGCAGGGCGGCTCTCCCAGAACGCCCTTGGCCTTGGTTTTGTCAAGGCAGATAAAAGTGCCGTCCCGCAGGGGAACAGCGCCCTTTGTGCCCTTGGAGCAGGGCTTGCACAGCTTCCATTGGGCGGCAAAGGGAATGTGCATAAAGAGCAGGGAGGGAACCGGCTTGCCGCCGTTTTCGCTGCGAAGCTGCCGTTCCGTAGTGCGGTACCACGCCACAGCCTGCTCCTTTATGGCTTCCACGCAGACATCGGCGCATTTGTCATACCAGGCCGTGTCCATCATCCACAGGTTAAAAGCGGTTTTGCTGCCGTCGGCAGACAGAATGGGGATGTTGTAGGTTGCCGCATCGCGGCCTTCATCCTCGTTGTTAAGGGGCAGACAGCATTGATAGCGGCGGTAAATATCGGCCTGTTCCTTCTTTGTCACAAGATTCATATCATCGTGATTTCCGAAAATCATGGCAAAGGGGATATTCCGCTCCTCCAAAGGCTTCAGGATGTGGGCAAGGGATAATTCCATCCTTTTGAGGGTTGCGCTGTGCCCCTCCGCCACCTTGCGGCTGCCGATGCGGGCATCCAGCAGATGGTTGCCCAATATGTTATCTCCCGTGAACACCACCAAGTCCGGC
>JAZRWZ010000336.1:0-13661 GCA_045599985.1 Acutalibacteraceae bacterium | reverse complement strand
TTCTTTCTCCGTGATTCTTGTCACGCCGGAATCCGTTGCCGTCCAGATGGCATCGCCCACGCAGATGGCATCGTGGATTTTTTCCTCGCAGGCCCAGCGGGTGGCGGGCAGATATTTGGCCTTACCCTTGGTCATCACAATCAGACCCGCAGCGGAGCCCATCACCACCCTGCCGTCATCGGCAAAACGGATGCTGTAAATCTCCTCCTCGGGCAGTGCGTTAATCTCCTTGTGGCCGAACCAGCTGCAGCGGTTGTCATAGATGAATACGCCTTTATCGGTGCCCATCCAAAGGAAGCCGAGGGTTTTGTCAAAAGCAAGGCAGTTGATTTTGAATTCCGGCATGGGGGAATGCTCGGGGAACAGGCAGCGCCAGTTTTTGCGCTTGCCCGCAAAAATCATCAGGCATTTGCCGGAGTGGGAAACCATGCGGCCGCAGGCGCAAGTGATGCTTTCCGCAGGCATATCCGTGCCGAAAAAGCGCACAAATTTACCGTCAACCAGCTCATACATAACGGAGGCGGTCACAAGAAATACTCTGTCATCCCCGCTGATGCCCACGATTTTTTCGTCAAACTGCTGCACCTCGGCCATCTTGCCGTTTTCGGCGCAGTAGAGGGTGCTGCCGGCGGCAAAATACACCTTGCCGTTGGGGGCAGTATAAATGCAGTTGACCTCGCCGCAGGGGAATTGGCCGAAGGTGCCGTCTGCCTTGGTGTAGTTCAGGCCGCAATCCGTGCCGATATACACGGTGCCGTCCGCTCCCGCGCCCAGGCACAGGGCCTTGTCGGAGGAAAGGCCGTTGGCCGATGTAATGAATTCGCAAAGCCTTTGGGGAGCCTTGCCGAGTTTGTAGGTGCTGCTTCTTTTCATAGCGGTTTTCCTTCCCTGTTAATAATGTGATTTTGGTGGGATTGACTTTCGTTTTCATGATTATAGCATAATGCGAAGCGATTGCAAATACCGTGATGTTACAATTTTTTGATTTGCCCGGAATTCTTGCCCTACACATAACCCCTTCCCCACTCCTCACCCCTCACCCCTCACTCCTCATTCCTCAATAACGCTCGCCCGGCTTCATATCGGACAAACCCTTCAGTTTCGGAAGGATTGTTCGTTATTTATTGAGGGATTGTATTTTGTCTTTTATTATGAAATAATGAATTGCAGCCGCATTTCTCTGCGGCAATCAACAAATCTTAACGGAAGTTGGAATGACTATGAAAAAAAGAATTCTCGCCGCAATTTCTCTTTTTCTTGCCGCCGCCATGCTCTTTTCCGTCTGCGCCTTCGGTGAGGGCGCAAATCCGGATTACACTATCCTTTCCCCCTATGCGGATGTTGTATGGAGCGGTGATAACGCATGGGGTGCCTACAAGGGCAACCTCCACACCCACTCCTTCGTCAGCGACGGCAATGTTGACTACCGGGACATGATACTGGAATATTACAATCAGGGCTTCGATTTTCTTGCCATGACGGACCACATGGTGACCGGCAAGGAATGGAACCGCAGGCCCACCAAGGTGCCCCTTTACCTGTATCAGGATATTACCGGCAACAGTTACCACTGGTTCAGCGATGAGGAATTTGCCGCCCTGCAAAACGGCACCTATGAGGTAAACGGCGCGGCAAGGGGCAGCGGTATGCTCTGCGTTACCGGCGGCAATGAGCTCAACGGCCTTACCGTTACCAAGGACCATGTGAATGCCCTCTTCCTGCCCGAAGACAAGGGCAACAACTTCATGGGGTTTGAGAATGATTACGAAAGCGCCGTTCGTCTGGCGGACCGCAGCGGTGCCCTCTCCTTCATCAATCACCCCGGAGACTGGATTGATTCCAATAAGGACAGAGCCAACTGCAGCAATCCCGAAACCGTGGCATATTTCAGCGATATCCTGCTGCGTTACGACTCGTGCCTTGGCATGGAGGTTTTCAACTCCCACAACGGCAAAACAGGCTATGACAGAGACCTTTGGGACAACCTGCTCATGAGCTGCCTGCCCTACGGCAAAACCGTTATCGGCTTTTCCAACGGCGACACCCACAAAACCAACGATGTGGACTCCTCCTTCTGCGTTTATATGATGGAGGAAAACACACTCGACAACGTGAGAAAAACCATGCAGAGCGGTGCCTCCTTCCTCGTTACAAGATGTATCCGCAGGGATACCGAAAAATTCGGTCCCGAGGAAGATATGGATGTGCGCAACCGTTTTGAACTCATGTATCCCATGTTCTCCGACATTCGGGTGGATGGCCACAAAATCACCGTAACCTTCAACAATGCCAATGATGTGAGGTGGGTTGCCAACGGCAATGTCATCAGCAGTCAGACCGTGGCGCAGACCGAAGCCCCCGCCACCTGCACCGTTGACCTTGACGGGATAGAGGGCAGCGAGGATTTCCTTTATGTGCGCTGCCAGCTGATGGGCGAGGGCGGCATCACCCTGACCCAGGCTTTTGTGATAGATGACGGCACAGCGTCCCTGACTTATGAGAGAGATAATTCGGCCAAGGCCGTGTTCCGCAGAATCATCCGCCGCTTCTTCAGCCTCAGGATTTTTGTGCTGCTGGATGAATTGTGGAAGAAAATAGCGGATTGATTGGTAAAAGCGGAATTCATCACCCCCGAAAAATCAAATAACGGCAGAGAACCGGCTTCGGTATGATACCAAAGCCGGTTCTTTTACTTTTTCATATGCCCGGGTCACACACTGGCCGTCTGTTCCGGGGCGGGCTGCTCAAGAATAAGCCCGATTTCCATTGTAAACACATTTTCGTCACAGCGGATATCCGCGTAACCGTTATATTTCTTTGCCGTTTTTCTGATGTTGGCAATACCGAAACCGTGGCTGCGTTTATCGGCCTTGGTTGTGCCGATTACGCCGCCCTCCGTATTGACCTTCCCGCTGACGGGGTTTGATACCGTGAGCACAAATCCCTGTTCTTTGAGCACGGATTTTACCGTTACCGTGCCCGTGGGAAGCTCCCCGCACGCCCTGACGGCGTTATCCAGCGCATTGGAAAGAATCACGCACAAATCCATGCTCCCGATTCCCGCAGCGGGAATGGCTCCGTCAAATTCAATATTGACTCCGCTGCTTTGCGCCGCCTCGGCCTTATCGGAAAGAATGGCATCGGCAAGAATATTTCCCGTTTGGCAGCGGCTTTTTGTTTGCAAAAGGGCATCGGTCAGGTCGCTTATGTATTCTTTTGCCTCCCGGATTCTGCCCGTTTCAATAAAAGTTCCGAGGGCGCGAAGGTTATTCTGATAATCATGGCGGTAGGCGCTCATATCCCGGTTGTTTTTCACGATTTCCTCATATCTTTTCAGTTCAAGGGCATGAATCTGCTCCTCCTCCCTGCGGCGGTGGGAAAGCACGGCGTAGCGGTAAATAATGTAGCCTATGCAGCAGGCGCACAAAATCGCGGCACCGTAACTGATGACAACAGCCGCCGTCGCAAAGCTCTCCGAGGAGTTGATGACGGTCAGGCTGTAATAGGCCGAATAATCCACCACAATGATTACAATATACACAAGGTGGGGAATCATCTCCGAAAAATCCGGCACAATGCGGTTTTTGACTACCCTGCCCAAAGCCCATGCCGTCAGGCATGAAATACCGTACAGCCCGATATAGACCAACAGGATTTTTTGCCACGCAGTCCATGAAAACAGCGAAATCAGCGCATATTCGAGAAAATCAAACACAGAGCAAAGGGTAAACCCGACCAAGGCAAAAGTCAGCTTTTTTCCATGCTCAAAATACAGATACGGCAGTGCTGCCGAGCATAAAAACAGCATCAGCTCCGTTACCGTTTCCGCATTGTCATCATTCAGAAATCCGCAGCCGATGCCCACAGCGGCAGCCAGAGCACCGAAAATGTAAAAGAGAAGCGTTTTCTTCTTTTTTTTGCAGCCGAACACGGTTCCGAGCAGCAGCGATACGTTGACGATGCACAGCAAATACAGCAGTGCACACAGCGCTCCGTTCAAGGCAATGCACCTCAATTCTTTTTCAGATATGCTTTGCAGAAATCGTGATATTGTCTGGTGCTCACGGGCACCATTTCACCGTTGTTGAATTCGATGGCACTGTTGTTGAAGGTGCGGATATTATCCATGTTGACGATGTATGACCTGTGCACCCGATAGAAATTGTGCCCCACAAGCTCACTCTCCATGGATTTGATGGAGCGGCGGCAAAGAATCTGCTCCTTCTCCGTGTATATATACAGTTCCTTACCCGCTATTTCGATGTAATAAATATCGTCAAGATTCAGGGTGGTTGTTACACCGTTATACTGCACGGTAAGCATCTCTTTCCGAAGGGCGCAGACGGCAGAATCCAAAGCCTCCCGGAATTTCTCTTTATCAAGAGGCTTTTTGAGAAAGCGGTGCGTCTGCACGGCGAAGGTGTCATAAACGATTTCGTCAAACTGCGTAATGAAAATGATGATTTTTTTGCCCTTGCACTCGCTGCGAACGCTCTGTGAAAACGCAAGGCCGTTCATTCCCGGCATCAGGTAATCCACAAGAAAAATATCAAACGCATCCTTTTGCGGGTTCAGGGTTTCGTAATCTTCAAAAACGGTATATTCCGCGGTCAGATTTTCGTCACGCAGGTAGTCGTCAAGCATGGCGGCAATCTCTTCCCGCGCAATCAGTTCGTCATCACATACGGCAATTTTCATTTCATCTGTCCTTTCGGAAACCGGATTATTATTTCTTTTTAAATACGCGAATAACGGCGTTGACTATGCGGGTAATCGTGCGGAACACCTTCATAATGCCCTGAGTAATCCGCTGCAATATGGTCAGTTTGCCGCCCGCGCCGTCATCAAAGGTTAAAATGATTTCGGTGTACCCATCCTCAAGCATTTGAGTGAGCCTGTCAAAGGTGACCGTTTCACCGTCGATAACAAGGCTCATGAAAACATCCTTGAAGGTGACGTATTCCGCATTCGGGTCAAGGTGGTTTTCGTCAAAGGTGCCCTCTGCCAGAGAGGTGGCGATCCCTTCCAGCTCAAGGGAGTCAAAGTGCATATATACGGCACCGCTGCAAAGGGCGGAAAGCTCCGTCCAGTAGTAATAATCAAGGTCCTGATACAGTACGACCTTGCCGTAGAACGCAATGGCTTTCTCCTCCCCGCGCATAACGGGAAATTCGTATGAAATACAGTTGAGACCCGCCTTTGTCAGATTCTTGTTTGTTGCGCTGTTTTGGGGCGTAACCACCGTGAGGCGTTCATCGTTGCTTTGGAATGTGCTGTCGGCAACGGTGAAATTCTGTGAGGTAATGCAGACAATCGCAAGGCTGCTGCAGCCGGAGAATGCGCCGGCGGCGGCAGAAACGGCACCCCGGCCGATATAAACCTCCCGCAGCGCCTCACAGTCGAGAAAAGCGTATTTCTCAATCGTTCTGACACTGTCCGGCAGGCGCACATATTCTATTTCGCTGTTTTTGGCAAAGGCGGCGGCAGAAACGGCAGTTACGGGAACACCCTCCAGTTTATCGGGCACAATCACTGCCGTATCGGTGCCGGTGTAGCCGGTTATGCTCGCTTTGCCGTCGGCAACGGAATATTCCCAAAACTCCACATGGCCGCAGACGGTGCATACCCCGTTCTCATATTTGTGGCCAAGCACATCGCAGGTTTCGGAGGCAATAATCTCCGACTCCGCCCTTGAGGCAATCATTTCCACGGAGGCAACGGAGGAGGCGCCGTTCACGGCATTAATGGCATCGTCTATGGCGGCCTTGGCCTCCTCGGAAACCAGCATGGATTTTATGGCCAGCAGCCCGGCAATCGCTTGCTCTCTGGCATCGGAAAGCGCCTTGTCCGCCTCCTCAACCTGAACCTGTGTTTGGGATTTTATTTGTTCTGTTTGCGAAACGCTTGTGGCCTTCTGAATTTTTGCAACAGCCTCGTCCACCGCTGCCCGCGCCTCTGTGGATTCGGCCTCGGATTTCAGGGTTTCCAGTTCCAGAATCGTGCGGATTCTGGCTTCCTCCAGCGTTTTATCGGCAGTATCCGCATCTGCCAGTGCCCTGACTCTGTCAACGGTAACGGCAGAGGTGTTGGTTGCCGAAGCAATATCGGATAACGCCTTGTCCAGAATTGCTTTGGCCTCGTCGGATACGCATGCTTCCTTTTTCTGCCCGAGCTCGGCAGCCGCGCCCTCTTTCAGTTCCCGAAGGGTGCCGTCCGCCGCAAGGGCATCGTTTTTTGCCTTCATGGCAATGGATTCCGCCTCACCGGAGGAGGTGGCCTTGCCCACTTCCGTAATCGCCCGGCGCAGTATATCCTTTGCCTCATCGGAGGCGGCCTCTTTTTCCGCCGTCTCAAGGGCTGCCGCGGCCTGTTTCTTCTTTTCTTCCAAAGAGATATCCGCCCGGCCGCTCTCCTCTTTGGCAAGGGCAACCGCTTCATAAACGGCGGTAATATCCGCAGCCTGATTCACGGCGGCAGCGGCACTCTCGATTGCCGCCTTTGCCTCATCGGATTCCACCGTATTCATCAGTGCTTCGAGTTCTGCTGCGGCGCTCGTTTTGGCATCGGCCAGTGTTTTTTCGGCGGCATCGGCGCTGTTCTTCGCCTGCGTCAATATCCGTTCCACTTCGGATGTATTTTGGGCGCTGTTGATATCGGATACGGCTTTTTCAATAATGGCAAGCGCATCCGTTGACACACAATCCGCTTTTTTTGTTTCAAGCTCCCTGCAGGCAGCCGTTTGGGCCACATACAAAATATGTTCCGGGGATTCCTCCCGGCACCTTTCGCAAAAACCCTCTTCATAATCGTGGCCGAGGGGTTCGGTAAAACTGTCCGTAAAGGTGTTCCGGCAGCGGGTGCAGGTGTGGGTGGTGTATCCGCCCTCCGTGCAGGTGGGGGCTTTTATTTCGTCGTCATAGGTGTGCTGCACACGAATCGTTATGGTATCGGGAATACATCTTTCACCCGAAACGGTAACAACCGCTTCGCCGCAATAGTAGGCCGTAATCACACCTTTGGCATCAACATTTCCCGACCCTGAGTTGGAAATCCTCCATTTGTAGTCGGCGGGGTCAACCTCCTCCCCGTCCTTCGTCAGGGTCAGCTGCGCCGTATCCGGCAAGCCGCCGCACAGCAAAGCATATTCCGCGCCGCCGTTGATTTGCAGCACCCCGTAATCCGGCAAAGGCGCATGATTCCCGTCGCTGCACACATAAAAGCGCAGGCTGTTGCTTTCCGCAAAGGTTTTGGCGGCGCAGTCTTCGATATCGGAGCAAAGCGAATACACGGAACTGCCGCTGAAGGCGTTATTATGGATTGTTTCCACACTTGCGGGTATATGGATATAGCCGTATTCTCTGTTGGCAAACGCATTACTTCCCAGCGCCTTAACACCATCCGGAATGACGAAATCGCTTTTGGGATACCCCGCCGGGCAGCAGAGGAGTTCCGTCTTTTGCTTGTTGTAGAGCACACCGTTTTCACTCGAGAAATATTCATTCTGAGGGTCAACATTGATTTTTTCAAGCGCCGTACAGCCCGAGAAAGCAAGCACATGAATGTCGGCAACATTTTTCGGAATGGTAATTTCCGTAAGCGCGGTGCAATGATAAAAAGCCATGCCGCCGATTTCCTCGAGTGTATCGGGCAGGGAAACGGATGCCAGATTGGATGCATTGTAGAAAGCCATGTCGGAAAGTTTGGTGATGCCCGGTTCAATCACCGCCGAGGTGATTTCGTTATTCCGCTTGACCCAAAGAGCATCCGTAAACCGAAAAGCACCGGAGCCGGACATGGTATATTCCGTTGGCCCGGTTCCCGAAACGGTAAGGCAGCCGTTTTCATCTATTGACCAGTTCGTCAGCCCCGTGATTCCCGAAACATAACCCTCCGGTTCACCGAAAGCGACAGCGGTGACACAAAGGCCCGGGAAAGCAACGCAAACACACAAAATAACCGCAATCACTTTTTGATATAACTTGTTTATGGGACTCACCCCTTCGACAATTATTAACAGTATTCTATGCAAAACATCCCGAATAGTCAATAATATCAACACATTTGGGCAATAAAAAATCGGCAGAGGCAGTCTTTGACCGCGCTCGTGCCGAAAAAGGCCGCGCTCGTGCCGGTGCTGTTGAAATGTGCAAAAACAGCGTGCTACAATACCGTCAAAAAATAAGAGGAAGGTGAATTTTTTTGAAAAATACACACAAAGGAGAACGAATCATGAAACGAATCGTATGTTTGTTGCTTGCGGTAATACTTACCCTCACCCTTGCTTCATGCGGCAAAAATAAAGAATCCGAGGCATCGGAAAACAATCAAAAAGCATCCGAGAAAACCGAAAAATCAGATTCCAATACCAAAGGAACCCGAAACAATCCCTATGAGTTTGGCGATAAGATTGTTATAAAAGAAACCAACAGCAATGAAATAGAAACGGAATACACATTTGAGTTCAATACCACCCGTCCGGTATCGGATGATACTTTTTTTGAAGACTACTCAATTGGGGATGAAGCCTTTGAGGCCATCGGCGTGTTAAATGTGAAAAGTGAAGAATACAACAACAGTGTTGACATGGACCTTCATTTTTCATTTTTAAGCGAGAATATGATAGAGTCGGATGCAACGTTACACCTTGCGGAATCCAATCCGAATAATCGATTGGATTCCGTATATAACGGCGGCAAATACGATATTAAGTTATATTGCCGGAATGGAGAAAAGATTTCTGCTGCGTATCTCACGATTAGTTATCGTGAAGAAAGCGAGCAGAAAAAACTGTGGATAAAACATGATTTTTCCAAAGCTGAGCCCACAACAAGTGCTGCGATATATTCTACCGTTGCCGATGAAACCACTACTCAAAAGCCGTCACTTTCTGTTGAAGAACTGAAAAAGAAACTCGATGCACAAGAGGTAAAAATAACCAAAGCCTTTTATACCGTTCAGGATGACAATTATAAAGCACTTTACCCCGATGCGATGCAGGTGCTGATAAAAAATAACAGCAATCACGATATTAAAAATGCCGTTATTGCATTTACCGCCTGGGATAAAAATAATCTTCCCGTAAAAATCAAAGCGGCGGGGGTTGATATATCAGATGGCTCTTACATCAGAAAATGTACTTATACCGATATTAACCTGATTCCCGGAGGAACATACGGAGAACACACCGGATTTGAAGTTGACGAAACATGCGGCATCAAAACCGTAAAGGCTATCATAGTATCGTATGAGGCTTTTGACGGAACAACATGGGAGAATCCCTATTACGACAATTGGTGTGAAATATACGAGGGTGTCAAATTAACATAAGGGCATGACAAAAAAAGCGTGAAGATAATAACGGTAAAAATAATTAAACAAAACGGAGGACATTATTATGTTTACAAACATTGGGAAAAAGATAAAAGTACTATCTGTCATTTTCTGCGTGATATTAGTAATAGCAGCTATTGTTACCGGTATCATATTTATTAGTGATGGCGAGGCAGATATTGGGTTTACTATTATATTTGCCGGACCGTTCGTTGCCTGGATTTCATCCTTCTTTACGTATGGATTCGGTGAAATCATCTGCCTTTTGCAGCAAAGCGTAGATCTTCAGACCGCTCCCGCAAAAAAAGAAAAGGAAAGCGAAAAAATACAATTTATAAAATCAAAAAAATAAAAATCCAAAACAGATATTTAAACCCTTCACGCTTGCCATGTTAAGAATAAGATCAAAAAAATAAAAATCCGAAACAGATATTTAAACCCTGCCGCAAAATGAGCAATCAGTCTGCGGCAGGGTTTTCCCTTATTTCTCGAGTTGTCTCACAAATGTATTTAAAGGATTTCAATTCAACTCAGCCATAAGAAATGGGGCTTGCACTTTCCGAAAAAAATATTTGTGGCGGATGAAGGAACATTGCCGGCCACCTCATCAGTCACTTCGTGACAGCTTCCCCTCAAGGGGAAGCAAGAAAGGTTGTTTGCAAAAGGAGCGGCAAGGCACGGTGGCCTTGCCCTACACGGGGGGAAAGGAAGATAATAGATAACAAATAAAAAACGAATAGATGAAAGTTGGTAAACCCGCCGATTGAAAATGATTTTTCGGAAGGGGCCCTCCCCTACGGTGAAAATAATACAATAAAAAGCATGAAAAGAGCCGCAGTTCGGTGCACTGCGGCTCTTCCTGTTTCAGAATGTTTTGCCATGCTCTCAAAGCACATTTTATAATGCTCTATCAGCATTTTCCATGCTCTTAAAGCACATTTTATAATGCTCTATCAGCATTTTTCTATGCTCTCAAAGCACATTTTATAATGCTCTATCAGCATTTTTCCATGCTCTCAAAGCACTTTTTAATAATACTCTCAAAGCACATTTAATGCTCTCAGAATACCTTTGCGAAAAGGTTTTTGAACTGCGTGAAGATGTTGTTGAAGAAGCGAACCAGCTTTTGCAGGAAGGTGAGCTTCACGTTCACGTCAAACTGAGTTTCAAAGCCCTCATATTCAACGCCCACGTTCATCACGCCCTCGGTATCCGCTGTGGTCTTGTTGAGCTTGTAGCCCTCGGTAACGGTCTCTTCGTAACCGTCGGAGTAGGTTACAATCAGCTCAAGGCCCTTGGCATCAAGCCGGCTGTCAAATTTGTAGTTGGTGGTGGCGGGAGCCTTGCCAATGCGGATTCCCGTGATGACGGGAACAACCTCCACATCAAACTCCACCGTAACACCGCCGAAGGAGGCGGTGATAACCTTTGTGCCGTGCTCGTTTTCGGATTCCGTAAGGTCAAAGCCTTCCGTTACGGTTTCAACCTTGCCGTCGGTGTAAACACGCTCAATCTCAAGGCCGGTGAAATCAAGGGCTTCACCAAAGTTGAAGGTTGTCTTTGCGGGCATCTTCACAACACGCATCTCCGAAATTTCGGCGGGGGTAACGTTGATGGAAACCTTTGCGCTTTCGCCGGCGCCGTCAACTGCTCTGAGGGTCAGCTCGTGGTCACCCTCGGTGAAAAGCACCCTTGCCTTTACGCGCCATGTTTTGGCGTTCTGGTAATCGTCGGTAAAGGTCTTGGCAGAATTCAGGGTGCTGGTAACCTCCGTCAAAGCCACGGCCTTTCCGTTCTCATCCACAAGCTCAACCTCGTTCACGCTCTTGGCGGTATTAAACTGAATGTTGGCATAGCCGCCGTTGCAAACGGAGCTGTCACTCTCAAGGTTTTCAATGTCAAAGTTGGGGACGGAAGCCACTTTCTGAACATAAACGGTATCAAACACCTGCTTGTAGATTTCCTGGCTTGCCTTCAGGGCAACTCTGGGGGCGTCGGATGCCTCGGCCATCTTGAGTGAGGATTCTTCCTCCTTCACGGGGGTAACCACAGCACCTGAATTTGCGAAGGTCATCTTCAGGTTGGTAATGGAAACAATGTCATCATTGTGAAGTGCGGGAAGACCGTTTGAAAGAATCACCGTTGCCGTGTATTTGCCGTCGGATTCGGTGAATACCACCGCGTTGGTGATATCGTAGAACATCTCAACAGAGGACTTCACATCCAGCGTGATGAGCTTTTCGGGATGGCCGTAGGTTTGTGCGGTCATGGTGGATTTGGGCTCATCCACTGCCTTGGGCACCTTGATGCCCAGCTGAACGGATTCGGGCATCATATCGGTTTCAATCTTAAAGCCGATGCCGTAACCGGGAGTCAGATACACTTCCTCATTGGGGCCAACAAGCTCAAAGGAGTTGAGGTTTTCGGTGTCAATGTTTCTCCAGCGTCTTTGCTCGTCGGTATATTCGGGCTTTTTGATGTTGCCGAAAATTAACTGGTTTTCTTCCTTATCGTATTCATTGTTGTAGGTGTCCACATAAACAGCGCCGGTGATTTCATCTTCAAATCCCTCAAGATTACCCAGAGATGCCGAATCAATAATGAAATCTCTGATGGAGCCGACGAAGGGGTTGGCCTCGTTATCATCGTGGTAGGCGTTATAAGCCTCCGTGAATTCGGGATTATCATCGCTGCTCAGGCCCATGGGGTCATAAATGCGGATGGCATCCAGATAGAAGTGATTGCCGCGGGCGAGTGCAGCCGGTTTTGTGACTGCGGCGGTAACATTGATGGTAACATCGTAGGTGCCGTAATCAAGGCCCGTGCAGGAGATAACGGGAATCTGATACAGTGTATCAATACCCTTGTTAAGAACGGGGATGTTGAACAGGAAGTTTTCACCCTGATACACCTGAACAATAATCTGGCCGCAATCCATATCGGTTCGGCTGATAAGGTCAAATCCGGTGCCGGTAAAGGTGAACTTCGCCTTGGAGTAATATGTCTTGGTTGCTGTATCAACAACGCCCTCCACATAGGCTGCGGAGCCGTTGCTGAACTTGGTGAATCCGTCGTAGGAGCTGTCGTGGCCGTAGGGGGTGTGGCCGTCGCCAACCTCGCCTCTGTTCTGGCGGCTGCGTGCGGAATCATCCGAAGCGGCGTTTGCGGTAATACCCTTTGTCTTTTCGCCGGCATCGTTTACGGTGTACCAGTCGCCGGAGTAATCAATGTAGAGGCCGCGTTCGTCATTCTTGTCGGAACTGCCGCCGAAGTCATCCTCGTAGTAAACGGTGGTGGCGGGGATGTAGGTGATGGTGGAGTACAGCCTGCCCTTGGTTTCGGTAGTGTTGCCGAAATCGCCCTTGCACACATAGAAGTACACTCTGTCAATGCTGCTCATGTACTTGAAGGGGGCATAAACCACGGGGTCAAGGGGATTTCTCATCTCGATGGTGTCTTCGGGCGTTTCGTCCACAAATTCATAAGTGGTGTAGGAAACCGTAACCTGGGTGCTGCTGTTTCTTGTAAAGGTTACGGTAATCCTGAGGGGATCGCCGTTTTTATCAAGAATATCTGCTGAAGTGAAGTCAAAACTGTATGAAGTATTACTTGAGGAGAGTCTGTTAGACGAATTAATCTCGGTACCGTTCGCATATATGCGAATATATCTCGTTGTTCTGCCCGAAGTTACGGAATAGGTATCTGCCTTAAACTCAGCGTTTTCGATACCGGGAAGGGTCAGTATGGTCGTCTGCGAAGTCGTCAGGTTTGATACTGTTTTCGATTCTGTTTCACCGGTCAACCGATAATACTCAGTCAATCTTTCCTTCAACTCATAACCGGGATAAGATACAACAGGATTTTTCTTATCTGTACCATAGGTGAATGTAACGGGAAGAACAAAATCATTTCCGTCGGCATCCTGATAGTCTTCCATCACATGGTTATCGGTGTAAGTTTTAGGATAGTTTTCGTCGTTGAGTCTGAGCTGTTGTAACAATTTACCTTTTTTATAGACATATGTTCTGTTATTACTGCCGCTGTAATATGCCGTATATACGGTACCATCCGGAAGTGTCAGCACCTCTGCGGCATTGCCGGAAGAGGTTGCGGTATTGGGAAGCGTTATCGTCGTTGATACGGTTTCACCGGTGATCTTGTAATATTCTTCAGGGTCGGAGCCAACCTCTCTCGTGGTCTTCTTGTAGCAGGCAAACCAACTTCCTTCATCATAATTGGTGCTATTCCATGCGCCGTAGGTTGTATCCGTAGGCTCGCCGCCGTATCTGTTCAGATGCAGGTTGCTTGTCGAACTGGAAATGACCAGATTT
>JAZRWZ010000335.1:0-6421 GCA_045599985.1 Acutalibacteraceae bacterium | reverse complement strand
GTTTTCAATCATCTCATGAGTTATCCGTTCCAGTTCCTCGAGGGTCGTGATGCAGTTGAGCACCTGCACCAGAGCGTTGGTTGTCAAGCGGGAGGGCAAACCGAAATACGCCAACAAGGCGGCTCGTTTGGCGCTGCTGTTTTCGGTGCCCGAATAGCCCAGTTCATACAAGTCGGTTTTGGTGATGGCGCCGCTGCTTTTTTCACCTTGCTCACAAAAAACGCCCGCATCTGTCAATGCCTTGAGTATCAAGGCCTCGCTTATTCCCTCCACACCCAACAATCCGTCTTTTGAGGGTTCGGTTTTGCGCTTTTCTTTCCCCGAAATTTCGGGGATATAAGCGTTGATAATATGCTTTTTATCCACGGTGGAACCGATAAAGTTCCGGATGACAAAACCGGCGGAGTCGCTGTCCGTCAGCACTACCAATCCCCGTGCTTCCGCTAAAGTACGCAGCATTTTCTGCCGCTCTTTATCCTTGAATATTCCGAATCCGTCGGTGGTGATAATAGGTGCATCAATAAAGTTGGAGAGTTTTATTTTGTCGTATTTCCCCTCCACAATAATCACCTGTTCAATGTGAATCATGCCTTATTTTTCCCCTTCAATCACGGCAAGGCGAGCCAGCGTCTGCTCCAGTACCATGGCAGGTTCCGCATCGGAACCCTTCAGCAAATCATCTGCATTACTGAGCACTTCAATACAGCGGTAAAGAGCCTGCAAACTCATACCACGGCTGTCTCTTGCACCGTTTTTTAGACGGAATTCTTTCTTTTTGTAGTCATAAATCGTGGCCGGTTCCTCCGCATTTTTTGAGGAAAGCACGGCAGCCCTTGCGCGGTACATGTCAATATAGGAGGCGATAAAGGCACCTAAAAGCATGTTGGGGTCCTCACGCTGCTCCAGCACCGTATTGAGCTTATTCATAGCCAGTCCGAAATTGCCCGCATGCAGTGCCTTCATGATATCAAAAGCCTTGGCCTCCAGCGATTTGATGCAGACGGCATCCACATCTGCTTTTTTCACCGTTCTGCCCATGGCAAGAGCGCAGGCCTTTTCCATCTCATTCATAACGGTGTTCAAATCCGTGCCCACACACTCCACAAGGTAAGCGGCAACCCCCGGCTCAAAAGGTGCTTCACGGCGTTCCCCGCCCTTTTCCACCATACGGACAAGGTCATTTTTATCCTTTTTTTCAAGTTTGGCAACAGTGCCGTAATCCTCAAACAATTTGAGAACCTTTTTCCATTTTTCTCCCGTGGGGTTCATAGTCTGCATGTAGAAAATGAGGGCGCAGGTATCCGGCAAATCGGAAATCATCTGCAGGAATAAGGGGGACAGCCCCGTTTCCTCATCGTCAAGCGCCATATCGGTAACAAGCACACAGTTGGTTTCGCTCATCATGGGAATGGCTTCCACGCAGTCATAAATCTCGCTGAGATTTGTCTCTTTTCCCTCAAAGGAGTGGAAATTAAATTCGGCAAAATCCTTATCCACGGTTTTGGTGACTATTTTTTCAACATACACCTTTTTCAGGTAATCCTCGCCGCCGTAAATCAGGTATGCTCCCGTAGGGCAGCTGCGGATTTTATCCCGCAATCCGCTCTCATCCAAAACAGCCATTTTCCCACCACCTTACGAATGATTTATGAGTTTATACTTTCCGCCGGGGTGCAGCTTCAAAACGATGTCGCCCCCGTCGGCAGTCATGATATTTTCCGAATGATAACCGGTTTTCGCCGCATCTTTACTGCCGCTCACAATCACGGCACGGTAAACCGAAGAGGTAAAAGTCGGCGGCACCGATGCCCGGGTAATCAGGAAATCCGCCGTTGTATCAAAGTCACACATAGTACCGTCACTTTCAAGAGCAATGAGCACCTTAATACCGAAGCATTCCGCAAGCGCAAAGGAATTCCCCTGCTCCGCCGTAACGGTCAAGGTGCAATCCCGCCAAAGGGAACGGCGAGCCGAGCCCTGCAGAATAACCGTTTGTGAATCGGGCAAAGCCGTCTGATATGAGATGGCCCCCTGACGGCACGCCACCTGCTCAACATGAAAACGCTGTAATATCTGAGCCGCATTGCCGCTGACGGGGGAATCCGTGCAGGGCACCACCATCAGCATCAGGTCACCCACATGTTCTTCCTCCAAAGCGTCGGTAATGGCATACAAGGAATCCTTACCGTCACGCCCGCAGCCGATCAAAACCGCTCTGCTGCCCTTTTTGAGCAGCACGGCAGAGGCATCTCCCACACCGATTACACGCACATCGGCTGTATACCGTTCCTCAACCGCCGCTGCGATGTTGATACCGGCAAATGCAACAATCAAAACAGAGGCCGTAACTCTTTTTGCAATAGGATACTTCCCGGATAAATAATGACAAATCACAAGTCCGGCAGCCAAAAATCCCAACCAAATCAAAATGGCAGATACCGACGGGTAAACCGTGAGAACATGAATCCGTGACAGACCATTCACCACCAGAATCATGTAGCGGCAGAGCAAATCACAAGCAGCCCCGAAAGTCATCGTTAAGAAATCGGCAAAGGGAACCAGACTGCAAACAGCGGTAAATCCCGCCGTAACCATGCAGGTCGGCACAACGGGAAGCAATAAAAGATTGCCGATA
The DNA here is from genome assembly GCA_045599985.1 of Acutalibacteraceae bacterium. GTDB lineage: Bacteria > Bacillota > Clostridia > Oscillospirales > Acutalibacteraceae > CAG-177. The sequence goes on along the minus strand of JAZRWZ010000335.1, from coordinate 3,786 downwards.
AAAGAGATAAAATTGATTTTGCCGAAATTCAGCAGCATCAAAGGCAGCGAAAACACGGTGGCACAAGCGGTAACGGCAACAATATCGGCACCGTAGCCGAAAACGGTTCCCCATGGCTTTCGCATTTTATTTTCAACAGGCAATATCCATTGGCTGTGAATTGACTTTGAAAACAAAAGGATACCCAAAGTGGCGGAAAAAGAAAGTGAGAAGCTCAGATCTCCCGCGCTGAAAGGGTCTTGAAATAATATCAGAGCAGCCGCCAATCCGAGGGAATTGAGTCCGTCACCGCGGCGGCGAAAAAGTTTGCCCGCCATAACCGTAATCATCATGATTCCCGCCCGCACAACCGAATAGGGAAATCCCGTCAATGCCATGTAGCACAGGGTAAAGAAAACGGTTGCGGAGGCAGCCATTCGGCGTTTCACCTGCAGCAGGCGCAGCAAACGGTAGGCCCCGAAAATCCAGATGGAAAGGTGCAGACCGGAAACACAGACCGTATGGGAAACACCAACCGCATTAAAACGGGATTTTAAACCGGCAGGAAAGCTGTCGCTTTTGCCGAAAAGCAAGGCAGAGGCCAGTTCTCCCCGCTGCCCGGAAATGGTGTTTTTCAGGGATTGATTGAGTAAATCACGAAGTTGTATAAAGCGAAAAACAAGCGATTTATCTTTGGCCGGAACGGTATGAAAAACAAGTCCTCTGTCGGAGTATCCTCCGGGGTAAGCGGTAATGGATGCGTGAGTTACCGAATCCAGACTGACGGCGGCATCGCCGCTGCTTTTGAAAGCAGAAAGATAAAATACCCCTTCAACATAGTCATATGCCCCGACATCGGGGCGTTCGTTGAAAGAAAGTCTGACTTTTACGGTTTGCGGGATATCGTCAATGCTTTCCGTTTCACCGCTGCAAATATACCGCCCGCTGCGGTATTGAACGGAATCGGTCATTTTCACCACGGCTTTTACGGTTATACCGTCCAAAGCCAATGCCGGCTCATAGGCCGTTTTGAAGGCATAAAGAAACAAGCCCGAGGCAATAACGCCTGCCGCCGCCAACAGAGGCAGCAGGCGTTGTTGTCTGAGGCAGGGCACGGTACACCCGACCGTCAGCAAAACAAAAAAGAAGAATGAAGCAGACAGAGCCAAACCGATTCCCGCGTAGTACAGAATCAGCAACACAAAAAACATTGTAAAGCCAACAACTGCCAGAGGTCTGGATACGGCTCTGTCTGCTAAATCTCTCATTTCTTATTTGAAGAACAGGGGCAGCTCCTGCAGGAAGATGATATCATCTCTCTTGGCGGCATCACCCTCTGCCAGAATGGCGCACTCGGCCACCACGTTGGCATCAAAAGCGGCGCAAAGCTTTTCCATGGCCTTCAGAGATTCGCCGGTGCTGATAACATCGTCCACAATCACTACACGCTTGCCTCTCATCTGCTCGCCCTCGGCGCCGTCCAGAATCAGGGTCTGTACGGCATCGGTGGTGATGGAACGCACCTCAACGGTAACGGGCTTTTCCATGTAAAGCTTGGCTTTTTTGCGGGCAACAAAATATTTTTTGCCGCTCTGGCGGGCCATTTCATAGGCAATGGGAATGCTCTTTGCCTCGGGGGTGATAATGTAATCAAACTCGGGCAACTTCTTGAGCAGCTCCTCGGAGGCCTTCACGGTCATCTCCACATCACCGAAAATGATGAATCCGGCAATATCCAGTTTGTCGTTAATGGGGCATTTCACAAGGTCTCTTTCCAGACCGGCAATGTTGATTCTGTAATATTCTGACATAACAATATTCCTTTCCGATTATTTCATTTTTTAGTTTTGAACAAATCAACCGGCAGGCCAGCCGAACTCACGGCCGCCCATCAGGTGGAAATGCAGATGCTTCACGGATTGACCGGCAGCCTCACCCGTATTGGTCACAATGCGGAAGCCGTCGTCCAATTTCAGTTCCTTGGCCAAAGCGGCAGCCACCTCAAAAATATGGGCTACCACACCGCTGTTTTCGCCGTTCACATCCGCCACGGAAGTAATGTGCTGCTTGGGAATGATGAGGATATGCACGGGGGCCTGGGGCTCCAAATCGTAAAATGCCAGCACCGTATCATCCTCATAAGCCTTGTTGGAGGGAATCTCTCCCGCCGCAATTTTACAGAAAATGCAATCCACTGTGTTTCCTCCTTATAGAAATATATTTATTTCAGCATATCGTTCAAAACATCTTTTGTGCTGTCTATCGCAGGATTGATGTTAGAAATATCTTTGGTTCCTGCCATAGCCATATCGGGCTTACCGCCGCCGGAGCCGCCCGCTGCCTTGGCAACGGCACGCACGATATTGCCGGCGTGTGCACCCTTGGCAATGGCGTTGGCACCGCAGCCACAGGCAAAGTTTGCACCTGTCTTTTCTTCGTTTACGGAGCAAATCAAAGCAACCGTATCGGCATCAGCACGGAAGTTGTCGCACATGGCGCGAAGCTCATCGGGGCGAACGCCGTCAATCAAAGCGGTAATCAGTTTAACACCTTTAATCTCAACGGCACCGCTTGCCAGATCGCCGGTCTTCATGGCGGAAAGCTCCTCACGCAGGTCAGCAATCTCTTTTTCCTTCGCTTTCATATCGGCCATCAAAGCCTTGGCACGGTTTTCCAGTTCCGCGGTATTGGCAACCTTCAGGGTTGCCGCCGTGCTGCGAATCACTTCATTCTGCTTGGCAATGTATTGCAGCACACCGCTGCCGGTAATGCCCTGAATGCGGCGAACACCGGCCGCCACGGAGGATTCGGAAACAATCTTGAACAAGCCGAGATTACCTGTGTTGGAAACATGAGTGCCGCCGCAAAGCTCGGTGGAGAACTCCCCTGCCTTTACAACGCGCACCACGTCACCGTATTTTTCACCGAACAGAGCCATGGCACCTTCTTTTTTGGCATCCTCAATAGCCATTTCCCGAACGGTAACGGGCAAAGCGGAAAGAATCACTTCGTTAACCTTTGCCTCTACTGCGGCAATCTCCTCACCTGTCAGGGCGGAGAAATGAGTAAAGTCAAAACGAACCTCGTTCTCATTTACAAGCTGACCGGCCTGCTCCACATGGGTGCCAAGAAGGCTGCGCAATGCGGCCTGCAGCAAATGGGCGGCTGTGTGGTTGCGGGCAATGGCAGCACGGCGCACAGCGTCAACACAAGCCGTAACACTGTCCCCCACGCTGATGCTTTCGCCCTGCGTAACATGGCCGATGTGCAGCATCATTCCGTTGGGTGTTTTGGTGGTATTGGTAACGGTAAACACGGCATCGGCAGTACGGATTTCACCGATATCGCCTACCTGACCGCCGCTTTCACCGTAGAAAGGTGTGGTATCAAGAATCAAAGCACATTCGGCATCTGCACCGGCAAACTCAACACGCTCGCCGTCTGCAACAATACCGGTAATTTTAGCATCACAGCAGGTTTCGCCGTAACCCACAAAGTTGTTCAGAGGCAAATCGGAAACGGAAACGGATTTGCCCTTCCACGCCTCGGCGCCGGCATCCTTGCGGGCAGCGCGGGTAGCGGCTCTGCGCTCGGCGGAAATACGCTTGAATTCCTCCTCATCAACGCTCATGCCGCGCTCGGCAAGCAATTCTTTGGTCAGATCAATGGGGAAGCCGAAGGTATCCTGCAGTTTAAAGGCATCTGCACCGCTCACAACACCGTTTTCGCAGGCGGCAATCACATCCTCAAGCAGTACAAGGCCGGTGTCGATTGTCTTATTGAAGCTTTCTTCCTCAGCCTTAATGA
>JAZRWZ010000334.1:0-5642 GCA_045599985.1 Acutalibacteraceae bacterium | reverse complement strand
ATCCGAGCGCTATGAATTCCTGAGCGGACAGTTGAAGGATGTGGAAAGCTCCAAGGAAGAGCTGGAAAAACTGATTGAGGAATTGACGGGCAAAATGGCCGAGCAATTCCGCGAGCAGTTCCGCCGCATCAACGCCAACTTCGGTGAAACCTTCCGCCAGCTGTTTGACGGCGGCAAGGCAGAGCTGGTGCTGGACGACCCCACCGACGTGCTGGAGTGCGACATCAGCATTAAGGTTCAGCCCCCCGGAAAGGCCGTGCAGAACATCGACCTGCTCTCCGGCGGTGAAAAGGGATTATCCGCCATTGCCATGCTGTTTGCCATTCTGAAGGTGACCCCCGCCCCCTTCTGTATTTTTGACGAGGTGGAGGCCGCTCTGGATGACGTTAACGTGACCCGCTACGCCAAATATGTGCGCAGCATGACCAACAACACCCAGTTTATTCTGATTACCCACCGCCGCGGCACCATGGAGGAGGCCGATATTCTTTACGGCGTTACCATGCAGGAGGAGGGCGTATCCAAGCTGCTTGAGCTGCGCACCGCCGAAATGGCTCACAAGCTGGGCCTGACCTGATAAACCGGCGGCCCGGAAATAATACGATTTCACTATTGCACAACAAATTGCACTGTGGTATAATAATGAACTGCAGAACAAAATTATTTGTGTCGGCAGGTTACCCGCCGCACATCAGAAGGGATGGATTGCCAAATGGATATTTTACAGGCCAAGAATCTTGTTATTGAAGCAGGCATCAAGCTTGTGGAAACCGGTCTGATTGCCCGCACATGGGGCAACGTGAGCTGCCGTGTGGATGAAAACAGTTTTGTCATCACCCCCAGCGGAAAGCCCTACATCGGCCTTACCCCCGACGATATTGTTGAGGTGCGCATAGATGACCTCTCCTACAAGGGAAGCATCAAGCCCTCCTCCGAAAAAGGCGTGCATGCCGAGGTTTATAAGGCCCATTCCGATGCCAATTTTGTAATTCACACCCATCAGAAGAACGCCTCCGTCATCAGCGACCTGGCAAGCGGCATTTCCGCTCTCTCCGCTGAAGACAGCGCCGTTATCGGCAAAGAGGTTCCCATTGCCGCCTACGGTCTGCCCGGCACCGGCAAGCTCAAAAAGGGTGTTGCCGCCGCTTTGGCAAACTATGACACCAAGGCCATCATCATGGCTCACCACGGCGCCGTTTGCTTCGGCAAGGATTCCGATGAAGCATTTCTGGTTGCCAACACGCTGGAGAGCGTTTGCGAAAAATATCTGCTGACAAGCGCCGCCGGTAAGGTTGCCGTGAAGGCTGCCGACTTGGCTGAATTCTGCCTGAAGATGCCCGCCGTGCTCAACAGCAAAATCGTTGCCGTGCCCGAGAAGGAGCCCTGCGAAAGCGCCTGCGACCGCAATCAGGGCATTATCACCTTCAAGATGAACAACGACGAAGCCAGCGCCAACCTGGCCACCGGCGCCGTTATCAGCGGCAACCTGCCCCTCGAGGCCGAGCTTCACCGCAATGTTTACAACAAGCGCGGCGATTTCAACTACATCATTCACAACACCGAGCCCTCCGTTATGGCTGTTTCCGCTCTGGGCAAAAAGCTGCCTCCCCTGCTGGATGACTTTGCTCAGATTGTGGGCATCAATGTGCGCTGCACCAACGAAGCAAAAGCTGCCTGCGCCTTAAAGGGCCGCAATGCCGTGCTGATTAAGGACGAAGGTGCCCTCTGCTGCGGCGGCAATCAGGGTGATGCCGAGGCTGTAGATATGATTATGGACAAAAACTGCCTCACCCTGCTTGGTGCCTCCGCCTTCGGCAAGCCCAAGAAAATCGGCCTTGTGGATGCCGCTCTGATGCGTGTTATCTACCTGAAAAAATACTCCAAGAAGGCCTCCGAATAATTCGGAACCGTATTGGGGCCAAATCCCCTGCGGCAAGTGCCGCGAATGAAATATAACACAAAAGCGATGTTTTACTGCAAGTCACAGTGAAACATCGCTTTTATTTTTGGCCGGGGACATCCGAAATTACGGTGCAAAAAGCCGGGTACCATTACGGCACCCGGCCCGATGATTTGCACTTATGCGGCTTTTTCGGCCTTTTCTTTCAGCTCTCTGATCTTCTTATTGGTTTCTCTCTGGTCAACCCAGAACACAACCTCAAGCTCGGCAATGGAGCCCAGAATGTGCCAGATGGAGTGGCCGTGATAGTTACCGAGAGCAAAGTTTGCAATCTCGTTGTCGCCCCAGATGCTGGTATCAATAAAGGCAACCACAAAGGTACCGATGGTGAGGAAAAGAAGCATCTTTTCGCTGCGGTCCATGGTTTTGAAGTTGGAAATCAACAGGTAGAGGATGGGAACGGCGGTTACGAAGCAGCCGAACTCTGCAATGGAAAGTCCGCCCGTTTTGCCGTCCATGGCAGGAGCAACGCCGGTGGTGAAGAACTGCTTGCTCAGGTACAGCGGTCTGTCGTGAAGCACAAACACCTCATAGGTGAGGATGGCAATCACAACAAAGCAGATAGCTGTTTCGGCAATCAGGAAACCGTTGCGTTTTTTCTTGTTATTCTCATAGAACTCAAAAGCGAAGCAGCAAACGCCGGACCATGCCACATACTCGGTAAGGGACATATCCACGTAGCTCATAAGGAGCTTGGTAGTCATTTCGCCTCTGATAAACTCACCGTAATTTGCCGTGTGCATGCCCACGGAGGACACGGACATGATGGCATAAATGGCGAGGAAGCAATACCAATACCACTTTTTGTTTTTCTTCATGATGAGGATGATGATGCCGATGACAGCTGCGATGGTGTAAACCCAGTTGGTCTGCACGGCGGCATACTGTGCACAGAACTCGGCAAGAGAGGTGCTTGAACCGGCTATGGGGAAAATGTCTTTGAAAGACAGCCAGTCAATAAAGTTGAAACTCATGCTGCATTTTCCTTCTTTCTCTTTATTCGGGCATTGCGGGGCTGCTGCACTCACAAAAAGCGAACAGACCCTTGTAACACTCATAGGTGTATTTTACTACCAAAAAAAGGTTAATGCAATCCCCATTTTGATTTTTCGCGGCGTGAGGTTTTGATTTTTCACGGTGTGAGGAATACGGCACTTTCTTCCCGGGGCAGCCGTAAACGGGCAGGAAAGCGTTTTTTCGTGCCGATACGGTACAAAAGACACACATCAACACAAAATAGAGCCTCAAAACAGTTGAAATATTCCTTCTTCGTGCTTTATAATAAAAGACACAATTTGTGAATTGAGGAAACGGTATGAAGCAAACAACACAGATATATGAGGATGCTCTCTCACCGCAGGCCATAGAAAAATGCTCCGAAACGGTCAGAGCCTATGTATCCTCGCTGAAGCTGCCCGGCAAGGAGGCCACAAGGTATGCCCTGACGCTGGAGGAAATTCTGCTTGACACGGCGGAAAACGGCGGCTGCGAAAAGCTGCGCCTCTCCACCGGAAGAAAATTTTTCAAAAACTGCATCACCCTTGAGATTTTCGGCAAACAGCAAAATGTTTTTCACAAAAACAGCACCGGCAGTTTTCTGGGTGACAGCATTCTGAAAAATCTGGGCCTTTCCCCGGAATACTCCTATTCCGACAATGTTAACTCCTATGTATTCCGCATCAAAAAGAAAACCGTCAATCCCTTTGTTTCCCTTGCCATCGCCATCATCGGCGCACTGCTGCTGGGCTTTGCCGGTAAGATGTTTTTGAGCGACCAAACCATTGCCGGCATTCTGGAGAATTTTTTCACACCCCTGCACAACGCCTTTCTGGATATGCTCGGCTGCATTGCGGGCCCCATGATTTTTCTTTCGGTGGCGTGGGGCATTTACGGAATCGGCGATGCGGCTACCCTGAAAAAGGTGGGTAAAAAGCTGCTGAGCGGCTACATCAGCACCGTTTACATCGTATCCGCTGTATTCTCCCTGCTTCTGCTGCCCGTTTTTCGCCTTTCCGTATCTCTCGATGCCTCCGGCACAGCCGAATTATCCTCGGTGTTTCAAATGATTCTGGGCATCATTCCGAAAAACATCTTCAGCCCATTTACCGACGGCAACACCCTTCAAATCATCTTTCTTGCCGTTGTCATCGGCATTGCCATGCTGTTTCTCGGCAAAAAGACCACCGCCGTGGCAAAAGCCGTGGAGCAAATCAACTATATTGTTCAGTACCTGATTGAATTTATCAGCAGGCTTGTTCCGTACTTTATTTTCATTGTTATCATCAACTTAATCTGGTCGGATTCCGCCTCATCCATCGCCGGTGTGGGCAAATTCTTTGCCGTGGGTGCGCTGAGCATCATGCTTTCGGGCTTTGCGGTGCTGATTGTCACCTCCGTAAGGATGAAGGCCAATCCGCTGGAGCTTCTGAAAAAGGGCATTCCCACCTTTATCATTGCCCTCACCACCGCTTCCTCCGCCGCGGCCTTCGGCACAAACATGAATGCCTGCCGCAATCAATACGGTATCAGCGATACCATTTCGTCCTTCGGCATTCCTCTGGGCATTGTTGCCCTTAAGCCCGCAACAGCCATCAACTATATCTCTGCGGCGCTTTTCTTTGCCACCGTTTATCACATTGAAATTTCGGTAACATGGGTTGTCATGCTGATTTTCTCCGTGGGCATTCTTGCCATTGCCACCCCTCCCATTCCCGGCGGCGCCATGACCGCCTACACCGTGCTTTTCACCCAGCTGGGCATTCCGCCCCAGGCCATCGCCATTGCCCTTGCCTGCGATGCGCTGTTTGATTTTGTGGACACCGGCTTTGACCAGTTTATGCTGCCTCTGGTCATTCTGCCCCAGGCCAACAAGCTGGGCATGGTTGATAAAGCCGTTCTTAAAAGCAAATCAAAATCCCGCGCAGCCGGAAAGGGCAGAATGCAGGAAAAGAAAAGCAAATGAAAAGGTTGTTTTTTGAACCCCGTTATAGTATAATTGATAAAAAATACAAGGAGGGAAAGTAATGAAAAAAATCATTTCAGTACTGCTTATTCTCGTTCTTCTTTGCACCGCGTTATATGGCTGCGGCGCTGCCGAAACCGCCGACAAACCGGATGACTGCAAAATCGGCATTGCTGCCCCCGATGTGACCCACGGCTGGGTTGCCGGTGTTGCCTACTATGCGGAAAAATACTGCAAGGAGCAGGGAATCACATACAAAATCACCACCTCTGCCGATGCTGCCGAGATGATGGCCAGTCTGAATGACCTTGTAACATGGGGCGCCGATGCCGTTATCCTCTGGCCCCAGTGGACGGGCATGGAAGACGCTGTATCCGAAATCATTGCCCAGGGAATTCCCGTAATAAACTTTGACGTTAATATCAATGCCGAAGGCATTTACAAGGTCACCGGCAACAACTACGGCATGGGTTATGAATCCGCAAAATACATCGTTGAAAAAGTCGGTGAAGCCGCCAACATCGCCGTTATGGATGTTCCCTCGGTAGGCTCCGTTACCGAGCAGCGCAAAGCCGGATTCTACGCTTATCTTGATGAAATCAACTATGACAAATCAAACATTTTTGAAGTCAGCGAGGCAGCCTTCACCCGTGATGACGGTCTGCGCGATATGACCGATATTCTGGAAAGCCACAAGCAGGTAGATGCCGTTTTCTCCAT
>JAZRWZ010000333.1:0-1155 GCA_045599985.1 Acutalibacteraceae bacterium | reverse complement strand
AGGGCAAGCTTCGTTGCCGCAATCAGGCCGCCGTTTCCGGCACCGATAACCACGGCATCATATTTTTTACTCATACGGTTTTCTCCTTTGTTACAGTCTTTCAAAAAAGGTTAAAAACCGGTGGGGTCAATGTAATAATGGCCGAATGTTCCGTGGCCGTCGGAATCTATGGTGAGGGTGGAGCCGCCGTTTTTGACGGGATTCCAGTAGCAGCCGGGGCCGCATTTAAGGGAGTAGGAAAGGCGAACGCCCTCATACATAATTGAAAAATCGTTCACATGGTCGTGGCCGGCAATCATATTCTTTGTGCTGCCGAGCTCTTTGACAAGGGCAAAAAAGCCGCTGTCATAATCGGGGGAGCAGATGCCCTCCTCCTTGCCGCCGAAGCTGTCGGCGTAATCGGGGTTTTTGAATGCGCCGCTTTCTTCATCATACTGTGCGGCAGCCCATGCGTCGCGGTACTGAATGCAGGGGATGTGGAAGAAGATTGAGCTTTCAACGGTTTCACCTGCAAGGGCGTTTGTGCCCTTGACAGCCCATTCATACCACTTAAGCTGATTATCCCACAGGTGGTCGTAACCGCCGCAGGGGAGAGAGGTACTTGTGTGGGTGTCGAGCATATAAATCGAGTGGATGATTTTTCCGTTTTCTTTAATGTTGATTATATAGTTGCCGATGCCCATGCCGTCGGGGCCGTATTTGAAAAGGCAGTTTTCGGTGTTGGCAAACTGAAGGGCGCACCAGTTTTCCTCTTTCCAGTCGCCGTTTTCGCCGTCGTGGTTGCCCATAACGGGTGCCCAGGGAATGCCGTAGGAATCAATAACCTGAACAAATCTGATATAGCCCATCTGGCTCCATGAATTGTCGCCGGTGAGGGTGATAAGGTCGGGCTTGATATCCTCAATGGCCTTTTTGATTGTCTTTTCGGCTATTCTGCCGTTTTTGCCGTAGGCTTCAACATTGTTCAGCTGAATATCGGCAAAGTTGAGCACAACAAAATCCTTGCCGGGCTGTTTTTCAAGGGTAACTGCGTAATCCTCGGTGTAAACCTGATTCTCTGACCACTTTTCATAAAAATCGTGATAGTCGTTGGAGTTCTTTGCCGCCAGATAAGGGTTGATTATCTGGGTGAGTGAAAGCAGAAATGCGATAACA
>JAZRWZ010000332.1:0-18020 GCA_045599985.1 Acutalibacteraceae bacterium | reverse complement strand
ACATTTTTGGTGTAATTAATAATTTGATTGGTCTTAATGATAGTATAGTATAGCCAAAAAGTCAACATTAAAAACAAAAAACATGTTTTTAGTAATTTGTATTCGAGTCAGATATGATGAGAATTTTCTGGCGGAAGAAATGTTCATCGTTATTCAGCTCTGCCATAACGGCTGAGCTGGAATTTTATGGTCTAATGGCAAAACTCGAGAAAAAGTCAGCATAATCTTTGTTTGATTTGAAAACGACATAACGAAACGATTTTCACCGACCTCAGGTTAGTTGTAAATGTTTTCCGACTGTCAAAGTTGGTTTTTCTTTTACTATCCGTTTCGTAATTTAGAAGGGGCTGCCGCACATTGATATTCTCAATTTGCGACAGCCCCTTTTCATATCTGTAAATTTCTGAATGAATCAAACGGCGTTTGCGGGCATTCAACCTCCGCCGTAACCGCTCAATACCTGCCGTAATTCTGAATGGCGGCCATGACCGTGCGCATGCTGGTGAGCAGGGAGCCGTTATTGATGGAGCCTGCCGTTGCCAGATTCAGGCCCCGGATATCGTCGATTTTTGCCGCCTCGCAGTCGCGCTTCACCTCGGCAATAATCCGTTCATCGTCGTTGCTCATGAATGTGAACGGCGCAAGGCAGCCGTCAATCCGGGTGTTTTTCATGTGTTGGCGGATTTTATCCACCGTAACCGTGGGGCCGAAGTTGCAGCCCGTCAGATTCAGCCTGCCCAGAATGGGAATCAGGTGCTCCATGGCGGAGTCGGAGTGCTGAAATCTTCTGTCCCCCGGGTTGGGTGCGCAGTGCTCAAACACCTTTTTCAGAATGGGATAACCGAACATCTCATAAAGCTCGGGGCTGAGCAGGGCGCTGTTGTCATCGTTAAAGCCGAAGCCGTCTTTGGTGCTGCTGTTTCCCGATTCCTCAACAAAAATGTCGTAATACCCGATAACCACTTTGGCAATCGTGTCGGAAAAGCGCTTTGCCAGCTCGGGCGCATCATAGAGCAGAAAGATGAAATCCTCCGTGCCGAAAACCGATGTGGCAAGGGTGACCGGGCCGCGGATGCCCCGGAATTGGCCGGGCTTTTTGCCGTATTTCTCAAAGATATACCGCTTCTTTTCGTCCCAGTCCGGGGGCAGAATGAATTCACGCAAATCCATTCTGTCAATCTCATCCAGCTTTTTTTCAAGCTCTTTTTCGCCGTTAATCGTGCCCTGAAGCCATGTGGTTTTGCCGTCAAACACATATTTGCCCCCGAAAACCTCGCCAATCTGACGGTAAGCGGGGAATTTGCTGTCCTCCGGCTCGGGCAGATTCTCGCCCAGCAGCTTCCGGCCCACGATTTTCAGGGCCTTTTCGTTGTAGCGCTTATTCAGTTCAAGCCTGCGGTCGGGCGGGGTATAGCCCCAGGGCTCACCCTCCTCGCCCAGCTCGGCAAAAACACATTCGCCGCTCATCCGGATGCCGAGAGCAACCTGTTTGGTGTTTTTGGAAAAGCAGTTATCCTCGTGGGCGGTTTCCTCGTCCTTCCAGAACTGCTCAATATCAAGGTCAAGCATATTCTCACTTCCCGTAGTATATTTGCTGTCTGCTTTGACTATATAATATTTCCCCTTCAATGTCAACGCAGGGGGAGCAAATGTGTGCCGCGGAAAAAGCGGCGGGAACAGCGTCAGTATTATCCTTTTATATGATCCACCAGATATTTAACCTTCCGGTAGGCATCCTGCTTGATACGCAGTATTTCCTCTTCATCCTCGACTTCAAGGAAAGATACGATGTCTGCCGGGCCGGCATGATTCGGTGATGCGAACTTTTCTTCAAGCTTTTGGCACATTTCGCAGATCAGACCTTTGTCGGAGTACGGTAAAAATTCATTTGCCAGTTTTCTGACGCCGCCGGGATAGAAATTGATTGTACAGTAGATATCATACGCATCTTTCGGCTTTCCTCTGCCGAGTGCATAGGATTTCATAACAAGAAACGGCACTGTCGATACAACATGGACATGGCCAAAATCCAATGCGCCATCCGGCCGACGGTATTCGATTTTTACATTCTCTGCAGGAAAATTGAAAGCAAAATTGCCTCCTGAAGCAGGAAGGGCCTTTATTCCGTCAACATGTTTACTGACTTTTTCTCCGTCTCCGCCGTATTTCCCGGAGAGAAAATCAACATCAACATCGTAGAAGATACCGTCTGTTTCGACCGTCTTTGTAAATGTAAAGTATTTTTTGGGGTGTCTTTTGTACCCGTTTCTTATCAGAATTCGCTTTATGTTTTCATAACCTTCTGCTTTGGAAATTTTCAGTTGATTCAATAGTATGTCCACATCAATAGAACCGATATGTTCCTTGTCCGGATACAGTAAGGAAGGCACCCAACCGCCTATGATTCGGATATTATCCGAATATTCTCCCAATATGTTGGTTATTTCCCCCAGCACGGAATAGGCAGCCTCTTTTTGACCTTTGGAATAGTCGGTGGCTTTTTGTAAGTTCTCGTCTTTTATCACGGTAATCACCTGGTAAACATTTTTTCTATTATGGTATTTGCGGCTTCTTCTCCGCGGTTGGGCATTCCCAATAAGTCAATTACGGTCTGCACCGGCGAACAAACGACGGAATCGTTGATGATTTGACTGAACATACAGGGCGTTTCATCGTGCGGAATGGTAACAACAACATTGCCGCCGGATTGAACCGGTTCAAGGTTAAGGTCTTTGACAAATTCGTACAAGCTTTGCTCTTCAACATACGCGTTTACCCTTGTGTATCTTACCGTAGGGGCATACCGTGCGGCTGCAGAAAAGCAGGCTAACAGTGCGCTTTTATCGTGGGAAAGGCTCCATTCCGATATGCGCCTTTCAAGTTCGGGGATGGAATCCAGTGAATAAAACTGTTTTTCGATAGAGTCCTTTTTATGGTAATCTTTGCTCCACTCACGAAGAAACTCGTCCACATTTTTTAGTCCAAATGAGGCTTCCCGATTGATTATCCAGTCTTTTTCAGTCAAAAAAGCTTTCACATTCGAAACCGTCCCGATTGCCTTGCCGGAGATTTCAGACAATTCCTTTACCATCCAGAATTTTTCGGGTTGATTCAGCATGGTCCGCAATACTGACGAGGCGGCAGAAGAGGATTTTGACAAATAATTCTTTTTCTCCCGTTTTGCAACGTATTGATTCGGTCTTCCGCTGACTTGGAAAATAATGCGTCTTGTCAGGATATAACAGTTTCCACATAAATCCATAAAGCTCAGGTTGTTTTTACACAGCATTTCCGCAGTCGTTTCGGAGATATAGGGAGCCATAAACAAAAAACAGGCGTTATTGCTGTGTTGTGACACTTCCTTTAAAAAAGCGGCAGCAAACCGCTTTTCTCCGTTTGATTTTACATCAACAAAAAAGTCCTGATAAGAATCTGTATCGGAAAAATGAACTACGGCATGAAAGTCGCCGAAGCCGCGCTGAAACCCCGTGTTTTTAATTTCTATGTCGGAGACAAATGGTATTTTGCTCAGTGCGCGGGTAAAGGTATCCTTGGCAATCTGTATATACTGTATTTCGGTCAAATTTTGTTTCATAATTTATTCACCTTTCACCGATTCGGTGAAATCATTATATTTGATGAAACAGGCGCTGTCAATAGAAAAATACCGTGTTATTTCCCGAATAAGACGATTTGTCGTGTAGTTTTCTTATTTGTTGACTTAAAAGACCCTTTCGGATAAAAAATGGAGATAGGTGCTTCATTTGCCTTTCCCCGGCGCTGCTCCCGACAGAGGAACTGCCCGACTGAGGGCAAACGGTATTCCCTCTTGCAGAAGCGGTATCTCCCCGTGCCCGATACTTGATTTGCGGCATAAGAGGTGTTAAAATATATCTGTATTTGTTCTTTTCAATCCAGAAGAAAGGATGATCGGTTTGAAAAAAATCAAAAAAGCAATCAGCGTTTTGCTGTGTTTCACCATGCTTTTCGGCTTTGCGGGGGTTTCCGCCAACGCCGGGGACACTGCGGAATTCACGGCGGATATGCCGCGGGTTTTGCAGAGCGGTTATTACATTGCGGACGGCACCTTCTTTTTTTCCGGCAGTGATGACAATGTGAACGGCCTGGAAATTGCGGAGGGCGCAACCGTCTGCATAGAAATTACGGAAGGCTCGGTGCTTACCGTCCGGGGCAAGGATGCCCACGGAACAGCGGCAGCCGGTGCGGGTATTCTTGTGCCCGAGGGCGCGACCCTTATCATCAGGGGCAGCGGCAGCCTGAAAGCGACGGGCGGCAGTGCGGCAGACGGCACCAACGGCTTTGACGGCGGAAACGGCAAGTCAAGGATAGACGGAAACGATGAGGCGCAGGGCGGCACAGGCGGCCTGGGCGGCAACGGCGGCGGTGGCGCAGGCGCTGGTATCGGCGGCATGGGCGGCAAAGGCGGAGTCGGCGGAGTCGGCGGCTTCGGTGCCCATGTGAAGGACTCGGACGGCTACTATCACTTTGAAAGCGGCAAGCCCGGTCAGCCCGGCGGCAAAGGTCTGGACGGCATGTCCATGGGCAGCGTCTACATCAACGCCGATATTGACCTTGATGTGGCAGGCGGCGCAGGCGGTCAGGACGGCAAAAGCGGCAAATTCGGCGCACACAGCCTCTTTAACGCCACCGGCACACTTTATGATTACTGCTACGGCGCAGGCGGCGGCGCGGGCGGCGGCGGCAAAGGCGGCCATTCCGCTGCACCCACCGGCGGCGGCGGAGCAGGCGGTGCAGGCGGCGGATCGGGCGGCGGCGGTGCTGCCATGTGCAACGACTACACCAGTGCCCCCGGCGCAGGTGCCGAGCCCCACAGTGAGGCGGGCAGCGGCTTCGGCGGCGGATATAACGAATTCGGTGAAATGGTTCTGTTCTCCAAGATGTTCTGGGACGAGGAAGTGAGTGTGTACGGCGGCAATGCCGGCCTGCAGCAGGGCTCGGGTGCCGACGGCAAAAACGGCAAGTGCGTGATTCACAGCCACGACTTCGACAAGGGCTGGACTTATACCGAAACGGCGCACTGGCACAGGTGTGCTGCCGAGGACTGCGACATTGCCCTTGCTCCCGGCATTGATTATTCAAACTGCGGCGAGCCCCGTGCGGCCTATGGCGAGCACCAATGGGAAAACGGCAAATGCGCGGTTTGCGGCTTTGACGGCTTTATGATGGATAACAACGGTATTGTTACGAAATACTGCGGCCCGGGGGGCGATATTGTATTCCCCGACGGCGCGGTTGCCGTTGTTTCGGATGTTCTTCGGGGCGGCGATGTTACCGGCATCACACTTTCACAAAGTGTTCTTAATATCGGCAGGGATGCTTTCAGCGACTGTGATACCCTGACAAAGCTTGACCTGGGAGCGGTATCCGTTATCGGTGAATCCGCTTTTGAAAATTGCGCTGCTCTTAATAATATCAGAATTCCCTCTTCGGTGGAAATCATCGAAGAAAAGGCGTTTAATAATTGCAGCTCCCTCACCACCGTTACGGTGGAATGGACGAAAGCAGAGGATATCGTAATCCCGTGTGAAAATGCTTTTGCCGAAGCAGGAGCAGCCCCCATTACCCTGAGAGTGCCCGTGGGCACGGCAGAGCTTTACAAAGCCGCCGATGTGTGGAAGGATTTCAATATTGTGGATGACCACGACCACAATTTCGAATCGAAATGGACAACCAATTACTATGCTCACTGGCATGCGTGTGCGGAGCCCGGCTGCCCCATTAAGGATTATTCATCCTGCGGTATAGATGAGGCTGCTTACGGCATGCACGACTGGGTTGACGGCGTTTGTTCGGTTTGCGGCCGCTGGTGCATCCATTTCTGGATGGAAGGCAAGTGTGATATCTGCGGCGAAGAATGTACCCACACCTGGAGAAACGGCAAATGCACAAACTGTTCTCTCAAATGTACCCATGACTGGCAGAACGGTGTTTGCACAATCTGCGGCTTTGACGGTTTTATCATAGCGGATTCCATACTTGAGGAATACGCGGGCCCCGATGAAACGGTAACCGTGCCCGAGACCGTAACCGAAATCGGCTACAATGTATTTACATGGACTGCGGTCAAAAAGATTATTCTGCCCGAAACCGTGACCGTTATCAATATGGGCGCTTTTCAGGACAGCTCCAAACTCGAGGAAATCGTCATTCCCGATTCGGTGAAAGAAATCGGTATGCTCGCCTTTGAGAGATGCAAAAAGCTGAAGAGCATTACCGTCCCCGGTGCGGTTCGCGTCATCAATACCGGCACATTCGGCGAATGCGATGCCCTGAAATCGGTCACCATTCCCGAAAGTGTCAAATTCATATCCGACCATGCATTTGCCCGCTGCTCGGCGCTGGAGGATATCTATGTCAGCTGGCCCGAGGCCGGTGCCATACCCTCTGTTGACAGCACGGCATTCTACAAAGTGGATATTTCCTCCGTCAGGCTTCATGTGCCCGAGGGTACGGGTGATATATACGAAAAAGACGAATTCTGGGGCAATTTCATCATAGTTGACCCCTATGTGGAGACACAGAAGGATGCGCTGGAGGCCCTGCGTCAGGCGAAGGCCGGCTGTCTCTCGGATGAGGCAAAGACGGTGCTTGATATCGCGACAGCGCGGGTTGAAAAAGCCGGAACCGTGGCTCAGATCAACGAGATAAAGCAGACTGCTCTTATCGCTGCGGAAAGGGCCGATGAAAACCTGATTGCGGCCCGGGCCTCGGCTGTGGAGGAGCTCAACGAAATCAAGGCCGCCTGTCTGGCGGATACCGCCAAGGCCGCCGTTGCTGCCGGTATCGGGGCGGTGAACGGTGCCACATCGGTTGCCGGTGTAACCGAAATACTGGAAAATGTGAAGAAAGAGGCTGCCGCCCTTGATACGGTGCTTTCCGATGCAAAGGCAGCAGCAACAGATACCCTCGAAAACGCAAAATCAAAGCTGGTGACCGAGGATTACATTGCCGCAATAGATAAGGCAATCGGTAATATTGACAAGGCCGCCGATGTGGAAAGCGTGAACGAATACGAGGCCGAGGGCATGGCCGCTTTTGAAAACGCGATTGCAGAAGCGAAGAAAGCCGCCGTGGATGAAATAACCTCCGGCCTAGAGGAGGCATCGGATGCCTCCGCAGCCATAGCATCCCTTGCCGAAAAGGCGATTTCTTTGTGCGAAAGCGAGAAAGACATTATAGCGCTGAAGGATGATTTTTCATCCGCGCTGCAGGCTCAGGCGGCAAAGGAAGAAGCCATCGAAAGCCTTGGTGATGCGGCAGAGAAATGTGTTTCGGATGAGGCGAAGGCGGTGTTGTCTGCCGCCGTGCCGAAGGTTATTGAGGCTGCCGATGCCCAAGGCGTGAACAATGTGCTCAGCACTGCGCTTGCCGCAGCCGCTGCAGCCGATAAGGCTCTTGCGGATGCCAGGAATGCCGCCAAGGCAGAACTTGCCGCCGCAAAGGAAAATGCCAAATCCGATGATGCAAAGGCAGCGCTGGATGAGGCTGCTGCCAATGTGGATAAGGCGACCAATCCTGCCGATGTTGCAGCTGCAAAGGAAGCGGGAATAGCCAATGCCGCCGATCTCAATGATATGACAACAGCGGATGTTGCCCTTGCGCAGGCCAAGGCGCAGGCAAAGGATGCCATTGACAAGGCGCTGGGCAGTGAGCCCACCAAAGCGGCGAAGGCCGCCGCCGAAAAGGCAAAGGCGGAGATTGATAAAGCCGACAGCGTGAGCAAGGTGAAGGCTGCGCAGGACGAGGGAGAAAAGAATGTTGCCGAGGGTCAGAAAATCTGTGACTACTGCGGCAAGGAGCACAAAAACTTCTTTGATAACATCATCTGCTTCTTCAAGAAGATTGTGATTCGTATCAAATCCCTGTTCGGCGCCGAGGGCTGATGATTCAAACGCATATCGGCTGATTGCACAATCGCATATGGTACTGATTATCGGGTGCTTCCGTTCGTCGGAGGCACCCGTTTTTTCGGTTCGGAGCTTTTTTAATGAGGAGGTTTTTTAAGGAGGGAGGAGTGAGGTGTGAATGTTGCCGTAGGGGAGGGAGAAAAAGAGAATAGAGTATAAAAAAGTTACCTCCCCTACGGTATCATTTGCCGAAAACCGAAAACTGAAAACCCGCAACCCCCGTCTCCTGAAAACCGAAAACCGAAAACTGAAAACTTTTGCATCGATTCGTTATTCCGCATTGACATTTGCGTTATATTTAGGTATCATTCATATTAACTTAAAGTAACTGCCTCATAATATGGGAATATGTTACAAAAGCAACTTTGCTCTTCGGGGTATCCGGAGAGTCCCGTAAAGGAGATAATGAACATGGAAAAAATCAAAGTCGGTATCATCGGCTGCGGCGGCATCGCCAACGGCAAACACCTGCCCTCTCTCTCCAAGGTGAAGGAAGTGGAACTGGTTGCTTTCTGCGATATTATCGAAGAAAAAGCCATTGCCGCCAAAGAGAAATACGGCACCCCCGATGCCAAGGTTTACACAGACTACAAAGAACTGCTGAAAGATGAAAGCATCGTCACCGTTCATGTCTGCACACCCAACCGCTCCCACTCCTTTATCACCATTGATGCCCTTGAGGCAGGCAAGCACGTTATGTGCGAAAAGCCCATGGCCAAAGCCTATGCCGAAGCCAAGGCTATGTATGAAGCCTCCGTTCGCACCGGCAAAAAGCTGACCATCGGTTATCAGAACCGCTGGAGAGGCGACTCCCTCTACCTCAAAGAGTGCTGCGACAACGGCGAGCTGGGCGATATTTACTATGCCCGCGCCATTGCTCTGCGCCGCAGAGCCGTGCCCACCTGGGGCGTTTTCCTGAATGAATATGAGCAGGGCGGCGGTCCTCTTATCGATATCGGCACCCATGCCCTTGACCTGACCCTTTGGATGATGAACAACTACAAGCCCAAAATGGTAGTGGGCACCAAATACAAAAAACTGGGTGACCAGAAGAACGCCGCCAACGCCTGGGGCGACTGGGATCCCGAAAAATACACCGTTGAGGATTCCGCTTTCGGTTTTGTCGTGATGGAAAACGGTGCTACCATCAGTGTGGAGTCCAGCTGGGCCATCAACATTGCAGACCCCCGCGAGGCAATCACTCTGGTTGCCGGTGACAAGGGCGGCGCCGACATGCTGGACGGCCTTCGCATCAACTTCGTGAAAAACGGCCGTCAGGTCATTGAGAAACCCAGCTTTGAGGCCGGTGGCGTAGCCTTCTTTGACGGTGCCTCCGATAACCCCGCCGAGCTGGAGTGCCGCGCATTCTATGATGCCGTTATCAACGACACCCCCGTTCGCACCAAGCCCGAGCAGGCCATGGTGGTAACCCAGATTCTGGAGGCCATCTATGAATCCGCCAACACCGGCAAGCCTGTTTACATTAACAACGACTGATTTTTCGGGGAGGATTCACTATGAAAATTGCTGTTCAGCTTTACTCCGTTCGTGACTGTATCAAAAACGGCGACGATTTGCTGAAGATTCTGGCGGATGTAAAGGCGCTGGGCTATGACGGCGTTGAATTTGCCGGATTCTGGGGGCTGGATGCCGATGTTATCAAGGCCCGCCTTGACGAAGTGGGTCTGGTGTGCGT
Source organism: Acutalibacteraceae bacterium (assembly GCA_045599985.1). Taxonomy (GTDB): domain Bacteria; phylum Bacillota; class Clostridia; order Oscillospirales; family Acutalibacteraceae; genus CAG-177. The sequence continues at coordinate 8,375 of JAZRWZ010000332.1, read as the reverse complement.
AGGCGCTCACATGGGCCTTAACGATTTCACCGCCGAAAACATGGCCGGCACCCTTGCCGCCGCCAAAGCCCTGGGCACCCCCCGCATCGGTGTGGGCGGCGCACCCCACAAGACCGTGGCCGAGTGCACCGAGACCGGCAGCATCTTAGGCGCTGCCGATGAGGTTTTCTCCCGCGACGGCATCAATGTTTACTACCATAACCACTGCGAAGAGTTTGTAGCTACCGAGGACGGCACCCTGCCCATCGATATCCTCAAGAGCTACTGCCACCTGCAAATCGACTCCTACTGGAGCTTTTTCGCCGGTGCGGATAACTACAAGCTGATTACGGAGAACAAGGACCGTATCGTGTCCCTGCATGTTAAAGACGGTATCGACGGCCATCCCATGGCTTTGGGCGAGGGCAACTGCGATATCCCCACCGTGCTGCGTGCCGCCAAGGATGCCGGCATCGAGTGGCTGGTGGTGGAGAATGACGACCCCGTGCCCAACGGACTGGACGATATCGGCAGAAGCATCCGTTATTTAAACACCCTGCTGTAAGGAGGTCTTTTTGTGAAATTAGGCGTATTTACCACTCTGCTTTCCAACCTTTCCTTTGAGGAAGCGTTAAAATACTTCAAATCCCTCGGCATCGAGATGGTGGAAATCGGCTGCGGCGGTTACCCGGGCAATGCCCATGCCGACCCCGACACCCTGCTTAACAACCCTGCCGAGCTGGAGGCCTTCAAGGCCCTGCTGAAGAAATATGATGTTGAAATCAGCGCCCTTTCCTGCCACGGCAACCCCGTGCATCCCAATAAGGAAATTGCCGCCGATTACGACGCCACCATCCGCAAAACCATTCTTCTGGCCGAAAAACTCGGTCTTCATCAGATCAACACCTTCTCCGGCTGCCCCGGTGACTGGGAAGGCGCCAAGTACCCCAACTGGGTTACCTGCCCCTGGCCCAACGATTTCGGCGAGATTCTGGACTGGCAGTGGAATGAGGTTCTGATTCCTTACTGGAAGAATCTGGTTGCCTTTGCCAAGGAGCACGGCGTTGACAAAATCGCTTTGGAGCTGCACCCCGGCTTCTGCGTTTACAACACCGAAAGCCTGCTTCGCCTGCGCGAGGCCGTAGGCCCCGAAATCGGTGCCAACCTTGACCCCAGCCACCTCATCTGGCAGGGCATGGAGCCCGTGGCCGTTATCCGCGAGCTGGGCGACGCCATCTTCCACTTCCACGCCAAGGATACCAAGCTTGACAAATACAACATCGCCAAAAACGGCGTGCTGGATACCAAGCCCTACGCCGACGAAATTCACCGCTCCTGGATTTTCCGCTCCATCGGCTACGGCAACAGCGAATCCTACTGGAAGGATATTATCTCCAACCTGCGCATGGTGGGCTATGACTACGCCATCAGCATTGAGCACGAGGATTCCCTTATGAGCCAGAACGAAGGTCTCTCCGCGGCGGTCAAGCTGCTGCAGAACGTCATCTTCAAGGAAGGCACCGGCGAGATGTGGTGGGTCTGATATCCGCGCTGTAAAAAAGCGGGATTCCCTCCCGCAAAATCTAAATCAGTAAGAAGGAAAAGATTATGGTAAACGGAAAATACGGCTTTGCCGTTATCGGTTACGGCGGCATGGGCGGCTACCATGTCAATAAAATCAAGGAGTGCTTCGGTGACAGAGCCGAGGTGCTGGGCGTGTACGACATTGACCCCGCCAAAAAGAAAAAAGCCGATGAAAACGGCATTCATTTTTACGCCACCCGTGAGGAGCTGCTGGCTGACGAGCGCATTGACCTCATCACCGTAGCCACCCCCAACGATGTGCACAAGGAGATTGCCATTGCCGCCCTGAACGCCGGCAAAAACGTTATCTCCGAAAAGCCCGTTACCCTGAGCGTGCCCGAGCTCAACGAGATGTGTGCCGCTGCCGAGAAAAACGGCAAAATCTTCACCGTGCATCAGAACAGACGCTGGGATCAGGATTACCTCATCGTGCGCAAGCTGATGGAGGAGAACACCCTCGGCCCCATCTTCCGCATTGAGCACCGCGTGCAGGGCTCCCGCGGCGTGCCCGGCGACTGGCGCAACCAGAAGGAGCACGGCGGCGGCATGGTGCTGGACTGGGGCATTCACCTGCTTGACCAGGTGCTGCAGATGACAGCCCCCCACAAGCTGACCTCCGTATACAACGAGCTCACCTATGTTACCAACGAAAACTGCGACGACGGCTTCCGCGCCACCCTGCAGTTTGACAACGGCCTGAGCTTTTATGTGGAAGTAACCACCAGCAACTTCATCGAGCTGCCTCTGTGGTATGTGCTGGGCGAAAACGGCACTGCCGTGATTACCGACTGGAACCAGAACGGCGAAATCGTTGAGGTTTCCGATTGGGAGAACCGGGAGTGCGTGCCCATTCAGGCCGGTGCCGGTATCACCAAAACCATGGCACCCCGCACGGATGATACCATCCGCCACTATCCTCTGCCCCATGTGGAATCCGATTGGAGCGAATACTACGCCAACATCTTTGATACACTGGACGGCAAGGCTACCCAGCTGATTACCCACGACCAGCAGCGCCGTCTGCTCAAGCTGGTGGATGCCCTCTTCCTCTCCGCCAAAGAGAACCGCGTAGTCGAGTTCGAGAAATAATCACAGCCTGCATCACCGTCTGCGCTGTGCCGTTTTTGGTGCAATGCAGACGGTGTATTTTTTGGGCGGCGGGCTTTTCCCGGCGCATCAAGCCTCTTTTAGAAGGAGTAAACCATGAATAATAACAACAAGAATAACAATTCCCCCTTTGAGGGCGGCTCCCAATCGGGTAAAACGGCCCCCAAGGGCAAAAAGCGTCTGCTTTACATCATTCTGGCATTGGTGCTGGCTATTGCGGCCCCCCTCTTTGCTAAACTCAATAACGGCACCACCGACCCGCAAACCGAAATCAGCACCCTCCATGCCGATGACGACACCTCCGTGCCCACTGTGGCGGATTGGGAGGATGACAGCACACAGGCCGAATCCGAGCAGGAAAAACCCTCCTCCACCGAAAAATCCGGCGAAAGCACCACCAAAAAGGATACCCGGAAGCCCACTGCCGAAAAAACGACCGCACAAACCACCCTGCCCCCCACCGTGAAGGAAAGCGGGCACTACACCTCCAAGGAGGATGTGGCCCTTTACATTCACCTCTACGGCCACCTGCCCGATAACTTCATCACCAAAAAGCAGGCGCAGACTCTTGGCTGGAACGGGGGCTCACTGGAGCCTTACTCCCCCGGCAGCAGCATCGGCGGCGACCGCTTCGGCAACTATGAAGGTCTGCTCCCCAAGGGGCGCACCTACACCGAGTGCGATATTGACACCGCCGGCAAAAAATCCCGTGGCGCCAAGCGCATCGTCTTCTCCGACCGGGGAGAAATCTATTACACCGGCGACCACTATGACAGCTTTACCCGGCTGTACTGAGCAAGGGAGGAACACCGATGAATACCATTCGCATCAACGGCAGAAAATCCGAGACCCGGGAGGATTTTTACCGCTACCTCAAGCACAAGCTTGACCTGCCCGCCTACTGCGGCAGCAATCTGGATGCCCTTGCCGACTGCCTGCCCGAGGCCTGCCAAGGCAGAGAACTGATTCTGACCAACGCCAAGGAGCTCAAAGAAAATCTGGGCGACTACGCCGAGGGCATCATCACCGTATTTACCGAAACGGCTGCCGACAGCGGCTGCTTCACCTTTGCCGCGGAGGAATAATCCGAGGCGAAAGCAAGCCTTGGCAAAAGGCGTTTTCCCCGGCTGATATTACCGTTTTTTTGCACTCCCCGCTGTTTTCCCTGTGAAACCGGCGGGGGTTCTTTTTGTCGAAAAAGGTTTTCTCTTTTATAAAAGAGGCTTGCAAGCAGGGTGATATTATAGTAAAATTATTTCGTGGTTTTAACCGGGTGTTCCTTACACGAATTCATTCGGATTATCATCATACGGTTCAGGCAAAAACGGTGCGGGCTATGCAGAGCCTGCCTCTCTTTTGCCCGAAATATGAAAGGAAAGGTTGTTTTCGGTTTGAACAAACTCAGTCTTCCCCAAAAAAGCGGCAATCAGCAAGCCATTGAGCCCATGTTTGCCGAGCTTTCCCGCAGGATGCTTGCCACCCAGCAGGATACCTGCCCCGTGGATTTCACCAAGGCCTTCACCGAGCTGTGCCTGGCGCAAAGCTGCGGCAAGTGCGTGCCCTGCCGCATCGGTTTGCAGAATGCGGTGGATATCCTGAACAAAATTCTGGAGGGCAAAGGCACTCCCGAGGATTTAGCCTTACTCAAAAAGACGGCTCAGGCCGCCGTGGAATCCGCCGATTGTGCCATCGGCTACCATGCAGGCGGCGTGATTCTGGAGGGTCTTTCCGCTTTCCGTTCCGACTTTGAAAGTCATATTCAAAACAACTGGTGCGATGCCCGTGCCGAGCATCCCGTGCCCTGCGTGGCCTCCTGCCCCGCCCATGTGGATATTCCCGGCTACACCGCCCTTGTAAATGCGGGCCGCTACGGGGATGCCGTGCGCCTGATTCGCAAGGATAATCCCTTCCCCTCCGTGTGCGGCTTCATCTGCGAGCATCCCTGTGAGGCAGGGTGCCGCCGCTCCATGCTGGATGCCCCCATCAACATCCGGGGCCTCAAGCGCTACGCCGTGGAAAACGCCGGGGATGTGGCCCCCGAAAAGGCCGCCGCGCCCACCGGCAAAAAGGTGGCGGTCAGCGGCGCAGGCCCTGCGGGTCTGACCGCAGCCTACTACCTTGCCCTGATGGGCCACAAGGTGGATGTATACGAAAAACGCAAGGTTGCCGGCGGTATGCTGCGCTACGGCATTCCCGGTTACCGTCTGCCCCGTGAGCTGCTTCAGAAGGAAGTGGACAGCATCCTTGCCGTGGGCAATATTGATTTGCACCTTGGCGTTGATATCGGCAAAGATATCACCGTGGAGGAGCTGCGTAAAACCGCCGATGCTCTGTTTATTGCCATCGGTGCCCACACCGACCGCAAGCTGGGCATTGAGGGTGAAAACCTGAATAACGTGATGAGCGCCGTTACCCTGCTGCGGGGCATCGGTGACGGGGAATATCCCGATTTCACCGGCAAAAAAGTAGCCGTCATCGGCGGCGGCAATGTGGCAATGGATTCCGCCCGCTCCGCCGTGCGTCTGGGTGCCGAAAAGGTGAGCATTGTTTACCGCCGCAGGCAGGCCGACATGACCGCCCTTGAGGAAGAGGTCATCGGTGCCATGGCAGACGGCTGCAATCTGGTTACCATGATGGCTCCCGCCCGTCTGGAGGGTGACGAAAACGGTAATGTAAAGGCTTTGTATGTGAAGCCCCAGCTCTCCGGCGCCATTGATAAATCCGGTCGCCCCTCCGTGAGCAATGCCGATGCGCCCGAGGTTCGTCTGGATGCCGATATCGTGATTGTTGCCATCGGTCAAGCCATCGAATCCAAGCAGTTCGGTGACTACGGCCTGGCATTAAAGAGAGACCGTCTGGCCTCCGACCGTTACTGCGCCTTCAAGGAGAACGAAGGCATCTTCGCCGGCGGCGACTGTGCCGGCGGCCCCGCCACCGTGATTCTTGCCATTGCCGCGGGCAAAACTGCCGCCCGCAGCATCGACAGCTATCTGGGCTTTGACCACCCCATCAGCGTGGATGTAGACATTCCTTACGCCTCTTTGGCCGACAAACACCTGTGCGGCCGCGTGGATATGAAGGAACGGGATGCCGCAGACCGCTGCCACGATTTTAACCTGATGGAAATCGGCATGAGCGCCGACGAGGCCAAGCAGGAAAGCGGCCGCTGCCTGCGCTGTGACCGCTTCGGCTACGGTTCATTCAGGGGAGGAAGGTGCAAAAAATGGTAAAACTGACGATAGATAACATTCCCGTAGAGGTGCAGGAAGGCACCACCATATTAACTGCCGCCCGTCAGGCCGGCATCGAGATTCCCACCCTTTGCTACCTCAAGGATACCAACGAAATCGGCGCCTGCCGCATCTGCCTTGTGGAGATTGTGGGCAACGACCGCCTTGCCGCTGCCTGCAACAGCGTGGCGGAGGAGGGCATGGCGGTGCTCACCGCCTCCCCCAAGGTACTGGCTGCCCGCAGAACCAATCTGGAGCTGATTTTATCCCGGCATAACAGCAATTGCACCACCTGTGCCCGCTCCGGCAGCTGCACCCTGCAGGAGCTCTCCCGCCGCTTCGGACTGACCGATATGCCTTATCAGGTAAAGCCCGCCGAGGAAAAGTGGGATAAGAGCTTCCCACTGATTCGTGACGGCTCCAAGTGCATCAAGTGCATGCGCTGCGTGCAGGTGTGCGACAAAATTCAGGGCCTCGGCATCTGGGATGTGAACGGCACCGGTGCCCGCACCACCGTTGGTGTGAGCGGCGGCAGAAATATTGCGGATACGGATTGCGCCCTTTGCGGCCAGTGCATTACCCATTGCCCCGTAGGTGCCCTGCGCGAGCGTGACGATACCGACCGCATCCGCCAAGCCCTTGCCGATAAAGATACCGTTACCGTGGCGCAGATTGCCCCCGCCGTGCGTGCCGCATGGGGCGAGGCACTGGGTCTGGAGCGCGAGGAGGCCACCGTAAACCGTCTGGCCGCCGCTTTGCGCAGAGTGGGCTTTGACTATGTGTTTGATACCGATTTTTCCGCCGACCTCACCATTATGGAGGAGGGCAGCGAGCTGCTGGAGCGTCTGGCCCACAAGGATGACTATGCGTGGCCCATGTTTACCTCCTGCTGCCCCGGCTGGGTTCGCTTTATCAAATCCCAATACCCCGACATGGTTCCCAACCTTTCCACCGCCAAATCTCCCCAGCAGATGTTCGGCGCGGTGATTAAGAGCTATTTTGCCGGGGAAGCGGGAATCCCTGCCGAGAAGATATTCTCCGTTTCCGTTATGCCCTGCACCTCCAAAAAGCACGAGTGCGACATCCCCGTAATGAACAGTGCCGATGCCGGGCGTGATGTGGATGTGGTGCTGACCACCCGCGAAGTGGTGAAGCTGATTCAGAGCGCCTACATTGATGTGGCATCCCTGCCCGAGGAGCCCTTTGACTCCATCATGCGGGAAGCCACGGGTGCCGGTGTTATCTTCGGTGCCACCGGCGGCGTTATGGAGGCCGCCCTGCGCAGCGCTTATTATCTGGTGACCGGCTCCAATCCCCCCGTGGATGCCTTTACAGGCGTGCGCGGCTGTGAGGGCTGGCGCGAGATGGAATATGAAATCAACGGCACCAAGCTGAAAATCGCCATTGCCAGCGGCCTTGGCAACACCCGCCGTTTGATTGAGGCTGTTCGCAGCGGCGAAAAGCAATATGATTTTGTTGAAATCATGGCCTGCCCCGGCGGCTGCGGCGGCGGCGGCGGACAACCTATCTGCGACGGCTTTGAGCTGGCACAGATTCGTGACGCTCACCTCTACACGCTGGACAGCGAGGCCACCCTGCGCTTCTCCCACGAGAATCCCGATGTGCTGGCAGCCTATGAGAAGTTCTTTGAAAAGCCCCTTTCCGAAAAGGCCCACCACCTGCTGCACACCGACCACACCGCGTGGAAGATGCCCAACGAGAAATAAGTGATAGCCTTCATCCCCCGCCCTCCCCGGCGGGGGATGATTTTTGCCGGGAAATACCCGAATATACAATAATACCTCATTCCGGTGTGCAGACCGGCCTTTGCCCGGCTTTGCCGCTTTCCGCCGGATGAAATTATTTTATTTTAGGGCTTGATTTTACGGTACAAGTGTGGTAATATATTCGGGCAATCAGAAATGCGCCAGTAGCTCAGCTGGATAGAGTGTTTGGCTACGAACCAAAAGGTCGGGGGTTCGAGTCCCTCCTGGCGCGCCAAAAAACAGCATCGCTTTGCGGTGCTGTTTTTTTATCCAAGCCGCAGGCTTGGCATATCATCCGCCGTCAGGCGGTATATCATCAAAGGCGGCAAGCCGCCTTTGCATATCATCACGCCGTAGGCGTGCATAAATACTTCTGCGGCTTGATGAGATACAATTCCTTACGGAATTGATGATATACAGCACTCCGTGCTGATGAGATACAAGGCTTCGCCTTGATGATGAAGTTACTGATGATTTGTGTTGAGATGTGTAAGGAGTTATTTCTTTTCACTCTCGGTGCATACCGTGATTTCGCATCAAGCGGCAACGAGATATTTCACTTTGCGCTCTCCGGCATCCGCTATCAGAAGTGCCCCTTCCGTGGTGCTTCTTATCCAAGCCGCAGGCTTGGCATATCATCCGCCGTCAGGCGGTATATCATCAAAGGCGGCAAGCCGCCTTTGCATATCATCACGCCGTAGGCGTGCAT
>JAZRWZ010000331.1:0-6519 GCA_045599985.1 Acutalibacteraceae bacterium | reverse complement strand
AGCAATGTCCTGTCGGGGGAGAAAACGGAAGAACAGTAAAAAAGAGGGAGGCTTGGGTGCCTCCCATTTTTTTGTTCTGCAGCTTTCCGGATAATCATTCCGTTTCTACGCTTCCGTCAAAGCAGAAAACATAAACACCATCCTCCTGCTCCTCGCCGGTCCGGGTAACAGCCCCACCATTTTCCCGCCAGACCACATTCCAGTTTTCGGCGCACAGCATCAGCAGCACAAATACCGCGGCGGCAATACCGCAGGCCCGTTTTTTGATTCTTTTTGATTTTGGCGTTTTCATAAACATCTGTCCTTTTTTTGGGATTGGTGAAAAGGTTTTCTTTTACGGATTCCAGACGGTGTTTTTTATCCGCCTTTTCAGCTTTTCCTTTTTGTAGGCCGCAATGGCACCGATGAATCCTGCCGCAGCGGGGATTACCATGGCGGCAGCGGCGACAATCAGGGTTTTGGTATCATAGCTTTTCCAACCGAATCTTTCAAGGCCTCTCGCCATGCCCTCAATCGCGCTCATGGGCAAAGACAGGGGCAGGCCGAGAAAAACAAGGGGGGATGCAAAGGAACCGCTTACCAATGTTGCGATGAGATTGATTATCCAAAAAATCAGACCGAATGCCGCCGGTGAAGCGAAGGTAATGAGCGCGGCTTTCAAATAAAACGGCTTGTTGTTTTTGCCTGCCAGAATGCCGATGACAATCAGCGCGGCGCAGAAAAGCAGGGGATAAACAAAGGGCAGCAGGCCGGTGCGGGCAAAGTCAAGCACATCGCCAAACACAAACACCCCCGCAAAAAACGGCGCGGCACACCACACGACCACAGCGGTGAGAATGCCCGTGATGATTTGTATCGTTTTTGATTTTTTCATAATAGTTTTCACACCTTTCGTGCTTTGATAATATTAATGATTTCCAACATGGCTGTTACCGTTGCGGTCAGGCAAACAAGAACGGCACCGTATTTCACATCCGTGAAAAACACCGACAGGGGCAGCAGAAACAGCAAAAGCCCCGTGAGCTTGTTGCCGACAGAATGCTCAATTCCGAATTCGTGCGCAGTTTTACTTGCGATGGCGATACCCGTGATTTTTACCGCGGCGATAACGGCGACCCAAATCCAAATCCAAAACTCAACGGACAAAAGCGGCAATATTCTTGCGGCATAGACGATGGCAAAAACCAAATCCGCCGCGCTGTCCAGCAGGGCGCCTTTTTTGCTTGCCGTGTGCAGTTTTCTCGCAGCAAAGCCGTCAAGCATATCGCTGAGCCCGCACAAAAGATATAGCACGGCAAAGGGCCATGAACGGGGTGAAAAAACAAGCAGCAACAGGGAAAAAACAATCCGGCTGAATGTAATCAGGTTTGCTGTCATTTTATTTCTTTTCTTCGTCTTTTCTTTCGTATGTCCCGATAAAATGCTTCACAAAATCTTCAATCTGTCCCATGATTTCCGTTTGCCTTTCCGGCTCGCGGTCACAGCAGTGAATCAGCGAGGTGATGGGGGCGGTAAACGCAAAGGCCAGCATGGCCGGGTCTTCCTTTCTGAAAAGGCCGTTTTCCGTCATCTTTTCAAATATAATCTGAAAAATTGCCTTTGTGCCGTTCACAAAATGTGCGGTGGCCAGTTTTTTCACACGCTCGTCGTGAAACTGCTCGGTCAGAAGCAGCTTGCGGGTCATGATGATTTTTTCATCGTGAATCGTAAAATCCACCATCCGCATGGTCAGCTTCAGCAGCTCGTCGCAGGAGCGGGGGATTTCCGGCATATGCTCCGGCGAGCCGAAGCGGTCGGCATAATACGCTTCCATTCTGTCAAGCAATGCGTTCCAGATGGCTTCCTTGCTTTCATAGTGGCTGTATAACGCGGATTTGCTCAGGCCCATGCCGGCGGCAAAATCACGCAGGTTGGTTCCTTTGTATCCGTTTTCCACAAAGCTGACGAGTGCTTCGTCAAGAATTCTGCCTTTCGTATCCTTTCCCATACTATCCTCCCCAATCGCAAAGCCGACCAATTGGTCGCGAATATGATTATAGCGACCAAACGGTCGCTTGTCAAGATTCCTGCCATAGCGGAAGAAACAAAAACGGCGTGACCGAAATCACGCCGGATGCTTTGGATTATTATGTTTTGGGTATTCCGAAATGTCGGGTTATGCTTTACGGATTGGTGCGGAACAGGGCGGCATAGCCTTTGCCGTCCACGGCCTCCACGGTGAAGTCCTCGCAATCTGCCAGCTTTTTGCGCAGGGAGGCGATGCAATTCTCCAAACTGCCCGAGTGGATATAATCACGGATTTCATCCGAAAGGGCAGCCATGGAGAAGCATTGGCCGGGCTGCTCCGCCAGCATATTGAGTAAACGGAATTCACGGGGGGAGAGGGGAACGACCCCTTTGCCGTGAGAAACCGTGAGGGTATCGCGGCGAAAAACCGTGCTGCCGATAACGCGAACGGCGGGGATTTCACGGCAGGTGCGGCGCAGCAGAGATTTTATGTGCAGGGTCAGTTCTTCGGCAGAAAGGGCGGCATCCGCCACAAAATCGGCACCGCTGTCATAAAGCTGCTTTTGCAGGGCCGTGTTTTCGGCAGGGGCGGCAACCATCACCGGCAGGGCGGGGGCGCAAAGCCGAACCTCCCGCAAAAAGCCGGGGAGTGCGGATGCCCGGGAACCGGCGGCAATCAGCAGCAAATCCGGGGGATTTTGCTCCACGGCCTCCAGAGTGCTTTGCGCCGAGCCGGTATGAGTAAGGGCAAAACCCTCTGCCTGCAGGGGAATATCGGGCAGAGAAAATGCAGCGGGGCTTATCGTAAAGATAAGAATTTGTTTCATCGGGTTCTCCTGAATTCCATGGTAAAATGATGATTTTGTTCATCCTCCATTGTAGGAAGAAAAAAGGAACAAAATCAAGTGACACAGCGGGCTTTCTGTCCAAATCTGGACAGAAGCGCAAATGTGTCCATGTTTCGGGAGCCCCGCAGGGAATTTATTGGCACAGCGTAAAAATCCAGTCAATCATTTTTTCGCGGCTCATGGGGTGGCGCTGAATGAAAACCCAATCCACCACAGTAACCACAGCCTGCGCATTCATACGGGCAATGATTTCACCGGGTATATCGTTTTCATCATAGGTGTGAAGCTGTTTGGTAATAAAAAAAGAAAGGTCGGCCAGCTCCTCCTTGAGTTTTTTGAGCAGAATGCCGTCCGGTTTGTTTTTTTGCAGAATCTTTCCGAGGCAATCCCACCTTTTTTCGCCCACGGCAAGCATGGAGTCCAGCAGCGCTCTGGCCTCATCAAGGGTGACGGTGCGGTGAAGAAAACGGGCATGCAGCCCCCTTGTATAAAAGGTGAAGTAGTAATCCAGCAAATCGTACTTGTCCTCAAAATAGTTATAGAAGGTGGAGCGGGGAATCATGGCCTCCTCGCAGATTTCCTTCACCTGCACCTCGGCAAAATCACGGCGGGTGAGAGTTTGTTCAAGGGCGCGGAGAATTTGCGTAACGGTGCGCTGGGCACCCAGAGAGAGCTTGGCGGGGTCCTCATCAAATTTCATAATTGCCTCCATTGGCAAAAGGGATTCGAACCCGATATGGTTTTGGCGCCATATTTTTGCCAATATTTCGTTAAAAATGCTCGGAATACATCAGACAATATTTGCCTTTTCCCGCACATTGTAGCATTGAATTGTGTGTTTTTTGTGACAAAAACAGAAATAAGAAAAGAATAATGGTCACGAAAAAACAGATAATCCGTATGATATTCTTCAAAAGCCGTGCCGGATGTTCTATATATAATCCGCGCCGGATACCTTGATTTTCGGTGTGGGGTGATGTAGCATAGAAGCAGAAACGGATTTCTGAAAAAGTTTGAAGGAACGGTGCGGTTATGTCAGTCATCAAAAGAATAATCGGCTCCCTCGAGCTGGGGAAAAAAGAAAAGGTGTCCGGCGTGTTTATGCTGGTAGCCATTCTCTCGGTGGTTTCGCTGTTAATCAGCAATGTTGTGGCAAACAAAAGCATTGACCTTTTCGGCTGGACGGTTGCCGGGCAGAAGCTGAGCATTGCCGCCTCCTTTGTTGTGTTTCCGTTTACCTACATTGCCTCCGATATCTTCTCCGAGGTATACGGGTATTCGTGGAGCAGAAAAATAAGCTGGATAGCGCTGTTTGCCAACATCTTCATGATTCTCTGCTTCAAACTGGTTACGGTTATGCCGGGTATAGATTCCACCACCTCCGAAGCCTTTTCCGTTGTTTGCGGCTCCACGCCGGGCATTGTATTTGCCTCGCTGACCGCGTTTATGGCGGGAGATTTGCTCAACGATCTTGTTTTTGCCAAAATGAAAACTTATGACTCCACCGGCAAGGTTTCCGCTTTTGCTTTTCGCAGCATTCTGTCATCCCTTTGCGGTGAAATCGTGGACTGTCTTATTTTTCTGCCTCTTCTCTATTGGTTCATTCACGGCTACGGCACCATCATCACAAGTGCGGCTCAGCTTTTCACCATCATTATGATTCAGGCGCTGCTGAAAACCCTGGTCGAGTTGGTTCTTTTCCCGCTGTCGGCTGTGATCATCGGCAAAATCAAGGCATATGAGAAAAGTCTGAATTAAGTATTAAAAACGGGCATTCGGTAATTTATACACACCAATCGGGAATTATATTATCAATGCGGAATACAATGACAGGCGGCCCTTCCGACACCGGGAATTTTATGTATGCGGTATATCCGATAAAATAATGTAACGAACTGTTTTTTATAATTGGCAGATTTAATTCCTATCTTGCCCTTGACAAATCCGGTATTTATTATATAATAATGATAACTATTATTGTTAGGAGATTGCATGTGAAGCGATATAGCAAAAAGAGACAGGCTATACTCGATTTGCTGAAAAATACAAAGGAACATCCGAGTGCGGAGAGTATTTATCAGCAGTTAAAACCCATTTACCCGGATTTGAGTCTCGGAACCGTTTACCGGAATCTGAAAGAAATGGAAGGTGACGGAACGATTGCTTCCGTTACGGTTGTAAATGCCAGAGAGCGCTTTGACGGTCGAACCGATTCTCATACGCATGCTATCTGTACCGACTGCGGTAAAATCATTGATTTGGATGAAATCACACTTCCGCAGGAACTTTTGCTGCATGCCGGGGAGGCGGCGGATTTTTCGATTGCATATGCAAAGCTGCAATTCGTCGGTGTATGTGACGATTGCAGAAAAGCCCATCAAAAAGACGGGACATTATGAGCGAACATCGGAGCCATACGGTTTCCGTGTCTGAATATACTATTTTGGAGGATAAAAAATGAAAACTTACAAATGTCTTATCTGCGGTAAAATCTTCTCCGCTGCCGACGGCGAAGAGCCCGTCTGCCCCGTTTGCAAGGCAAAGGGCGACAAAGTTGTTCTGCTTGCAAATCCCTATGCCGGAACTCAGACAGAAAAGAACCTTGAAGCCGCTTTTGCAGGCGAATCCCAGGCAAGGAACAAATACACCTATTTTGCTTCCAAGGCAAAAAAAGAGGGCTATGAGCAGATTGCCGCCCTTTTCCTCAAAACAGCCGATAATGAAAAGGAACACGCAAAGCTCTGGTTCAAGGAACTCAACGGCATCGGTGACACCGCAGCAAATCTTGCCGCAGCCGCCGACGGCGAAAACTATGAGTGGACCGATATGTATGAAGGCTTTGCCAAAACCGCCGAAGAAGAAGGCTTCGCAGAGCTTGCCGCAAAATTCCGCGGTGTTGCCGCCATCGAAAAGGCTCACGAGGAGCGTTACCGCGCACTTCTGAAGAATGTTGAGGCTCAGGAGGTATTCGCAAAGAGCGAGGTCAAGGTTTGGGAATGCCGCAACTGCGGACACATCGTTGTCGGTACAAAGGCTCCCGATGTCTGCCCCGTCTGCGCCCATCCTCAGGCATTTTTTGAAATCAACGCGAAGAACTATTAAAGCGTTTGCAGAACCGCTCAAGAGATACTTCACTCGGTAATTTCCGAATATGTTGAAGTGCGTCTGGGAATTCCGGCGCACTTCTTTTTTGCCGGCATTCGCAATATGAACATCCCGATTGCCGTCGGTGATTAATATAAGGAGGATTTGAAATGCAGATTACCAATGATATTAAATATGCAGGTGTGAATGATTATCAGATTGATTTATTTGAAGGTCAGTATGCTGTCCCGAACGGAATGGCATATAACTCTTAAAGCACAGGTTGATGCCCTCGCAAAAGAACTGACCAAAGAGTATGTGGCACAAACCGGCGAAGCCGCTGACAAAACTTTCTGACGGCACTTTGACGAAAAAAAACGGGGCTGACGGTCAATCCGTCAGCCCCGTTTCGTTTAATATTCAGTTTTTCTTATCCATGCTGAAATCAAAGAGGATTTTGAAGAAATATCCGATTCTCTTGAAGAAGCAGAGGAATTTATCAAAAAAGTTTTCGTGCTTTTCCTTGCCGCAGTACGGGCAGGAGGTCTCTTCGCCCTTTTTGAGCTCTTCAATTTCGGCT
>JAZRWZ010000330.1:0-7386 GCA_045599985.1 Acutalibacteraceae bacterium | reverse complement strand
GCGTGGTCACAAGAAGGCGATTATTGCTATTGCGCGGATGCTGCTGACTGCCATCTACAACATCCTCAAAAAGAATGAGCCGTACAATGCAGAGCTTTATCGCAAAGCCGATTTGCCTCCTGCATACAGGGAGGTTTCCGTCGAAGAAGCCGTATTTATCCTTCAGCGTCAAGGCTATTTGGTGACGGCTCCTAATCCTGCATAACTACGTCTTTATATCATTTTTTGACCACCGTGAGATGGTCTGTTTTTGTGTGCCCTTTTTCGGTATGGTACTTAAATTACAATGTTTCAACCTTCTTCATCTGAAATCCATCGTTTTCATTTTCTTATGCTTCTCCATATTTTAACGAATATTGATTTTTTGTGTCAAAAATGGTACAATTCAAACGAAAATTATTCAGATTGATTCTGTATCGGAGAGATTATGAAACACTATCGACGATTTATATCTTTATTGATTATCATATTCAGCATACAGTGCGTCACTTTGACGGCATTTGCCGAAAACTGGTATGATGTGATTCACAGCGGCACATATACGCCCATCAAAGGCCAGAATTTTGTGGCGGAAACCTTCTACGGCGTGGATGCTCTTTATAACGAGAATGACACGAAATATCAATGTAATGAACTGATAAGCCGCTTTTACAAGGAAGCTTATGACCTTGAAGTTTTTGCGTGGGGAAATACAGGGCTTATGATGTTAAGCAAAGGTTACGCATTTGAGGTTGCCTCAACTCCTAAGCCAGGAGATGTTGTATTTGCGCCCGCCAAATATCGCAATAACAAAAGCGACCACTGGGCGATTGTGAAAAGCTACTCCAACGGCACCATTACATTATTCGAGCAAAACGTGGTATCCAACGGCAGGGCAGGCACCGGCCGCACACTGGACTATCCCTCACCGTATTACACGGTCTATACACCTGTGGCGCAAAGTGGCTATCCTTCCCCAAAACTTCACACGGCAGGCAGTAAACCCACTGACGAACCAGAGCAGGTAACAGACCCGCCCCGCTCCACCCGGCCTTTGACTAAACCCACGGAGGCTTCAACCACCGTGTCTACCACAAAATCAACTACTAAAACTTCAACTACTGCAAAATCAAACTCTTCAACAAAAGCAACTACCAAGAAATCCTCATCAACCACGTTAAAACCAAGTACAACATCAAAAACAAAAACAACTTCTGCTTCAACTAAAAACAACAACACAAAAAATACTTCCGCATCCTCAAATTTAACAACTGAAAATAAAGAAAAATACACATCGGCCATAGATGAATCCGTAACCGAAACAATCGTTATGGAGGAAGCCTTAACGGAAGAATTGACCGGCGCAGATGAAAAAACTTTTACAACATCTTTATCGGAAATCGATACGTTTCCTAAAACAGAAACCGAAAATACTTCCGAAAATGTCGAAAAAGGCCCTACTGTTCGCAATCTGGAACAGACAAGAAGAGCTATTATAATCGGTGCTGTTCTGACTGTTTGCGTGATTGGTGCTTCCATTGTGGTTCTTGCAAAAAAGAATCAGGATAATAGCATTTAATTCCTGTTACTTATTGCATTATCAAATCAGTTTGGTATAATAAGGTAAACTATTTTGAAAGAAGGATTTCATATGAGCTCTGTTAAAAAGTATGTTGCTGAGTTTATCGGCACCTGCGTGCTCGTAGTCTTCGGCTGCGGCACCGCCATGACCGTTGGCTGTGACTCCGTTTACGGCTGCGGTTACATTCTTACAGCTTTGGCATTCGGCCTTGTGATTGTTGCCATGGCATATTCCATCGGTAATGTTTCCGGCTGCCACATCAACCCCGCTGTTTCCATTGCCATGCTTGTTGCCGGCAAACTGAGCGTTGCCGACTTCATCGGCTATGTTGTTTCTCAGTTCCTCGGTGCTATCGCTGGCGCTGCCATTCTGAAGGCTGTATTTGCCATCGGCGGCCTGACCGATAAAACCGGGGGTCTCGGCTCCAACGGCCTTTGCAACGGCAACATCGGTGCTTCTCTTATCATCGAAGTGATTCTTACCTTTGTATTTGTTCTTGCCATTATGGGCGTTACCTCCAAGGCGGAAAACGGTACCGTAGCCGGTATTGTTATTGGCCTCACCCTTACTCTTGTGCACATTCTCGGCATCGGCCTTACCGGCACTTCCGTGAACCCCGCCCGTTCCTTTGGTCCCGCTCTTTTCGCAGGCGGCGATGCTCTTAAATGCGTTTGGGTATTCATCGTTGCTCCTCTTGTTGGCGGTGTACTTGCTGCTTTGGTTTACAATCTGCTTGACAGCAAAAAAGCAAGTAAATAAGTTAGTTTCAACTATGTTCGGGACTGCCGCATTATTGCGACAGTCCTTTTTTTGTGCATAAAAATGCCGACTGAATGAGTTTTCCGTTCAGTCGGCATAAAGTTTATTATTTCGGATTACAGAATAGGTTCAACAATAAAGCTGAAGTTCAAACCATTGGAAGCATCTATCCGATAAGCGGGAAGAGTTTCCGGGCCGCAGCTGGCAGTGCCGGTGCCGCGCAGGAATCCGTCAACATTGATGACGGTGCTGTGCTCATTGTGCAAATCCTCCTGATGCTTGGCTGCCTTTAACAGTTCCTGACTATATTCGCGGGCGTTAAATGTGAGAAGAGATTCCGTGCTGCCAATGCGAAGTCCCTTGCCGTTTTGGTTGGTTACCGAGAATTCTCTTACCTCTGTGCGGTTTCCTGCATCCTGAGGTTTGATGTAAGGCTCTTTCATGCCCTCCACGGTGGTTTCATAGCGGCCAACGGTGCAATGCGCTTTAAAGTCACTCAGGTTTTCGTATTCGCCAAGGCCGTAATAGTTGATTTGATTGAATTCCTCGGGCATCTCAAAGGTTAAGCCGAAGCGGCAGAAACTCTTAGCAGCCTTTTTAGCCTTAATAGGCATAAAGGAGGTATTAACGGAAAGTGCGCCGCAGCCGTTAACGGTGATGTTCACCTGAACTTTTGCAAAGGTGCCGATGCTGCTGTGAAGTGCAAGGCTTTCGGTAACTACCACGCTCTTGCCGCACTGTTTGGCGCTGATACCTTCGCATTTAACTTCGTAGTTATTGTAACCGGCTTTCAGCCAGGGTTCTGCAGGCCAGGTATCATTATCCAATCTGGCGCGGTAAATATTAGGGAAAAAGCCTTTGGCGAAAGCGGGGGACTGATTGATATATTCCGTACCGTTAACACAGTAGCTTTCCACATTACCCGTGCTGCCGTTGAATACCAATTCGCCGTTTGCAAAGGAAATGGCAATATTTTCGCCTTTTTGCAAAACAGCTTTTTCGGCAGTCTTGGAAGGAGCAAATCTGTATTCTTCTTTGAGTGCGATTTGTTCTTTTGCCACGAAAGCTTCACCGTCGAGATAAGTGATATTAAGGAACAAATCACATTTTGTTCCGGGAACTTTCACAACGAAGGGCAAAGAAACGGTTTCGCAGGGAGCTGCCTCCACACGAAGGCTGCCGCTGTTGATGATTTCAATGCCGTCTTTAACCAAATCCCATTTTACGGTGAGATAGTCAGAATTGCGGAAACGGTTTGTATTGGTGAAGCAGAGATTGCCGTCAGCATAAGAAGCACGCAGGGGACGGTATACTGCCTGCATTTCGCGGGCACCGTTGTGCAAGCGGCGGTCGGGGTACATTAATCCGTCCACGCAGAAATTACCGTCGTGACGCCATTCACCGTGGTCACCGCCGTAGGTGAATTTCAATTTGCCTTTGCTGTGATAAACGGCATGGTCGGCCCATTCCCAGATGCAGCCGCCCATCAGGTTATCGTAGCGGTAAAGGATTTTCCAGTAATCTTCCAATCCGCCGGGGCCCACACCCATGGCGTGAGCATACTCGCAAAGGAAGAAGGGCTTGGCGCTGTATTTGGCACCTCTCTTCTTTTTGCCGCCTTTTTCCACGTTGTCGGGGTGAGTATACATCTCACTGACTACATCATAACTGTGACGTTTGGTGCGAACAACACCTTCGTAGTGAACGGGGATTTCGGGGCAGACTTCATGAAGGAATTCGTAGCACTTGTCATGGCAGGCATAACCGCCGGCTTCATTCCCAAGACTCCACATGGCAATACAGGCACGGTTACGGTCGCGGTAATACATGCGGCTTACACGGTCCACATAACGGGGTGCCCAGGCAAGGTCATGGCTGATAAGGTCGATGTTGTTATGGGGGCTGCAGCCACATCCGTGGGTTTCGATATCCGCCTCATCCACAACATAAAGGCCGTACATATCGCAAAGCACAAGAAAACTGTGGTCGGGAGGATAATGAGAAGTGCGAACGGCGTTCACATTGAGGGATTTCATCAAACGGATATCTTTCTCCAAATCCTCAAAGCTCATAACATAGCCGTTTTTGTACTGGGTATCATGGTGGTTAACGCCTTTGAATTTAATCAAAGCATCGTTGAAGTAATACTTGTCCTTTTTAATCTGTACCTTTTTGAACCCGGTGAAATTACGAACGGTCATGACTTCTTCGCCGCCGTGTTTCAGTGTGATATAGGCTTCATAAAGCTTGGGAACCTCGGCATTCCATGTTTGCACATCCAGATTGGAAAGCGTGATGCTGCAATTTTCACCCGCAGGTGCGGTGCACTCAGCCAGCAGTTTTTTGCCGTCAAAAAGGCTGATGGTTACCGTATCATCGGCACCGGCATTTTTAATGCAAACGGAACCGTCAACAGTCCATTTGCCTTTTTTCTCGGAGGTTCTCAGGTAATAATCAAAAAGGTAGGTTTCGGGCAGAGTATAAAGGAGTACATCGCGGAAAATGCCGTTTTCACGGAACATATCCTGACACTCAAGGAATGTGCCGTTACTCCATTTATGAACAACAGCAACAAGCTCATTTTTGCCGTCCTTGATGAAATCGGTAATATCAAACTCTGCACTGTTATGGGCGCCTTCACTGTAACCAACATATTCGCCGTTTACATACAAATCAAGGCAGGCGATTACGCCCAAAAAGCTGATGATGTATTGCTTGCCGCATTCGGCATCAAAGAAGCGGCGATAAATGCCCACAGGCTGAACATTGGGAACATGGGGCGGTGCGTCGTCAAATGCGTAGGGGCAGTTGATATATGCGGGAGCATCGTAGCCCGTTCTTTGCCATGTAGAGGGCACCTGAACAGTATCAAATTTAAGAGAATCCGTATCAAATGTATCGGGAACATCGGTGTTATTTTTGAAGAAACAAAAATCCCATTTACCGGAAAGAACCGTTACAAGGTCGGAGGAAGTCCTCTCTTTTTTAAACGGAGTTTTGGCAAGCTTTTTCTGTGCGGTGTAGGGGATGCCGTAGGCTCTGCCGGGAAGCTTGTTCAATTCAAATACAGAAAAATCGTTAAAATTGTTGTGTTGGAAGCGATAAATCATTTTGAACCG
This sequence comes from Acutalibacteraceae bacterium, assembly GCA_045599985.1. Lineage (GTDB taxonomy): Bacteria > Bacillota > Clostridia > Oscillospirales > Acutalibacteraceae > CAG-177. Next base: position 1,947 of record JAZRWZ010000330.1, on the reverse strand, counting down.
TTCCTTTCGTTTAATTTTTGAATCATGATTTTTGCTACCTTATAAATATCGCCGCAGCCCAGGGTGATAACCAAATCGCCCTTCTGCGCGTGATTTACGGTGTACTCCGCAATCTCCTCAAAGGTATTGAACCAGACACTGCCGGGGATTTTCTCGGCAAGATCTGCCGTATAAATGTCGTAAGTGTTCACTTCCCGTGAACCCATGATTTCACTCATGACGCAATAATCGGGAATCTGAAGCACGCGAACAAAGTCATCAAACAGCATTCTTGTGCGGGAGAAGGTGAAGGGCTGGAAAACGGCCCACACCTTGCGGTAACCCATTTTCATGGCTGCCTCAAGGGTCACTTCCAATTCTTTCGGGTGGTGAGCATAGTCGTCGGCAATGGTAATGCCCTCAATGTTTGCCAATATTTCAAACCGTCTGCCCGCACCCTTAAAATGGGGCATTGCTTCTATTACTGCATTGAAATCGGCTCCGGCATGGCGGGCGGCGGCAAAGCAGGCCAAAGCATTGTATACATTATGCTTTCCGGGAACGCCCAATGAAACGCGGCCGATTTTATCGCCTTTTTCCATAATATCGAAAGAGGCATACTCGTTGTTCATTTCGATATTTTCGGCATAATAATCATTTTTTGCTGACAGGCCGAATGAAACAAGCGGCTTGTCAAAATCGGCGGGAAGCATGGAAATTACCGCACAGGTATTGGCATCATCTCCGTTATAGATGACCTTTTTTGTTGCAAAACCGGCAAACTTTGCAAAGGATTTTTTGATATTGTCAAGATTTTTGAAATACTCCAGATGGTCTTCATCCACATTCAGAATCACCGCAACATCGGGGGTCAGTTTGTGGTAATGGTCGCAGTATTCGCAGCTTTCACAAACCATGTGGTCTGTTTTGCCGATTACGGCATTGGTTCCGGTTAAAGGTAATTTGCCGCCGATAACAGCCGTTGGGTCAAGTCCGCATTCAATGAGTACCTGAGTGAGCATGGCACTTGTGGTGGTTTTGCCGTGAGTGCCGCAAACGCAGATGCAATCCGGGTAAATACGGGTAACCGCGCCCAGTAAATCGTTGCGTTCAAACAAAGGGATACCGCTGGCTTTTGCGGCTAAAAGCTCGGGGTTGTCGGCCAGAACGGCGGATGTATAAACAATCATATCCGCTCCCTCAATGTTTTCTGCCTTTTGGCCAATCACAACGGGAATACCGAGGGCTCGCATTCTTTCTACCGTGTCGCCGGGATTGTTGTCGGAACCGGACAATGCATACCCTTTGTGGTGCAGGATTTCGGCAAGGGGGCACATACCTGAGCCTCCGATACCGATAAAATGAACTCGTTTGGATGATTGAAGTGCCTGATCTATATCAAACATTTTTAAGCCTCCGCATTAAACAATATAGATGTAATTGTCTACAAATTATATCTATTATATTGCATAACTGCTGAAAAATAAACCTTTATTTCAAATTTTTTCGTTACGCATCATTCCTTTTCCGCATAAGATAGAGTAGCGCCCAGTCAGGCGCGGGCTTATCTTGGGAGATGATTGCTCATGGAGCAGAAAAATGTTTTGTTTATCGGCGGAGATAAGCGAATGTCTTATGCAGCCGAAAGAATGTTTGAATCGGGATATTTTGTGAAAGGTTTTTCTCTTTTTCCTATACGAAATTACGGCTATAATGAATGTGATGAAGAATCTATACCGGCAGAAATTTCTAAAGCCGATATCGTAGTATTACCGATTCCGTGTTCACCGGAATACAAGTTAAATGATTCTTTTTTGATAACATTTTCGGATTGTATAGACAAAATCTTACCCGGAACATCTGTTTACGGAGGACTTATCTCGAGTGATATAAAACATATGTTGAATGATAAGAGCATTCATGTATTCGATTATTACAAGTGGGAACGCGTTTCTGCCGCCAATTCGG
>JAZRWZ010000329.1:0-8873 GCA_045599985.1 Acutalibacteraceae bacterium | reverse complement strand
TTTTTTCGTCAGGCAAGGCGCAAGGGTGAGGCAATACCGTGAGTATGCCGAACCCGCAGCAACGCCGCATGGCGGAAAATAAGCCCGAAATTCAGTGGCAGCCTCCGCAGGTGCTGCACTCACCGCCGCACTCATGGTCATGCTCGGGCTCGGGTTCGCAGGTTGCGGGGTCGGCACCCTGCAGGCAAAGGCCGAGAATACCGGTGAGGTAGTTCATCAGCTTGTCCACTTCGCCGCGGGCAGCCTCATAGGCCTGCATGTTTTCGTTTGCCATAATCTGAGCATAAATCTGACCGAATTCCTGATCGTACTCCTGCAGCTTTGCCTCGTCACGGTCTTCCTTGGAAGCCTCGTGCTGGAAGGACATCTGGATCAGCTGAATCTTGGAGATAAGCTCGTTGAGCTTGTCGTCTGCCTCGTTGGCCTTCTGTGCTTCCATCAATTTGATGTAGCGCTCATCCTGCTGAAGCATGGCGCCGAGTTCTCTGGTTTTTGCTACTAAATCCATAGTGTTTCTCCTTTGAAAAATTTATTTTTCAGACTCGCCTGCCGTCAAAAGGTTCGGGAGCCTGTTTTTAACATGTGCATATTTACTCCGTCAATTCGCCGCGAAGCATCCATATGAATGCCTCCGTAACCTTAACCTTGCGGAAGGTGCCGATAACGCTTTCGGGTGCGGGGAACTCAATAATCACATTGCCTTCGGTTCTGCCCTGCATCAGGCCGCTTTTTCCTGTTTCCTCACACAGCACACGGTAGGTGCGCCCCACCATTTCGCTTGTGCGGGCATCGGCTATTTTTTCCTGCGCGGCGGTCAGTTCCTTGAACCAACGGCCCTTTTCCTCCCTGCTCACCGGGTCGGGCATGCGGGAGGCCTTTGTTCCCTCCCGGGAGGAGAAGATGAAAGTGTACATGGAGGTAAAACCGGCATTCTCCACCAGCGTTACCGTATCGCGGAATTCCTCATAGGTTTCGCCGGGGAAGCCCACAATCACGTCACTGGTCACGGAAAGGTCGGGCATCACCTTGTAGGCATAGGCCAGCAAATCCAGATACTGCTCGCGGGTATAGCCGCGGTTCATCTCCTTGAGCACACGGTTGTTGCCGCTTTGGAAGGGCAGGTGCAGGTGCTTTGCCACTTTGGAGCAGGCAGCCATGGTATCCAACAGCTCGTGGGTGCAGTCCTTGGGGTGGGAGGTCATGAAGCGGATGATGAAATCACCCTCAATATCGTTTATCTCCCTGAGTAAGCGGGAGAAGTTATAGTCGGTGCCTTTGCCGTAGGAATTCACATTCTGCCCTAGAAGGGTGATTTCCCTGTAGCCTGCCGCCACAAGCTCCTTTGCCTCGGCCAGCACGGCCTCGGGAGCACGGCTGCGTTCACGCCCGCGCACATAGGGCACAATGCAGTAGGAGCAGAAGTTGTTGCAGCCGTACATGATGGGGAGCCATGCGCGGAAGGTGCTGTCACGGTGCACGGGCATATCCTCCGCAATCACGCCGGCCTCATCGGGCAGCATGAACACCCTTTTGCCGCCGCACAGGCTCTTGTAAAGAAGCTCGGGCAGACGGTGAATCACATGGGTGCCGAATACCACATCCACAAAGGGGTAGCTCTTTTTAATTTTTTCGGCGGCGTGGGGCTGCTGCATCATGCAGCCGCAAAGCAGAATTTTCATTTCGGGCTTCTGCTTTTTCAGCAGCTTCAGGGCGCCCACATTGCCGAACAGACGGTCCTCCGCGTGTTCGCGCACGGCGCAGGTGTTATAGAGAACAAGGTCGGCTTCCTCCACCTCATCGGTCAGGGTGTAGCCCATTGCCTCCAGCATGCCCTCCAGCCGTTCCCCGTCGGAGACATTGCCCTGACACCCGTAGGTGTGAACAAAGGCCTTCGGGGCCGTTTGGGGGTAACGGGAGGCCAGCACGGTGGCGGCCAGACGGATATATTCTTTTTGCTCCTCCGCCTCGGCGGGGGTAAGGATTCTGACTTCGTTTGAAGACGGTACGGGCACTGCGATTCCCTCCGTTTGAATGGGTAACGGAAGCGCCGGTAACCGTAAAAAAGGGCAGACTGCTCCCATTAACCGTAATATTTTATATTATATAATAAAGCGCCGAAATATTCAAGTGCAAATTGAATACTTTCGGCGCCTTTTCGATTGTTATTGAAAACTTTTTTCGGTTTGTACGGTTATCTCATTCCCGTCGGAGCATACTTTCACCCATCCGCTCCAATCCGTGCGGTAAACATCGTGGGTGTACTGCCCCAATCTGTCCTGCGTTTCGGGGTTCGGGTGGCCGTATTCGTTATTCTCACCGCAGCTGATGACCGCCGTTTCGGGCGTTACGGCTGCCAGAAACGCCTCCGATGAAGCGTCCCTGCTGCCGTGGTGACCCACTTTCAGAACGTCGCAGTCCAGATCGGCACCGCTTTCCAGAAGCAGCTGCTCCTCCCGTTTCCCGGCATCCCCTGCCAGCAAAAAGGAGGTGGTGCCGTAATCCACCCGCAGCACAAGGGAGCAATCGTTGGTTTCCTCGCACCGCTCCGTGGGAGCCAGCACGGTTACGGTCGCCGTGCCCAGCGTGAAGGTATCACCCACCGCCGGAGAAATACACGGGATTTTCTTTTTCGCAAGTATCTGCCGCAAATCTTCGTATTCCCCGGAGTCACAGCCCGGCTCCACGCTGTTGTCTGCCATCAGAAAACAGCCTGCGCCTTTAACCTTGATTACCTGAGCAAGAGAGCCGATATGGTCGGTGTGGGAGTGGGTTGCCGCTACATAGTCAGGCGTTTTCACCCCACAGCGCAGCATGGCCTCCTTCACCTTATTGAAGCTCGTTTTCTCTCCGCCGTCCACAATCATGCTGTGGCCCCCGCAGGTCATAATGACACAATCCCCCTGCCCCACATCGGCCACAAAAACCGTGAGATGGCTTTCCTTCGGCTCCGTTCCTCCGTCGCTCAAAAGCCATTGGGGCACACCGCAGGCATACAGAATAACCGCCGCAATCAAAAGCAGGGCCGCGCCTGCCAGAAGGCAAGCAGCCCTCTTATTTTCCGTAACGGCTCTTCGGATTCTTTCCATGGCGGTTTTCTCCCTTTTTTCCGTTTTGCGGGCCGGACTTTTTCTGCCCCGCCGCGGCGGTTCGGAAGCCCCCGGCAGGGGTACGCTTTGCGGGAGGAATCAAGCATTTTTCGCCAAAGCCGATCAAATCGGCTCTGCCCGCTTTGCGCAGGGCCTCCTCGCAAAGGTCACGCTTTTTCGGGTCAAAATATTGCAGTAATGCTCTTTGCAGAGCCTTGTCGTGAGGGCCTTTTGCCACATACACCTTTTCCAATGTGTAGGGGTCAAGCTCCGTGTAAAACGCAGCTGTGGAAACGGTACCCGGGGTGGGGTAAAAATCCTGCACCTGCTCGGGGCGCAGATGCTCCTTTTTGAGGAACAGCGCCAGTTCCACCGCATCCTTCAGGGTGCTGCCCGGGTGGGAGCTCATCAGGTAGGGCACCAGATATTGCTCTTTCCCCTCCCTGCGGCACAGGGAAAAATACTTCTCTTTGAATGCCATGTACGCATCAATATGGGGCTTGCCCATTTTGTCGAGCACGGCGGCGGAGCAGTGTTCCGGGGCAACCTTGAGCTGACCGCTCACATGGTGGGCCACCAACTCACGGAAAAAGGCATCGCTCTTATCCTGCATCATGTAGTCAAAACGGATTCCCGAGCGCACAAACACCTTTTTCACCTTGGGCACGGCGCGCACGCTGCGCAGCAAATCCAGATATTCGCTTTCATCCGCATCCAGATTGGGACAAGGCCGGGGCGCAAGGCATTTTTTTCCCTTGCAAAGTCCCCGTTCCTCCTGCCCTTTACAAGAGGGGTGGCGGAAGTTGGCGGTGGGGCCGCCGATATCATGTATGTAGCCCTTGAAATCGGGCAATTCTGTCAATAGCTTAACCTCCCGCAGCACGGATTCCTTACTGCGGGTCGTGATATAGCGCCCCTGATGAAAAGCAAGGGAGCAGAAATTACAGGCACCGAAGCACCCCCGGTTATGGGTGACGGAAAAGCGCACCTCTTTCAGAGCGGGCACACCGCCCCGATCCTCATACATGGGGTGATATGTGCGCATAAAGGGCAAATCATATACCGCATCCAGCGCATCCTGTTCCAAAGGCAATGCGGGCGGATTCTGCACCAGCATCCGGTTCCCGTGGCGCTGAATCACGGTTTTGCCGCGGAAGAAATCCTGCTCATCCTGCTGTACCCGGGTGGATACGGCATATTCCTTTTTGGAGGCCGTCACATTCTCAAAGGAGGGGCATTCTCTGGCCCCGTAGGGCGTTTCCCGCACATCGCAGGCGTAGCAGGTGCCCCGCACATCGCGGATGTCTTTGACGGCAAACCCGTCCCGCAAGCGCTCCGCTATCTCGACGACGGAACGCTCGCCCATACCGTAGCTGATAAGGTCCGCACCCGCGTCAAACAGCACGGAGCGGCGCACCTTATCATCCCAGTAATCGTAGTGGGCAAAGCGGCGAAGGGAGGCCTCCAGACCGCCGATGACAATGGGAATATCGCCGTATGCCTCACGAATCCTGTTGCAGTACACGATAACGGCTCTGTCGGGCCGATGACCGTTCACGCCCCCGGGGCTGTATAAATCCTCACTGCGTTTCTTTTTGGCGGCGGTGTAATGTGCCACCATGGAATCAATGTTGCCGGAGCTTACTAAAAAGCCGTATTTCGGCCTGCCGAAGCGCATGAAATCCCCTGTGCCGTGCCAATCGGGCTGTGCCAGAAAGGCCACTCTGAACCCCTTGCTCTCCAGCACACGGGTAATCATGGCGGCACCGAAGGCAGGGTGGTCCACATAGGCATCCCCGTTCACATACACAAAGTCGGGGCAGTCCCAGCCAAGTGCCTCACATTCTTCTTTTGTTACAGGCAAAAACGGCATAACTCAATCCTCGTTTTTAAAAATCGTCCTCATCGTCCGTGGGGCGTTCCGCATCGTCAAAATCCAGCACATCCCCAAAGTCGGCGTAGGGGTCTCCGTCTTCATCGTCGTCCTCATCTTCATCAAAGGGAACGGATTGCAGGTCTTCCTCTTCGGCTTCCTCCGCCTTTGCTTCATTCTCTTTCGCCACATCAAACAGCGTCATACCCGAAGGCTTCACGCCGTCGGCGGAGGCATTCATCTCATAAAGCTGCTGCAGGGTAATGAGCACACGGCGCTCCTTGTTGCCGTCCTTGGGCGGAATAAAGCCCATTTCTTCCAGCTGACCCATCACGCGGGCGGCCTTGGGATAGCCCCAGCCCAGTTTGTTCTGCAGGAAGGTGGTGGAGGCTTTTCCTGCCTTGATCATGGCCTCAAGAGCCTGCATAACGGTGTCATCCAGACCGCCGTCATTGCTCTCCTCTACTTCGGCAGCACCCTTCTTTTTGGGGTTTTCCGTAGCGGCTGCCAAGGATTCAATCTCCTTGATAACATCGTCGTTATATTCTGCTTTGGAATTTTCTTTCACAAATTCCACAACGCCCTCCACCTCTTCGTCGGAGATGAAGCAGCCCTGCAGACGCTGGGGCTTGGACACACCGATGGGGGCAAAGAGCATATCGCCGTTACCCAGCAGTTTTTCGGCGCCGGAGGCATCCAGAATGGTGCGGGAGTCCACCTGCGAGGAAACGGAAAGGGCGATACGGCTGGGAATGTTGGCCTTGATAACACCCGTGATAACGTTAACGGAGGGGCGCTGTGTGGCCACCACAAGGTGCATACCGGCGGCACGGGCCATCTGAGCCAAACGGCAGATGGAATCCTCCACCTCATTGGGGGCAACCATCATCAGGTCGGACAACTCATCGATGAAAATCACCACATGGTGCATTTTTTTCATGCCGAGCTTGGTCTCGCAAAGGCGGTTGTAGCCCTTGATATCACGCACATTGTTTTCGGAGAATTGCTGATAGCGCTTCTCCATTTCGGACACGGCCCAGCCCAAAGCACCGGCGGCCTTGCGGGGGTTGGCCACCACGGGCACTTCAAGGTGGCTGATGCCGTTATAAACGGTGAATTCCACCTGCTTCGGGTCAATCAATACGATTTTCACCTCATCGGGGGAAGCGTTATAGAGCAGGCTGATTATCATGGTGTTCAGGCACACGGATTTACCGGAGCCTGTTGTACCGGCAATAAGCAGGTGAGGCATTTTGGCAAGGTCGGCAAAAATCAGGTTGCCCGCAATATCCTTACCCAAAGCCACATTCAATTTGCTCTTGGCGTTGCGGAAGCCGTCGCTGTCAATAACCTCACGCAGCCCAACGGTTTCGCGCACCAGATTGGGCACCTCGATACCGATGGCGGAGCGGTTGGGAATGGGGGAAATGCGCACGCCGTTGGAGGCAAGGCGCAGGGCGATATCATCCGCAAGGCGGGTAATACGGCTGATGCGCACACCGATGTCGGGTTCGATTTCGTACCGGGTTACGGAGGGGCCGCGGCAGATATTGACCACCTGCGCCTTTACGCCGAAGCTGTCAAGGGTGGCAATCAGCTTGTGCGCCGTGGAATTCATCTCCTCCGAGTAATCGGAGCGGCCCGTCTGCTCAAGCAGATTCAGGCAATCCAGCGGCGGAAAACGGTAACCCGTGATTTCGGGAATCAGGCTTTCAGCGGGAGGAACAAATTCGGTATCCTCCTCCACGGCAGGCTTCTCCGCAGGGGGAGCAGGTTTCTTTTTGCGGGTAACGGGTGCAGGCTCCGCCGCAGGAGGTTCGGGCAGCACAAAGACGGGCATGGCCGGCCCGGCATCGCGGTTTGTAAAGGCGGTTTCATCCGTAATCAAGCCGTCGGTTTCGCTCTCGGCGGGCTTCTTCTCCTCTTTCTTCTGGGTCGGTTTTCTTGTATCGGGAGGATTGAAAGCCGCCTTTTCCGTTTTCTCTTTCTGGCGCTGTTCACGGATTTCATGGGTGCGCTCTATGGTTTCGCCGGCAATTTCGCCCGCTTTTTTGATGGGCTTCTGAATCACGCGGCCCACACGGTCAAGTTCAATCTTGGTAAGAATGAAAATAACGGCGATGAAGGCAATCACGCTGAGCACGGCAGCGCCGGTTTGGCCCAATGCATTACACAGGCCGCCGCCCACAAGGGCACCAAATACGCCGCCCGTGAAAACGGGCTTTTCGGCCTGCCACACATCGCTGACCTGCTGACCCACCGAGGTTACGGAGAGGTATTTTTCGCCAAGCAGGGTCACCTTCCCGATGTGGGTGAAAATATGTATCATGGTTTCCGCCAACAAAAGCAGGATACCGGCCCCTGCGGTTTTGCCCGCCGCGGGGCGAAAAGCCCGGTATCTGGCATACATTCCGCCTGCAAAGCCCAGTGCCACAGGCAGCACAAAGGCGCACAGGCCGAACACCTGAAACATGAAGTTATGCAGCACCAGCCATGCGTTCTCTCCGGGAATCACAACAAGGCAGAAGAGCAGCGCCGCCACGGCAAGCACCACTACGGATACGGCCTGCTGCCTTGAACGGGCTCTTTTTTCCTCCAAAGCACGCTGCTCGGCGGCTTTGGCGCGTTTCTCGGCAGCCGAAGTACTGCCCGAGGACTTGGCTGCGGTTTTTTGTGAAGCAGAGCGGGCGGGGGTCTGCTTTTTCTCAAATTTCGGCATATCTATCTCGGTCTTCTTCTTGGCGGTTCCCGCCCCTTTGGCGGAGGAAGCCGTTGATTTTCCGTTGTTTGCCATACTGTCCTTCCTTTCTTTCTCAAATCAGTTTCAATTCCTATCCGATTACTCGGTCTGTTGTCAAATTCCTTTCCCGGCAGCCAATAAGGCATCAGGTAATCAAAAGGGTCGGTGGAAATAAGCCGTTCCATCCGTGTGCCCGTTTCGGTTTTCAGCAGGCAAACCCAGCGGTTTCCCTGCCTTTGTGTCATATAAACGCCCTGCCCCGGGTTGTCTTCTCCCAAGTGAAACATAACGGAATACATCATTTCGGCTCCCCTCCCCGCTGCTCAATCAGTTCATTCATGCAATCGAACACCTGGGAAAGGCCGCCCAAAGAATCCACCAGGCCCACCCTGACGGCATCCGGGCCGTCCAGCACCGTGCCCACATCCATCACCAGACTGCCCGTGGCAAGCATCATGTCACGAAAGGTGTCTGCCGGCATATGGGAGTTATCTGCCACAAAGCGCACAATGCGCTCCTGCATCTCCTGAAAATAGCTCATGGTCTGGGGCACGCCCACCACAAGGCCGTTCATACGCACAGGGTGAATCGTCATGGTGGCGGAGGGAGCAATAAAGGAGCGGTCCGCCGCCACTGCCAACGGCACCCCGATGGAATGGCCGCCGCCCAGCACAAGGGAAACGGTGGGGGTGCGCATGCCCGCTATCAGCTCGGCAATGGCCATGCCCGCCTCAATATCGCCGCCGACGGTGTTCAGAATGATGATGAGCCCGTCAATATCCTCGCTTTCCTCAATGGCAACCAGTTGGGGAATCACGTGCTCATACTTGGTGGTTTTGTTTTGGGGAGGCAGAATATAATGCCCCTCAATCTGCCCGATTACCGTAAGGCAGTGGATGTAATGCCCCCTGCTCTGCACGGTTACGGAGCCGTCGCCGGTCTCCTCACCGTCCTCATTTTCACGGGGCAAATCCGGCCCCTCATACGCGTTTTCGTCACACATCGGCAAGCCTCCTTTTGCGCGTTTTCTGCGTTGGCAAAAGGGATTCGAACCCGATATGGTTTTGGCGGCATCTTTTTTGCCAATATATCGTTAAAAATGCTCGGAATACACAAAGTATTCCTGCGCTTTTTGCCTCATCTTGGCAGAAAATCTGTCCGCCAAAACTGCTTG
>JAZRWZ010000328.1:0-22019 GCA_045599985.1 Acutalibacteraceae bacterium | reverse complement strand
GCCAAAACTGCTTGCATCTTAAAATGCCGAGATTTGCGTGCAGTCGGGTGTTTCTTCGCCGCAGGAATACTGTCGTATTTCAAGGCGAAAAACGCCCGAATGTGCGTGAAGATCGCTTTTTAAGGCATATTGTGTTCAAATCCCTTTTGCCTTATTATTCTTCACGAAACGGAAGGAGAAATACCATGCGCATTTTACTTGCCGAGGATGAGAAAGCCCTGAACCGGGTGCTCACCAAGCAGCTCAAGGCCTGCGGCTATTCGGTGGACAGCTGCCACAACGGGGAGGAGGCCTACGACTGCCTTACCGCCGCCGATTACAATGCCGCCGTGCTGGATGTGAACATGCCCCTGATGGATGGCTTCACACTGGTACAAAACATCAGAAAAAAGGGCATCGGCGTGCCCGTGCTTTTTCTCACCGCCCGTGACAGCATTGAGGACCGGGTGGCGGGGCTGGATTTGGGTGCCGACGACTATCTGGTAAAGCCCTTTTCCTTTGATGAACTGGCCGCCCGCCTGCGGGTGATGATACGCAAGGGCCCTGCCGACAAAACAAGCCTGCTGACCGTGGGCGACCTCTCTTTGGATATGGCCACCCATGCCGTAAAACGGGGCGGCAGGGAAATCGCCCTTTCCGCCAAAGAGTATGAACTGCTGCGGTACCTGATGGTGAACGCCGGCACGGTGCTCAGCCGTGAAAAAATCGAAGACCACATCTGGAACTTCGATTATGAGGGCGGCACCAATGTGGTGGATGTATACATCAGTTATCTGCGCAAAAAGATTGACGGCGACAGCGATGTAAAACTGATTAAAACCGTCCGCGGCGCGGGCTATGTCATAAAGGATTCCGAGCAGTTTTAACGAAATACCGGCAAAAATATGGTGCCAAAACCATATCGGGTTTAAATCCCTTTTGCCTGAAGGATGAAGCGTAATGAAGCATTTTTCTTTTAAAATCAAAACCGCCTTTCTCATCACCCTGCTGGTGGCAGCCGTCTGCGCCATAAGCCTTACGGGGCTGTTGGGCATGAGCCGTTCCGTTGCCGGCATGGAGCTGCAAAAAAGCCTGATTCGTGCCGTGGAGCGCAACGCGGACGAGGTGGAATACAAAAACGGTATACTGGATGTGGAGGAGGATTTTGTCCTTTTCGGGGAGGGTATCTACTGCTGTGTCTACTCCCTTGGCGGCCAGTATCTGTGCGGGGATGTGCCCGCCGCTCTTATCAACGCCGAGGGGCTCACCGATTCCCGATCCGGCTCCTTTACCGTGAACGGCGAAACCTACCTCACCTATGATTCCCTGCTGTCCTTTAACCGTTATGAATATGAGATCGATGTTTTCACCGGCCACATTATTGATTGTGAAATCGGCTGTGCACCGGAGGAGGGCCTTGAGCCCTGCACCTACCCCTCCACCCGCTTTGCCAAGGGCATTTCCACCGCCCGTGCCGTGGAGATAGCCATGCAGGCCTCCGGCTTTAAAGAAAAAGAGGTAAAGATGCTGGCCGTTGACCTGCCCGCCTACGGCGACAGGCAGGTGTTCCGCATCGCTTTTGTTGCCCCCGGCTCCTCCTGCGAGGGTGTGTGGATTCGGGGCATTGCCCCCGCAGGCAGCACGGGCAGTGCTTTTAACTCCATCACCCGCTCCGTGATTTATGTGATTCCCGCGATTCTTCTGCTGGCGGCTCTGGGTGCCTACTGGGTGGCCCGCCGCACCATCCGCCCCGTGGAGCAGATTACCGCCGCTGCCGGGGAAATCAACAGCGGCAGTGATTTGACAAAGCGCATTGAAATCGGCCGGGGAGAGGATGAGATTCACACGCTGGCGGATACCTTCAATGCCATGTTCGCCCGCCTGCAGGATTCCTTCCGGGCGGAGAAACAGTTCACCTCCGATGCCTCTCACGAGCTGCGCACCCCGCTGGCCGTTATCAAGGCGGAGAGTGAATATGCCCTTTCCGATATGTCGGAGGAAAACGCCGTTGAGGCCCTGACCTCCATCGGGGAGCAGGCGGAAAAGATGAACGCCCTTATCTCCACCCTGCTCATGCTCACCCGTGCCGACCGGGAGGCCCGCACATTTCATTTGGAGCCCTGCGACCTGAGCGCGCTGTATGAGGGCATCTGCCGGGAATTCGAGCCCGAAAAAGATATTACATTATTACAGGATATTCAGCCCGGCATCATTTTCTCCTGCGAACCCGTATTGATTGGTATGATATTAAAGAACCTGCTCTCCAACGCCGTGAAATACGGAAAGGAGAAGGGCACCGTTTCCGTTATGTTAAAAAAGGATGAGGCGCACATTGTGCTGACGGTGCGGGATGACGGGCAGGGCATGAAGCCCGAGGAGCTTCAAAATATCTTTGAACGCTTCTACCGCACCGACGAGGCCCGGCTCCGGGCAGAGGGCTTCGGTCTGGGCCTCTCCCTTTGCCAAAGGGCCGCCGCCCTGCACAACGGGTGCATCCGTGCGGAATCCGAATACGGCAAAGGCTCCGTTTTTACCGTTACTTTTAATATATGAAAATGCGGCAGAAAGACACCTCCGATATTTTTTCAGATTATTTTTTCGCTCTAATGTTTCTCTAATGTTTGCCGTGTATGATAAGGCCAAGGTCAAGGGAACAAACCCACGGGCCAACAAAAAGAAAGGAAACATGAACTATGAAAAAGAAAGTAACTGCCGCTATCCTCTCCGCCGCCATTCTTGCCTCCGGAGTGCTCGTATTCACCGCCTGCTCCAAAAATGAGGTCAACAAATCCTCCGCTGCCGCCGCAGCCACCAATGTCTCCGCCTCCGCCGAAATCACCGCAGCCGACAAGGAAATGACTCCCGACCGCGCCATCGAAATCGCCGTGGCCGACGCCGGTGTTGCCCGCGACAAGGCCGTGTTTGAGGAAGTTCCTCAGTTGGACAAAGACGATGCCGTTCCCCACTTCGATGTGGAATTCACCGCCGACGGTGTGGAATATGACTACGAAATCGGCCTTGACGGCACTATCCTGAAAGCAGAAAAAGAAAAAGACGACGACGAAAAAGAGCAGTCCGCTCCCGGCGCCGAAAAGAAAGCCGACTCCGACACCCGCGAAGTAACCCCCGACACCTCCAAAGCCGGCTACATCAGTGTGGAGGAAGCCAAAGCCGCTGCCCTCAAGCACGCCGGCCTTGATGCCAACGAAGTAATCTTTGAGGAAGCCACCTTTGACGGCAGCGACCGCATTGCCCACTACGACATTGAGTTCAGAAAAGGCAACACCGAATACGACTACGAAATCAACGCCAAAACCGGCGCCGTGATGGACTCCGAAAAGGATTATGACAAACCCGATAGCACCAGGAACGCTGACACCTCTGCCTTCATCGGCGAGGAAAAGGCCAAAGAAATCGCTTTGAAGGATGCCGGCTTTGCCGCCGGCGCTGTAACGGAACTGAAGTGCGAGCTGGATGACGATGACCTGATTGCCCACTACAGCGTGGAATTCAAAAACGGCGGCTTTGAGTTCGAGTACGAAATCAATGCCAAATCCGGCAAAATCATGGGCTTCGAAAAAGACATTGACCGCTGAGCCGTAAAACAACAACACCTCCGTAAAGCTCCATAAAGATTGAATAAGCCCCCGTGAAGTGAGCGCTTCACGGGGGCTTGCTTCTTGTGAGGACGGATTACGGTTCGTTTTTACACAACCGTTTTTTCCGTTCTTCTTTTTATCCGAAAAAATCAGCGGATGAAGTTTGTACCGATTTTCTTTTCCTTAGCGGGCAGACCGTAGGCCTCCTTGCCCAAAGCGATGCTCTTCATCAGAAAAGCCATGTTCCGCGCCAGCGTGCGCATGCTCTGCAGGCCCTCCCCATCCTGCGCGGCTTCACCGGCGTTGTTGCCGTGAATGCTGTTCCAGTACTGGCCCGAGGCAACGGGCATGCCGCTGATGGTGAAATATTTGTTCAATTCATCAAAGGTGGCGGAAAGGCCGCCCCGGCGGGCAGATACCACAGCCGCACCCACCTTCATGGTTTTATCAAACCCGGCGCTGTAAAAAAGCCTATCCAATACCGCCACCAGCGTGGCATTGGCGGAGGCATAGTACACGGGGCTGCCCACCACAAGGCCGTCTGCCGTGCTGAATTCCGCGGCGATTTCGTTGACGATATCATCCTGCACGCACTTGCCGTTTTTGCTGCAATATCCGCAGGCAAGACAACCCCGCACAGCCTGATTGCCCACCTGAATCAGTTTGGTTTCGATTCCCTCGGCCTCAAACACCGCCTTCATCTCATTCAGGGCGGTAAAGGTGCTGCCTGCCGGGTGAGGGCTGCCGTTTAACAGTAATACTTTCATTTTCTCCGCTTCCTTTCATCGGTTCTTACTTGTGTATTCTAACATATATGCGCGGGAAATAAAAGAGTGAACTGTATCAGGTTCTATTGACGAAAAGCGCAGGTTTGCTATAATATCCTTAATCTGTTTTGCGGGGATGCCCTGCGTGTTCCCGGGGTTTTTATGATTTACCGGCAAATGAAGATAAGGGGGATTTTTCTTGAATCAGAATGCCATAGAATGGTACCGTCAGGCCCGGTACGGCATGATGCTCCACTGGGGGGTTTACTCCCTGCTGGGCGGGGAATACAAGGGCAAACGGGTGCGGGATTATGCCGAATGGGCTCAGTCGTATTTTCAGATTCCCAACAGCGAATACGCCCGGCTGGCCTCCGCCTTCAATCCCGTGGGCTTTCATGCCGAGGATTATGTGCGCCTTGCCAAGGCCTGCGGCATGCAGTACCTTGTGCTGACCGCCAAGCACCACGACGGCTTTGCCATGTTCCGCTCCCGTGTGGATGCCTTTAATGTGGCGGATGCCACCCCCTTCGGCCGGGATGTGCTGGCGGAATTTGCCGAGGCCTGCCAAAAGCACGGGCTGAAGCTGGGCATTTACTATTCGCAGGATCTGGACTGGCACCACCCCCACGGGGGCGGCTACCTGAGCAACCACATGGGCAACAGCGGCACCACCTGGGACAACAGCTGGGATTTCAAGGGCGAAAAGAACTTTGACATCTGCTTTGAGGAAAAAATCGTGCCTCAGGTGAAGGAGCTGATGACCAACTACGGCGATATCTGCCTGGCGTGGTTTGACGTGCCCATGACCATTTCCCCCGCCCAAAGCGAGATTCTTTACCGCACCGTGCGGGATTTGCAGCCCGATTGCCTTATTAACTCCCGTTTGGGCAACGGCCAATACGACTATGTTTCTTTGGGAGATAACGAGATTCCCGAAGCCCGCATAGACAATGCGGCGGTGACGGATTATAACAACATCGGCGGATTCAAGCCCTCCCCCTACGGCCTTTATGAAACCGCCGCCACCCTGAACGATACCTGGGGCTTCTCCTACTACGACAAAAACTGGAAAAGTCCCGCTCAGATTGCCCGCAACAAACAGCACCTGAACAGTCTGGGCATCAATTACCTGCTCAATGTGGGCCCCGACCCCTTGGGCAGGATTCCCACCGAGGCCGAAGAAATTCTGCTGGGCGCCGCCGCCCTGTGCAAATAAATCCGATTTTGAAAGGGAGATACCATGAAATACTATTCACTTGTCAACACAAAGCAGGGTTCCCAATCCACCCATCGCTTCAGCAACGGCAACACCCTGCCCCTTGTGCAGCTTCCCTTCGGGATGACCGCCTACTGCCCCCAGACCAACGAGGGAAACCGCCGCTGGTACTATCACCCCCAAAGCCGCTCCTTTGAGGGCATCCGCATTACCCACCAGCCCTCCCCCTGGATTGCCGACTACGGCGCCATGGTGTTCATGCCCCAAAAAACGCCTCTGAACATCGGTGAGGAGGAGCGTTGGTCCGGCTTTCGCCCCGAGGATGCCGTGCTGGCACCCGCCTACCTGAAATACCGCCTGCTGCGCACCCGCTCCACCGTGGAGGTGACCCCCACCGCCCGCTGTGCCAAGGTGCGTGTGGCTTTTGACGACACCGAAAACAACTTTTTCTCCGTTTTGCCCGTGGAGGGGTGCAGCGGCTACCGCTTTGACCCTCAGAGCAATACCCTTTACGCCTCCACCACCCAATGCGCCGGGGGTGTGAGCAAGGATTTCAAGGAATATGCGGTATTCCGCTTTGAGCCGGGCAGCGTGCTGACGGATGAAATCTACATTCAGACCGAAACGGAACTCGCAAAAGGGATGCAGGGCAGCGGCGAGCAGATTGCCGTTCACATCGGCCTTGCCAAGCCTCAAACGGAGATTGCCGTGGCCACCTCCTACATCAGCTTTGAGCAGGCCGAAATCAGCCTGAACCGTGAAATCGGCAGCCGGAGCTTTGATGAAATCCGCACCGCAGGGGAAGAACTGTGGGAAAGCTACCTGAACCGTGTGGAGATTGAGGCCGCCGACGAAAAACAGCTGAAAACCTTTTACTCCTGCATGTACCGGGCATTTCTTTACCCCCACCGCTGCTCTGAGGTGGATGCCTCGGGCAAGGAGATTCACTACTCCCCCTATGACGGCAAGGTTCACCCCGGCGTGCGCTTTACCGACAACGGCTTTTGGGACACCTACCGCACGGTGTACCCCTTCTTCTCTTTGGTTGCAAAAGATGAGATGAAGGAGATGCTGGTCTCCTTTATCGGGGACTATAAGGAATCCGGCTGGCTGCCCCGCTGGCTTTCCATCGGTGAACGGGGCTGTATGCCCTCCACATTGGTGGATGCGGTGCTGTGCGACGGTGCCGTAAAAGGGCTGATTGACAAAGAGCACATGGAAATCGCCCTTGAGGGTATGCTCAAGCATGCCACCACCGATGCCCCCTACGACTACTACGGGCGCAACGGAGCCGAATCCTATTGCAGACTCGGCTATGTACCCTATGACGAGCAGAAGGAGAGCGTCAACCTGACCGCCGATGCCGCCTACGGTGACTGGTGCATTGCGGTTATCGCATCCCTTCTGGGCAAAACGGAGCTTGCCGCGGAATACCGCCGCCGCGCCGGAAATTATAAGAATCTGTTTGATAAAGAAACGGGCTTTATGCGCCCCAAAGACAGTCAGGGCCGTTTCCGCCCCGACTTTACCCCCATCGGCTGGGGCCGTGACTACACCGAGGGCAGCGCATGGCAGAACTCCTTTGCCGTGCCCCATGACATGGCGGGGCTTGCCTCCCTTTACGGCGGCAAAGAAAAACTGCTGCAAAAGATTGACGAGCTGTTTGCCGCCGCTCCCGATTACGAAATCGTGGGCTACGGCTGTGAGATTCACGAAATCACCGAAATGGCCTCCGTTGACTTCGGTCAATGCGCCATCTCCAACCAGCCCAGCTTCCACATCCCCTACATCTATGCCGAACTGGGTGACCGCAAAAAAACCGCCTGTTGGGTGGAAAAACTGTGCCGCGAGGCCTTCAGCTTTGAGGATGACGGCTTCCCCGGGGATGAGGACAACGGCACCACCGCCATCTGGTACATCTTCGGCGTGCTGGGATTTTACCCCTTCTGCCCCGGCAGAACCGACTATGTAAAATCCAAAAAGCTGTGCAAAAAAGCCTTTATCTTAGGCAAAGAAATTGATGTGGATGCCGACCCCTCCGACAGAATCGAGTATAAAGACATTATCGGTTAACAGATCACATCATTCCCTGCTTGCAACAAAAATACCCGCTGAAAAAGATTTTTTTCCTTTTCAGCGGGTTGTTTCTTTTATGTTGTGTAATCAGAGGGCGGCGGTCACCTTTTTGGCGGCGGCTGCCACTGCATTTTTAGATTTGCGGAAGGCCTCGTGGAGCTGCTCCTTTACAGCGGGCTCCACCAAGCGGTAAGCCTCTGCCGCGCCGTTCACGGCCTCACGGATATTCTTGGCCACATCGGTCAGGGTCTTTTGGTTGAGCCCCTCGGTCACGGCGGTCACCACCGTATCCAGTGCGCCGTAATTCTCGGTTCCCAGCCGCTCCACAAGGGAGTTGATGGCACCGTCCACCCACTTGGAAAGGGCATCGTTATCCTTCACCTGCCAAAGCGCGCCGTCCTTCACCTGCCAGGAGGCAAGGTCGTGCTGCATGGGGCCCAAAAGCCGGGTGCTTTTGATTGCCTTGTAGTCATAGTCGTGATACAGCAGCATACCAATGAAGGAATCGCTGGGCACATAGTGGCGGTAACCGGGCAGCAGCTCGGCATAGGCCGCCTGCTCAAACAGGGAGGTGTCGAAATAGCCGGGGCCGTCAAAATTATAAACATTTTTAATACGGGCACGAATGGCGGGGTCGCACATCACTGCGGTGCGCAGGGCGATGTTGCCGCCCTTGGAGTGGCCGCACAGCAGAATATCCCCGTCAAAGGCAGCGGCTGCCCGGGTGAGATAATCCATGGCAAAATCATAGGAGGGGGTGCCGTACCGGGTCAGCAGGTCAACATCCTCCTTCCAGCCGGCCACCGTGTCATCGGTGCCGCGGAAGCAAATCAGGGCCGTGCCGTCGGGCAGCAAAAAGGTGCCGGCGCAGAACTGAACGGCGGGGGAACGGCTGTAAACCTCCTTCACCGCCGCAAGGCGCAGCCCGGCGTAGCGTTTGGCGGCAGCCATCATCATCATAACACGGCTTGGGGTTTTGTTGATCATCAGGCCCATAGGCTTGTGCTCGCCGCCGCGCATGGCAAACACCCGGCTGGCGGCGTTGATGAAGCTGACGGGCTCCTGCGTGAAATCCTCGGATACCACCCACTCAAAAGGCATGTAAAAAATCTGAACGATGGCAAGCACATCCGCTTCACACAGGGGTTTCTCTTCAAAACCGAATTTTCCGAACTCTGCAATGTGATTTCTTGAATTTGGCATAGTATTCACTCTCCCTAAATTCGTTCAAATCTACCTTGGCTCTTTTTTCCTATTTTATTTTGACTCTAAATAATCGGAGATTGCCACCACGCCGCCGTCTTCACGGTAAACGCGGGGCACCCGTTTATTGATGCCGCAAATGATTTCGTAATTGATGAGGCCGCACTTTCCGGCAATATCGTCCACGGTGATTTCATTGCCGCCGAACACGGTCACCGTCATCCCCTCATGCACATCCTCCAGCTCCGTAACATCCAGCATACATTGGTCCATACAGATGCGCCCCACCACGGGCACCTTTTTGCCGTGAATAAGCATAAAGGCCTTTTGGGAATAGGCACGGGGCAGGCCGTCGGCATAGCCCACGGGCACGGTGGCGATTTTCATCGGCTTTTCGGAAACAAAGATGCGGCCGTAGCTGATGGGGGTACCCGCCGGAATCTCCTTGACCATGGACACCACGGTTTTCATTTCCATCACGGGCTTTAAGCGAATGCTTTGGGACACCAGCGGAGAGGGAGAAAGGCCGTAAAGAATAATGCCCGGGCGCACCAGATCCAGCTGCATTTCGGGGTAAAGCACGGTGGCGGCGGAGTTGCAGCAATGGCGCAGCTCAAAGCGGATGCCAAGCTGCTCCACCTCGTGAATCAGCCCCAGGAACAAATCGTACTGCAAGCGGGTGAACACCTCGCCGTCATCCTCGTCGGCACTGGCGAAGTGGGTAAAAATCCCCTCGGGGTAAAGGCCTGGCAGGCGGCAGGCATCGGCAATCTGACGGGGGGCATCCCCGTTGGCCTCGCTGTCGTGATAGGTAAAGCCCAACCGGCTCATACCCGTATCGGCCTTGATGTGAATACGCACCTGCACACCGTTTGCCTCCGCCTCCTGCGAAAGGGCGGCAGCGTAATCGGCATTGAACACAGCCTGCGAAATGCCGTTGACCGCAAGGGATACGGCATACTCGGGAGGGGTGTAGCCCAAAATCAGCACATTGCTGTCCGGGGAAACACCTTTGACCTGCATGGCCTCCTCCAGATTGGAAACGGCAAACCAGCGGCAGCCGAATTCCACCAGTTCTCCCACAATGTGCTCCACGCCGTGACCGTAGGCATCCGCCTTCACAACGGCCATAATCTGCGCACCGGCTGTGAGTTTATTCTCTATTTCACCGTAATTGAACCGCAGAGCGTCTTTATCAATATCCAACCAGGTTCTTCTGAAATACTTTTTCAACCCGTGACCTCCCGACTTCCCGAAGTCTTATATGTAAGGGCAAATGCCCTTTTCTATTCCATATTCATCCATTGTGTATTATATGATGATAACCCACCGTTGTCAAGAAAGGAGCACCCCGGGCGCAGGATTTCTCTGCGGCCCGGGCGCGGGATTTCCGGCAGAAAAGTCAGGTTTATTCTTTGCCTGTGTGCGGCTGTTCATTTTTCGGTCTTCAAAAGATATTTCCGTGTAGGGTCAGAGCACCCGCTCTGACCGGCACGGCGGCACGCCGTGGGAATATTCGCGGATAACGGAAATGAAATTTGCCTGCGGCAAATCCGGCAAGGCACAGTGGCCTTGCCCTACACGAGGAACGGGACGGAAAAAAGATAATGGATAACAGATAATAATGGGTTAACCCGCAGGTTAAGGGAGATTTATCGGGAAGGGCGCTCCCCTACGGAATAAAAATCTGAAAAACCGAAAAAAAACGCCCTGCGGCGAAGCGCAAGACGATTTTTTCGGAAATATCTTATTTCTTGCCCAGACCGTTCTCGTCAAAATCAAACACGGTCTGCAGAGCAATCTCGATGCCCTTCTCGATGGTTTCGGGGCAAAGGTTGTCGGCAGTGTCCAGACGGGTGTGGTAGTAGCGGGCGGGAGCGGGATCCATAGCCACGAAGGAGGCGGCGGCAACACCGGCCTGAGCGGCGGCGGCAGCATCGCAGGAGCCCAGAGGAATGGAGCCGAAGGGCACATCCTTGCCGCACTTGGCAGCAGCCTTCTGCACAAGGGTACAGGCATCAATATCGGTCTTGACAAGGCCGTTCATATCCTTGGTATAAATCTCCATGAATTCGCCGTCACGCACGGTATCAAAGCCGGCAAACATGGTTTCCACACCGTCGTTGGCCATTTCGGGGTGAGACTTGAAGAAGGCCTTGCAGCCTCTTAAGCCGCACTCCTCGCCGCCGGCAAGCAGGGCGATGACCTCGGTGTTCTCAAAGCGGACATCGTTATCGGCAAGGAACTTGATAACGGAATTGGCAACATAGCAGCCGGACAGGTCATCGCTGGCGCCGTCCACATAGCGCTTGCTGTTGGTAAAGGCAAACAGCCCGGCAAAAGCGGGGGCAAAGGCCAGCTGACCGAGAGCCAGTTTCTTTTTGAGACAATCGTTCTTACCGGCAAGGGAAACGGCGGTGGATACCATATCGTATACCAGACCCGCTACGGCATAACCGGCAACGGAAACCACGCCCTTGGAGCCGAACTTGTAGGTGTAAGTCCACTCGGGAGCGGAATCGGTGTGGCCGCTGATGATGATGCGGCGCTTGGTTTCACCGGTGGCCTTGCGCACGGCAATGATGTTGCCGGACTCGGCTTTTTTGAAGAGAGGGTCCAAAGGCTCTCTGTAAAGAGCGAATTCACCTATCATGGCAGCCAGAGCGGTGCCCAGCATGCCCACGGAGGCGATGGGAAGCTTGTTCTTTTTGAAGGCGCCTATCAGGTTGCAGGCGGTGGAGCTTAACAGCAGGCCGCCGGCAATGGGAACAAAGGCCATGAAGGCATCGGGATGGGCCTCAAAGGTTTCGCGGGTAACGGAATCGGCATAATTCTTGAGCATTTCGCCCATGTATTCCTGTGCCTTGCGCTCGCTGTCGCTGCCGCAGGCGCGGGGGCCGAATTCCTTACAGATGTGGGTAATGCCGTCCACGGCAAAATCAGCATAAGCGTTGAGCTTGCTTTTTGAGTTTTCCAAAATATTTCTGAAATCCAAGGTAATCCCTCTTTCTTTTTTCATACTGGCACCCATCATAGCACAACCCCGCCCCGTTTGCAATGCGCGGGTCAAATTTTGTGCCGGGGGGAAACCCTATTTAGGCAATCGAGTTTTAAATCACAGGACTGATTATTAAAGGGTGTCAGTACTTCTTTAACCTAATTCAAACAGTTTTTTCGCGGCTTGTTCAATTACCTTTACATTTACCGCATTTCCAAACTGCTTATACGCCTGATGGTTGTCTTCATCGGGAATAAATGTTTCAGGAAAACTTTGCAACCTAGCCGCCTCACGCACAGTAAGTCGGCGTTTATACTTTCCGATAATGGGAATCTGAACAATTGCTACTAAAGCCGGGAATGTTGTCGGCACTTTCACACGTATTCCCGATGGGCGTAACTGAATCACGCCTTCCCAGATTGACTTTATATTGTTACCCGCTTGCCATTCCATCTTTCGCTGTGTAGGCGTAAATTCTTTGAGATTGTCGTATTTTGCAAGCCAGAAGTCAATGAATTTTTTGTTAAGTTCATAAAGTGCTTTGTTTTTGCGAATAAAATCCTTTTTCCAATCAGGAAAATCATCCTCTATATCCTTATCTTTGAAATATTCTGCCCAAATTGGAAAACCGATAACCGTTTCTTGAATTCCTTTATAGAACTCGTCCCACGCATTTAATACATATTCTTCTTTATCACTAATTCGATACGAAGCATCATCAACATCACTATCAAGAATAGAATAAATACTGTTTTGCTCTTTGGTTTTCAAATTATCAAATTTTACAATCAAATCCTGATCTGCGTGATCCGGATCATATATTCCGAGAATCACTACACGTTCACGTAGTTGAGGAATACCAAATTGATGGGGACTTAAGATGATAGGCACCGGTGTCAAACGATACCCCAAGTTCCTCAAATGTGCATGTATTGTACGCCATGTGTTGCCATTGTCATGAGATACCAAGTTACGTACATTTTCAAGTACAATGTATTTTGTCTTGTGGTACTTTAGGATACGTTCAATTTCAAAAAACAATGTTCCTCGAGTATCACTCATCCCTTTTTGGAAACCAGCCTTGGAAAATGCCTGACAAGGGAATCCTGCACATAAAACATCATGAACAGGTATATCTTCTGCTGCAACCTCACGTATATTATGATTTGCATCAATTTGGTAGTTATTGTAGTAAGTCTCAATGCAATGAGAATCTATTTCGGATGCAAAAACACATTTTCCACCCAGATTTTCCATAGCCTGATGAAAACCACCAATCCCCGAAAACAAATCAACAAATTTAAACTGATTCATACCATTACCTCAAGCGGAACACATCCGCTATCCTTTCGCTTGAAATCGTGCATCAAAAATCAACTTGATGTATCAGGAAATTACCGATGTTTTTATTTTTGATGGATATTTTTGGCCTCCTAGGACTACCATCGCTGTTGTGCCCTTGATGAAAAATATCCAAATATTGTTTGTTGAATCGATTAATTTCCAATACGCAATAGGAGGTTAATGTTACAGAGTTTTTCATCTTTTCTGAATAACTAAGGATATTCTTTTTCCCCAGTTGATTATTCCAAAAAATAGTTACTTCATTTTCGTGATCACGATCTCGCTCGGTATTGTGGTTACACACAACATAAAAAACACTTTTATCTTTGATGACATCCATAATGGTGTTCCAATCATTTCCCTGAATGCCAGAAGAGTCATTGCTGTGCGCTTTCAAATCACCAAATGCCCCAGTTTCTGGAAAATACAAATCAAGATCAATATCGCCCTTTTTCTTATTCTGTCTATATTCGATGGTGTCTGATACTTCGTTTTCTTTTATGTAGCAATCAAGTTTGAATTCCTGATAAAATCCCGGCCATTCCGGTTGCAATGCATTATTGAAACCTGCGGATATCATCTCTTGATACGCAACTATACCATGCCATTTCTTTGGTAATCCCATGTAAAAATCATCTAGCACAGCAATGAAATCCAGTCGCAAATCAACCGAAGATTCTATTTTGCTGCATAAGTATTTTTCAACATTCTTTGGAGTAAATGTTGTAATAATGTTTCTGTTAATATCCTCTTTTTGAAAAATACCAAACAGTAAACCATTTTTCAGGTCAATAGTGTATACATGAGCAGAAGAATTATGTGACTTTTTTTCAACATACTTCGTAATATCAAAATCCACAAACAGAAGAACACCTTTATACCTGTACACACCAAGCAAAAGGGTTTTGATTCCTTTTAACTCGTTATCCCGATAGACTTCTTTGAAATTATCACCAATTTGGATTCTCTTCTTGAAAAAAGGGTGAGGCGTACCCAAATAACTAATGTTCTTGAAATAAACACAATATTTCTTACCGAAAAAATCTCCATATATGCAACCATCTCGATATTCTGAGCCTCTAAAATGCTTTTTCAAAATCTGAACCATTTCATCTTTGGTTAAGATTTCTCCATAATCTTCAACAACTTCATATTGTTCGTTGATTTGTTCGACCTTAATGTTACTAAGTCTCATAACGAACCCTCCAGAATATTTCGAATCTGTATTGCTATTCTTTCAATTACCGGAACACATACTGAATTACCAATCTGTTTGTATGCATCTCGAATTGTTGTGTCGTTCGGAAACTCAAATTCTTTCGGAAAGCCTTGAAAATCCAAACATTCGCGGATTGTCAATTTTCTATATCCGTACTCATCAATTATTATTGGAACTCGATTGTCACGTGTTCCCATTGAAGCCGTTAATGTTGGACAAGTGTGGTCTTTCGCTAAATGTATTCCCGAATCGTGTACTCTATATATAGAATCTGTTCGTTTCACACGACTTTTCATATAGTAATAAAATGGGTCGGTATCAGAATAGTAGTAAATATCCTTTTGTTTTTTCGACCGATTAATGACATCAAAAATGGTTGTTGTTAATTCTATCGGTTCAGGATATTTGAACATTTCACACATCATCTCATCCCTAAAAGCAATAATATAGGTTCTGTTCCTTGTTTGAGGTATATTGCCGAATTCATTAGCAGGAAGATTACGATATCTGAGTACATAGCCGATTTCCGACAGAGCATTAAACATTGTGATAAAGGTGCGTCCATTATCGTGGTCAATAAGATTCGATACATTTTCAAGGAAAATAATTGGCGGTTTGACTTTTTGGGCGACCTCGACAATCTGAAAAAACAGATTACCGCGAGTATCTTCAAATCCTTTTTGGGGACCTGCAACAGAGAATGGTTGACAAGGAAAACCTGCCGTCAATACATCAAAATATGGTATCTTTGCCTTGTCAATCTTTTTGATATCAGCTTCAACCAGTCGCGTCTCAGCAAAATTATGACGATAAGTGTTGCACGCAGACTTATCCTTTTCATTTGCCCAAACGATTTGAAATCCCGCTCGCAAGAAACCAATATCTATGCCGCCGATACCGCAAAACATACTGCCAACGGTAAGCGGCGATAGATTTTCGGGGGTTGTATATTGTACCATACATAATCACCACACCGAGTTCGTCGTAATCATTTCATTCTGTTTTATTTTTTCTTGGCATCTGCTTCTTTTGTCATATGCTATCACGCCGATGCCGGGCATACGGTGTTTTCCATTCAGGGCAATGCCATATCACAAATTATATCAAATAATTCGGATTCTTTTTCATGGAATGTTTGACTTCTTTCTATTCATTTCCCTTGAAAAATTCCTTTAGACAGAGGCCATAATCATGCGGCATTATATTGTATCATAATTCTCTGAATCCTTTCAACAATTTGTGCAGAAACTTGCTGAATTTCACGGGTCAAATTTTGTGCCGGGGGAATTATCATTTGCTTTGTGCCGCTTTCTTTTTATCGATGGTGTTGTGCATCACAAGCACCAGAATGATGCCTGCCGCGCCGAACACGGTGGAAATCACCATGGCGGATTTAAGCCCGATCTGGTCGGCTGTCATTCCCAGCGTCTGCGCCGTGGAAAGCGCCCAGTCACTTGCAGCCACCTTATCGGTCACGGCACCCATCAGCTGAGGGGCTATACCGGCGCCGAAATCGCCCCCCGCCGCCAGCAGAGCATACACCACCACCCCGCAGTTGGGGTAGATGTTCTCCGTCCAGATGATGGTGCCGGGCCACAGCATGGAAACAAACAGGCCGCACAGCACGCAGGCCGCAAGGCCCAACAGGGGCTGCCGTGAGAAGCCCGCCACAAGGTAGCAGGCCGTGGCACCGATGAAGCTGCCCAGCATAACGGGGTAAATCCCCTTGCCGAATTTGCCGTAAAGGGTGCGGGCAAGGCCCAGCAAAACAGAGAAAAGCGCCATGCCGAGCAAATCCCCGGTGAATTTATCAAAGCCCAGCACGGTTTCCACATAGCCGGAGCACCATTGGGTAATGGTGTTTTCCGCCGCCGAGCCGAAGAAGATGCACAGCACGAAAATCAGCACGCCGCCCAGCATTTTCTTTTTGCTTCCCTCGTTTTTGCCTGCCAGGTCGTTATCCATAGGCGGCATTTCACCCTTGGCAAACAGCAGGGCGGAAATCAGGGGCAGAATGGCCCAGAACAGGGCAAGGTAATTCCATTTGGCGGTGCCGAATATCTTGAGGAACAGGGAACTGATTACCACCACGGCAACCACGCCCCACGCGTAAACGGAGTGGAATTTGCTCATCTCCCGCTCGGGGTCATCGGCATAAATGGCGGCAATGGTGGGGCTCAGCAGCACCTCGCAAAGCCCGGCTGCCACGGAGTAAATCACCGTGCCCGTTACAATGCCCGCATAGGGGTGGGCGGGCACCAGCATGGGCAAAAAAGCATAGGCAACAATGCCGACAATGGTGATAATGGGGGTAACCTGCACGGTAAAGGGGATGTTGAAATGCTCCGAAAAGAAGGAGAAAATCAAATCAATCAGCAGCTGGGAACAGAAGTTGAACACCGCCAACAGCCCCAGAAGGGTATAGGAGATGCCGTAGGTGTTGTGGAAGGTCATGAACAGAATGGGCGACAGGCAGATGACCGCCGCCTGTGCAGCGCAGCCCGCATAGCAGGCGTATTTGGTATAAAGCAGTTTTTTACTCATGATTTATCCTTTTTGCTTTTGTTTCGTCAGCGGATGCCCAGCTCCGTGTCGTCGGTGTCGGTTTCGCTGTGGGCCTTGATGAAGCGGATGGTTTCATCCACGGTGGTAAAGGCCAGCCCCACATAGGTATCGGCGGAGCCGTAATAGATGGCGATGCGGCCGGTTTCGCTGTCACACATGGTGGCGCAGGGGAAGCAGACGTTGCCCACAAAGCCGTTGGTTTCGTAATCCGTTTCGGGGGTCATCAGGTAGGATTTGCTGCGGTAGAGCACACGGCTGGGCTCCTCCAAATCCAGAATGGCGCCGCCGATGCTGTAAACATAGCCGTTGCAGGTGCGCTCCACCCCGTGATAAAACATCAGCCAGCCCTCATCCGTCTCAATGGGTGCGGGGCCGCCGCCGATTTTCAGGCTTTCCCACCAGTGGCTGCTCTTTTTGCTCATCACATGGCGGTGCTTGCCCCAATATACCAAATCCGGGCTTTCGGAAAGAAAAACATCACCGAAGGGGGTGTGCCCCGTGTCGCTGGGGCGGGAGAGCATCACATAATTCCCCTTGATTTTGCGGGGGAACAGCACGGCGTTGCGGTTGTAGGGCAAAAAGGGATTTTCCATGCGGGTAAAGGTTTTGAAATCTTTGGTTTTTGCCATGCCGATGGAGGCACCGTACAAATCCGTGCACCAGATGATATAGTAGGTATCCTCCACCTTCACAAGGCGGGGGTCATAGGCGTAGCCGGGCATAAAGGGCTCGCCCTTTTCATCGGTAAAGGGAATGCGGTTTTCCCCGAATTCCCAATGAACGGCATCCTTGCTCCAACCCAGATAGATGTAGGATACACCGTCGTATTCACTGCCGCGGAACACGCCCACAAAGCCGTCCCCAAAGGGGGCCACGGCGCTGTTGAATACCCGGGACACCTCGGGAATGGGATTGCGGCGGATAATGGGATTCTCGCTGTAACGCCAGATGGGCAGGGTGCAGTTTGTGCCCTGAGGCTTATCCTGCCAGGGCATATTCTTTAAGGGTTCACCGATAATCTTACTCATAATAACCTTCCCTTTCTTCGATTATTTCGAAATCAGGCCGGAAATCCAGCGATAAAGCATTACAAGAGGGCTGAAGCCCACCCAACGAATCAGAGGCATGGGCTCGGCGGGGGAGAAACGAAGCTCATCCATAGCCACATTCGCCTGCCCCTCGGCACCGAAGCAGAAGGACACGTTCTTCACCTTCTTGAGGCTGCGGTTGGTGAGGGCAAGGGGGAAGTTTTTGCCGTTGAGCTTCAGGCAGCCCAAATCGTAGGTCACCTTGTGCCATTCTCCGTCCGCAGGCAGGGTGTAAGCGCCGCTGCGGGTGCCCTGCACCACGGGCTGCAGGAAGCGGGTATCGCTTGTGTAGATTTTGATGCCCTCCACGGTGACGGGCGCCGTGCCGTTGTTTTTGAGCATCACGCTGAGGGTGCCGTAATCACGCCAATCGGCCATGAATTCGGCAAAGGTTTCCTCGGCATCGCCGTTGAAGGAATCCGTATAGGTGGTAACGGGGCCCACGGAGAAATTGCCCGTGCCGCTGATGACAAGGCCGCCGTCGCCTTTGAAGGCGCCGTCCTTGCTCACGGCCACATCGGCGTTTTCGCCCTGCCAGATATCGTAATATCCTGCTATTTCCAGCGTTTCCTCACGCCAGATTTTATCGGTGTCACAATCCGTCCAGCCGAAATCCTGCCAAATCTTATCGGTATCAAAATACTGCCAGTCGGTTATGGCGGAGCAGGCGGGCAGATAGTATTCGCCGTTTTTCAGGGAGCAAAGATTGCAGCGGGTGGTAATCAGCCCCTGCGCATACATGGCGGCCACGGGGGCTTCGATTTCGTCACAGTGCACCTTCACCGTATCGGCGGAAACAAGAGAGGCATCGGCAGGCAGAAGCACGCCGTCTTTGCCGCACACGGTAAAGCCGCGCAGCACGTCGCCTCTTACGGCAAGGCCGTCTGCCACATTGGTGAAGGTCATGAACACATCGCTCCCCTCCACACGGGCGCTCTTCAGCACGGGAGCGGAATGGTCACCGTCATATTTTTTATAAACCAGTCCCTGTGCCGCCGTCGCCATGCGGGCGCCCACGGGCTGCTTGTCATAGGGATGCACGGTTTGGGTGGACTGGGTGTAATCCAAAGGAATATCGGAGATGGAAATCAAGGCCCGGGTATCGGTGGAAATCTGCTGAATCTCGCCCAGCTCCGCGTTGAGCTTCTGGAAGGAGTTGAGGCCTATCAGGGAATGGTTGGCGGTTAAGGAAATGACGGCGGGCAGGGTGTTTTCCCCTCTGCCGAACAGCTCGGTCAAATCCTTTTGCAGCTGTGCAAATGCCTCGGTGTAAAAGCCGTGGTCGGAGGCGCTGTCCGATTCACCCTGATACCAGATGAAGCCGGCGGGGCGGAAGTTGGCAAGAGGAGCCGTCTTTTTGTTGTAAAGAGCGGTAGTGGTGTTCACATCGCTGTCGTTCTCCTTCCACGCGGAGGAGGGAATGTAGTGCTTGCCCAGCATCTTTTGGAGCGTGGGATTGGATTCAATTCCCTTGCGGCTCAGCCAGGTGCGAATCAGGGTGCCGCCGAGGTAATCGGTCAGCACGCCCACGGGCATATCCAGATCCTTCTGCAGCTTTTCGGCAAAGGCATAGGCCACGGCGGATACATTGAAGATATCCGCTGAATTGCCCTTTACCCAGCGGGCGCCGGGGATATCGGCCTGAGGCTCATCGGGGAACAGATTCTCGTTCCCGTTATAGGTGGGATTGAGGGGGGTATCCAGAAAACGCACATATTCGGAGCCCACCTGCCCGTTTGCCATCATCTCGATGCCCTGAAGGCAGAAGCGCAAAAACAGGTGCATGTTGGATTGGCCACCGGCCAGCCACAGTTCACCGAACACCACATCCCGCAGGGTGGCAAACACTTCACCGTTTTGGGTGAGCACAACGGTATAGGCATCATAACCGCCTGCAGGGGCAACAAAGCTCAGGCGGAATGTGCCGTCGGCAGAGGCAGCGGCATCGGCCTGCTTCACGCACTCTCCCCCGGCGTTTATCAGTTCACAGTGAATGGCAGAGCCCGGGGCGGCCGTGCCTGCGAATATGGCTTCTTCATTTTGCTGGAACAGCATGGAATCGCCGTAGGTGGTGTAAAGGGCGGCATCGGGCTGCCCGGCGGCAGAGCCCACCGCAAAGCAGGGCAGCAGAAGCGCGGCAGAGAGCAGAAGCGCCGTGAAGCATTTCAAACGGTTTTTCATCCAGAATCATCCCTTTGTCTTTTTTCTTGTTATGGCATTTCGCCACACGGTGTATTGTACCATATCCGAAAGAAGAAAGTAAAGATATTTGCTTTTAAAATGAGGAGCAAAACGCCCCCTGCTCTTCCCGGAGGGCATAAAAAATCCCACGGCAAAAGCCATGGGATTTTTTGTTAAGAAATCAGTCGCTGGTGTAAGGAAGAAGAGCAAGGTGACGGGCGCGCTTGATAGCGGTGGTCAGCTCTCTCTGATGAGCGGCGCAGGTACCGGTTACACGGCGGGGCAGAATCTTTGCTCTGTCGCTGGTGTACTTGCGAAGCTTGTCAACGTCCTTATAATCAATGCATTCTACTTTATCAACGCAGAATGAGCAAACTTTCTTGTGACCCTTTTTGTTAGGTCTTCTGTCGTTCTTCTCGTAAGCCATGAAAATATCTCCTTTCACAGATTAAGCGGGACGGCCAATCAGAAAGGAAGGTCGTCCTCGGTGGGAATTTCTTTGAAATCGTCAGCTTCGATGTTGGAATAGGCGGGAGCAGGCTGAGCTGCGGCACGGATATTCTCTTCGGCACGGCCTGTGCCGGTTTCGGCCTTGGAGCCGCAGAAGTTGACATTGTCGGCAACGATTTCCACTGCCTTGCGTTTGCTGCCGCTCTTATCTTCGTAAGTTCTGGTCTGGATACGGCCCTGAATGGCGATCATGGAGCCCTTACGGAAATATTTGCACACGAACTCGGCGGTCTGTGCCCAGGCAACAACGTCAATCCAATCGGTCTGGCGCTCTTCACCCTGGCGGGCAAAGCCTCTGTCCACAGCAACGGCAAAAGAAGTAACGCTTCTGCCGGAGGAAGTGGTCCTCAATTCGGGATCTGCTGCCAGCCTGCCCATAATGATGGCTGTGTTAAGCATAGCTGCATATCCTCCTTAGTTCTTTTTGATAACAAGGGAGCGGAGAACACCGTCGGTGATGTTCGCAACACGCTCGAGCTCGGCGGGGAAATCTGCGGGAGCGGTCATCTGATAGAAGACATAGTAGCCCTCTGCTTCGTCATTGATGAGATAAGCGAGCTTGCGCTTCTCCTCTCTCTCAATGCCTTCGAGAGTGGCGTTGGCTTCGATCATAGCCTGGAATTTCTCCTTAAGAGACATAGCGAACTCTTCGCCTTTGGCAAGGGAGAAAACCATTACGGCCTCGTAACTGTTGTTTGCCATTTCTAAAAGCACCTCCTTCTGGTCTTTTGGCCGCATTTCTGCGGCAAGGATCTTCATTTTGATTTAAAGATTCTGCTGCACATACTGCAACGAAATGGAATTATATCAGCCTTCCCACAATAAGTCAAGGGTTTTTCCCACTTTCTCTGCAAGAAAAATTGAGAAAACGCTGATTTTTGCATTGACAAACGCAAAACTATTTGATAATATATGTCTGTTCGCAAGAACACGGGCCACTAGCTCAGTTGGTTAGAGCACTCGGCTCATAACCGAATGGTCCGGGGTTCGAGTCCCTGGTGGCCCACCATCCCGAAAAAAGTCGGCCATCCGGT
Source organism: Acutalibacteraceae bacterium (assembly GCA_045599985.1). GTDB lineage: Bacteria > Bacillota > Clostridia > Oscillospirales > Acutalibacteraceae > CAG-177. The sequence goes on along the minus strand of JAZRWZ010000328.1, from coordinate 240 downwards.
CATTACATAATAATATATAGGGGTATAGCTCAGTTGGTAGAGCAGCGGTCTCCAAAACCGCGTGCCGAGGGTTCAAGTCCTTCTGCCCCTGCCAAAAAAGAAAAGACATCCGTCAGGGTGTCTTTTCTTTTTGCGTAAGCCGAGAGAAGGACTTGAACCCTAAGAGGGTGAGGAGCGTTAAGAAAACAGCCCGGTGGGCTGTTTTCAGCGACGAAGTCGGAGGCGGGTACTGCTGCGAAG
>JAZRWZ010000327.1:0-1913 GCA_045599985.1 Acutalibacteraceae bacterium | reverse complement strand
GACAGCAGCGCAACGCACACAAACAAAGCGGATAATGCACCCTTGAGCAGCAGGGTTTTTACGGTGTGGCCCGCTTTGGTTTTGGTCAGATAAACCGGCAGCAGAGCAATCATGGCGATGATGCAAACCGCAATGAGAATGGAATAAATCATAACAAGCTCCTTAATGTGAGTAGTAGTGAATAAGGGTTGAAGAAATCAGGTAACTGCGCAGGCCCGCCTGCATATGGGCCTCATAGGTTTCTTTTTGCGCCACATTCAGCTGAATGCTGCCCTGATTGTGCACGGCGGGGAAGGTGCGGGCCTTACGGTCGCTGTATCGCACGGTGTCATCAAGGCTGTAGCCGCTGTCCATAATGGCGTTGATTTCCGAAGTGAGCTGGGTGATTTCCCCTTGCGCTTCCTTTAACATATAGCTGAAAAGGTACACGTTTTCGTAGCCGTTCACCGTAACGGCAAACTGATTCAAACGGTCTAAATCCGCCTGCCACAAAGCAAGCTGATTCAACTCCTCCCGGGGGGTAAAACTCACATTGCCGGTTTCATCCCCAAGGTGAAGCCGGTTGTACTCGGTGAATACATCCATCAAATCCAGCACCGTGCCCCGCAGGGTGGTATAGGTGCGGTCAATCTGCTGAATATAGTTGAGGTCATCCGTTAATGAGTTTAACTCACGGCAGATGTCGGGGTCGGTGATGCGGTTGGCTTTTTGCAGCTCTTCGGCGGTTTTGTGCCATGCGGCAAGGGTATCCTCCGGGAACCGGGCGGAAAGCTCCGGGTATTGGCTGTTGATATCATTCCGCAGGGCGGCATAGGCAGCCATATCACGCAAACTGCCGCTGCGGCTGTTTTGCCACAGAAAAACAGGTGTATCAAAATTCCCGCTGTGAATGAATCCGGCGGCAGCGGCCTTTTCGATTTTGGGGAAGAAAGCCAGACAGGTGAGCAGTATGATGACGGCAGCAGTGGCGGCAATTATGCGCACGCGTTTTTTTCGCTTTGCGGCCTGCAGCTGTATGCTTTTGGTGGGCAGGGGAGTGGAACAGACATTGCAGTTGACTAACCCTGCCGGATTTTTATGCCCGCAGGAGGGACATCGCACAAAAACCGCCTCCCCTCAAAAAAATAATGAAAAAATACAAACAAATGTTTGCAATTATCGAACAAATGTGTTATAATGCACCCGAACTGAGATATATTCCTAATAAAGAAAGGTGAACGCTATGAAACCAATCAGCGAAAGCCAAAGAAAAATATATGAATTCCTTGTGGAAAAGGCAAGGGATGGTATTACCCCCAGCGTGCGTGAAATCTGCGCCGCCGTGGGTCTTCGTTCCACTTCCTCCGTGCAGGCCAATCTGGATGCACTGGAGGCGGCAGGGTACATTGAGCGCCCTCCTATGCTAAAAAGAGTGATTCGCATTTGCGGCATGGCCGACAATGTGGCCCATGTGCCTCTGCTGGGCACCGTTACCGCCGGTATGCCCATCCTCACTGTGGAGGAGATTGAAGGGTATGTGCCCTTCTCCCAGCTTGGTGCCTCCGACAAAGAGCTGTTTGCCCTTCATGTGCGGGGCGAAAGTATGATTAACGCCGGTATTCTCAACGGCGATATCGTGATTGTGGAGCGCACACCCACCGCACGCAACGGCGAAATCGTGGTGGCCATGATCGGCGAGGAAGCCACGGTAAAGCGTTTTTACAAGGAGGACGGTCACTTCCGCCTTCAGCCGGAGAACGATACCTTCGAGCCCATCATTACCAATGAGGTCATTATTCTTGGCAAGGTGATTGCCAGTTATCGCTATTATTAAGAAAAGCTTCTGCCGCTGCACGGTTCTCCGCCGTGAGGTTGAGGTAATCCGCCGGGGCATTGAGTGCCTCGGTCACCACAAACCCGAAGCTCCAGCGGTC
>JAZRWZ010000326.1:0-1274 GCA_045599985.1 Acutalibacteraceae bacterium | reverse complement strand
CGGCTGGGTTTACGGCTTCCCCGAAATCGGCGGCAGGCGTGGGGCGATAAAGGGCTCAAAGCGCATTGCCAACCCGGGCTGTCACGCAAGCGGATTTATTTCACTTGCCGCCCCTCTTGCTGAAAAGGGCGCGCTCAAACCCGGTGCAAGGCTCACCTGCTATTCGCTTACCGGCTATTCCGGCGGCGGAAAAAAGATGATTGCCGAGTATGAGGCCGACGGGCGCGACAAGCTGTTTGATGCACCGAGAATGTACGGCATTTCTCAGCGGCACAAGCACTTGCCCGAGATGAAGGTGATAAGCGGCCTTGAAGCAGACCCCGTGTTTTGCCCCGTTGTTGCCCCTTATTATGCGGGTATGGAGGTCACGGTTCCCGTTTTTGCCGAAGACCTCAACTGCACGGCGGAGGAAATAAAGGATATTTACCGTGAGTATTATAAAGAAGGAATAGTTAAGTTTACCGAAAACGCAGCTGAGGCGGGCTTCCTTTCCGCCAATCGCTTTGAGGGTCTTGACAGTATGGAAATCACCGTTTGCGGCAATGAAGAAAGAGTGCTTCTTGTTTCCCGTTTTGATAATCTGGGCAAGGGCGCAAGCGGCGCGGCAATTCAGAATATGAATATTCTGCTCGGCGTTGATGAGGCGACGGGCTTAAATCTGGAGTGATATAAAAATGAAAGTAATTGACGGCGGCATCTGTGCCGCAAAGGGCTTTAAGGCCAACGGCATACATTGCGGAATCAGAAAAAACAAGGATAAAAGGGATTTATCAATTATTATGAGTGAGGTTCCGGCCTCGGCGGCGGCGGTTTACACAACCAACCTTGTCAAGGGCGCACCCCTGCTTGTTACAAAGGCTCACCTTGCAAACGGAAAGGCTCAGGCCGTTATCTGCAACAGCGGCAATGCCAACACCTGCAATGCAGACGGCATTGAAATTGCCGAAAAAATGAGCGCCCTTGCGGCGAAGGCTCTCGGCATCAACGCCGACGATATGGTTGTTGCCTCCACCGGCGTTATAGGCCAGCCCCTTGATATTGAACCCATAGCGGCGGGAATCCCCGCACTTGCCGCTTCACTTACCGATAACGGAAGCGACTTTGCGGCAGAGGGCATTATGACAACCGACACCGTTAAAAAGGATATTGCCGTTGAGTTTGAAATCGGCGGCAAAACCTGCAGAATGGGCGGCATTGCCAAGGGCAGCGGAATGATCCACCCCAACATGGCAACAATGCTTGTGTTCATCACCACCGATGCCGCAATAGCCCCC
>JAZRWZ010000325.1:0-1766 GCA_045599985.1 Acutalibacteraceae bacterium | reverse complement strand
ATCTGTATACGGATTCCTTTAACGACAAGCCTCTGATGGAGATTGCGGAAAACGTGTATCTCGTCAAGGGCAACAAGATGACCAAAATCAAGGAAAACGGCGTAATGCTTTCCAAATAACGCTGAAAAAAGAACGCCCGTGAGCTTTGCAGAAGTGCTCACGGGCGAAAAAACGTATTACAGAATGTAGGCGTAAATCACATAGAAATGAATCAGGCTCCCTGCCAGCACAATCAGGTGAAAAACCGGGTGCAGGCAGGGCCTTTTTATACCCATGCGGCACACCAGTGCGCCGAGGATGTAGGCCCCGCTGCCGATAAACAGCAGCAAAAAGGCGGTGGGTTCAAAGCTTTTGGCAACGGGCAGGGTGCTCAGCAGCATCACCGCCCCGCCGATGATGTAAACCGCCATCACGGCGCTTTTCATTTTTTCAAAAAACAGGGTTTTGCCCACAACGCCGAACAGGGCACAGAACCACGCAATGCCGAATACGATATAGCCGTGGGTGCGGCTGACCCGCCCAAGGGAAATCAGGGCGCAGGGAGTGGTGGTGCCCGCCAGCAGCAGGGGGATGGCAAGGTGGTCAAAAAACCGTGCCCTGCGTTTGGCCTCCCCGGGGGGCAGGGCGTGATAAACGGCGGAGGTAAAATAGACGCAGAAAAAGGCAAGGGAGTAAACAACGGCGCAGAAAACGGCGGTTTTGCTGCCGCCGGGCAGCGTCTTTTTCAGCAGCAGCACCATGCCCGCCAAGGCCGCCGGAGCGCCCGGGGCGTGGGTGGCGGTGTTCCATCTGTCCACCCGGGGGCTGTAGGTAATCAGTTTTACATCATCGGTAAAAGCCGTAGGAGTCACCTCTTCATGAAGAATAAAAACAGTATACCACATTCACGCCGTCGAATAAAGAGGAAAACGGAGCAAAAAGCACCTGCCACACCCTCTTTCCCGGGAGGATTTTGACTTGATTTAGCCGCTATTTCAAGGTATGATAATATACAGAATTATCTGTAAAATCAGGAATGCAAAAGGGAGGCGTGTGCCGTGCACCCCATCGGCCATTTCAAAACCATCACGCATCACCGCCACAAGGTGATTGCCCATTGCTTTAAAGCGGGCATCGGCCGGCAGGGCCTGCGCCATGATTTATCCAAATACTCCCTCACGGAGTTTATTCCCGGGGCAAAGTATTATCAGGGTATGCGCAGCCCCAACGAGGCGGAGCGGGAGGATTACGGTTACTCCCGGGCGTGGCTTCATCACAAGGGCCGCAACCGCCATCACTTTGAGTACTGGGCGGATTATAACCCTAAGAAAAAACAGGTGGAGCCCGTGAAAATGCCGCTGAACTATGTGGCGGAGATGTTTTGTGACCGGGTGGCTGCCAGCAAAATCTATCAGGGGGATAAATATACGAATCAGCACCCCCTGGCCTATTTTGAGCGGGGCAAGCATTCCCGCAGTATTCACCCCGAAACCTCGGATTTACTGGAGGGCTGGCTGAAGGTGCTGGCCGAGGAGGGCGAGGAAAAGGCCTTTGCCGTGATTCGTGAGCAGGTAAAAGGCGGCAAGGCAAAAGGGATTTGAACACAATATGCCTTAAAAAGCGATCTTCACGCACATTCGGGCGTATTTCGCCTTGAAATACGGCAGTATTCCTGCGGCGAAGAAACACCCGACTGCACGCAAATCTCATCTTTTTAAGGTGCGAAGCAGTTTTGGCGGACAGATTTTCTGCCAAGATGAGGCAAAAAGCGCAGGAATACTTTGTGT
>JAZRWZ010000324.1:0-3516 GCA_045599985.1 Acutalibacteraceae bacterium | reverse complement strand
ACGGCAGACGAATCTATAACGATTCCGCCGCCGTGCGTAAGGCCACCCTTCATGTGGTGGGGGATGATGCGGGCCGAATCTCCACGGGCACCCAGTACCTGTTCCGTGACAAGCTCTCCGGTTACAGCCTTGTAGAGGGGATTTACGGCATTCTGCACGATGAGGATAACGAATCCCATATCACCTTGAATATTGACAGCGAGGCCTGCCGCGTGGCATATAAGGCCTTTGGTGACAGCAACGGCACCGTGGCGGTGTATAACTACCGCACGGGGGAGCTGCTGTGCAGCGTATCCAAGCCCACCTTTGATGTAACGGATATCCCTTCCGATTTGACCACCAACAAGGCCTACGACGGCGTGTTTCTGGATAAGGCCGTCAGCGGTGTGTATACCCCGGGCTCGGTAATGAAAATCATAACCGCCGTATCTGCCCTGCAAAACATTCCCGGTGTGGAGGGGCAGAGCTTTGACTGTGACGAGGTTTACGAATGCGATGACGGTGAGGTCATCTGCAATGACGAGCACGGCACCGTGGACTTTGAAGAGGCATTCAACCAATCCTGCAACTTTGCTTTTGCCGATATTACCCTGCAGCTTGGTGCCAAAAAACTGCTGGCAACCGCCAATGCGCTGGGCTTCAATAAGCAGTTGTATTGCGGCGATGTGCGCCTGAAAAAAAGCACCTTTGCCCCGGATACCAAAAACAAATCGGAGCTTGGCTGGGCAGGCATCGGCCAGTCTACCACTCTGCTCAATCCCACCCATCTGCTTGCCATTGTGGGTGCCGTTGCCAACGGCGGCACGGGTCTGGCCCCCAACCGCATTATGGAATACGCCACCTTTTTCGGCAATTACGCCCCTTCGGCGGAAACACTGGTAACCCTTGACCCCACCGTTGCGCAAAAAGTCAGCCGTCTGATGCGCTCTAACGTGGTGAACAAATACGGGGAGGACCATTTCCCCAATCTGGAATTCTGTGCCAAAACCGGCACGGCCCAGCTGGATGATGCGGATTCCCACTCCTGGCTTGCCGGGTTCAGCGCACGGTCCGATTTACCTCTTGCCGTGGTCTGCATTGTGGAAAACGGCGGCTGGGGCAGCGGCAAGGCCAGCACCGTGGGCAATGAAGTGATGCAATATTTCCTTGAGAATTACACATAAAAACAAAAAGGAGAAATGAATGATGAAAAAAATCCTGTCCCTTGTGCTTGCTGCTGCAATACTCTGCGGCAGTGCCCTTTTGCTGACTGCCTGCAACGGCGGCAATGAGCCCACCACCGTTCCCGCCACCGAATCGACGGCAGCCGCTCTGCCCGAAAGCAGCGCAGCCGACACAACAGCAAAGCCCGAGGATACCACCGAGGCCACAGAGGCCCAAACTACCGAGGCGGCAACCGAGCCCGCCACCACGGAGGCAACCACCGTTACCACCACCGCTGCCACCACTGCTGCCACTACAAAAGCAACAACGAAGGCTACAACAAAGGCTACCACAAAAGCCACTACCAAGGCTACCACAAAAGCCAAGGCCAAGGCACCTGCCACCAAGGAAGAAATCGTGAAGGCCTACAATGCGGCTTTGAACGGCGTGAACAGCGCCAAGGCAGGTTATGACAAGACCCGCACCACCTCCATCAATTCTCTGGACGGCGGCGCATTGCTCAAGCTCTCCGTTGTGAAGGATGCCGTGGGCGATTTCTTTGGCGAGGGCAAAAATACCTTCACCAACAAGAAGGGCAAGGCAAGCTATCTGGGCAAGGCCTCTTTGAGCGCCTCCGATGTGAGCTCCGCCACCTGCACCGAGAAAAACGGCAAATACAACATCACCATCACCCTCAAGGGCGGCTCCGGCAGTGCCTCCTCCTCCGGCATCAACGATTCTTCTCCCGTGAGAAAGAGCGGCTTGTTTGTGGGCGAGGGCAACAACACCGATTATGACTACAAGAGCGCCGAAAACGTGTATACCTCCATCAACGGCACAGACGGTGCCTCCATCAAATATGTGGGTATTTCCACCTCCAACGCCAAAATCACCTGCGTGATTGACGCCGCCTCCGGCCGTATGGAAAGCTTCAAGATGTCCTTTGATTTCTCCGCCGACCTGAGTGATGTGAAGTACTCCATCGCCTCCATCAAGAAGGGTGCCGGCACCGGCTCCACCACCGTGAGCATTGCTTCCTTCAAGTATTAAGGCAAGATGTACCAAAGCCCCTGACTTGACAGAATGGGAAAAAAATAGTACAATTCTCCTGTATTGCGTTAATCGCTTCAGTCAAAACGAAAAGGAGATGTAAAAAAGATGGCTGATTTCTTCAGTACTTTATCCAAAGTTGTATCGGTTCTTATGTCTTTGCTGATTGCATTCTTTACTTCAATTACCAACATCGGCGGCGGTTCTTCAACCACTACCACAACCACACAGAAAGAAAGCACCTCCGTTACCTCTACGGTAACCACCACCAAATCCTCCGGCACAACTACCCCCACCACCTCCGACAAGCGCGGCACATTCACCTTTGTGTCTTACGGTTGGGGTCACGGCGCCGGTATGAGCCAGCAGGGTGCCATTGCCATGGCGAAATCGGGCTACGGCTATGTTTCCATTCTGACCCATTACTACACCGGTACGGCTGTTTACAAGGATTCCTCCACCCCCAAAACCATTACATACGGCGACCAGAAGGTGGATTTGGTTGAGTTCCTTTGCCGCACCACCAAGCAGGAAATCGGTGATGAATCTCCCAAGGAGGCAATCAAGGCTCAGGCTGCCGCGATTTACACCTTTGCCAAGTACTATTCCTTCAAGGTGAAAACCAGCCAGATTGCCACCGATTCCAAGTTCAGCTACAAGGGCACCAATCTGTACAATTATGTTCTGGAGTACCTTGGCATGACCTCCGCTACCGATACGCCCAAGGCCACCTATGTCAGCGCCGATAAGGGCAAAACCGCTATCCTTGCCGTGTTTACCGACAATGTTGCCGGTAAGACCACCAAGGCCGGTGATGTGTGGGGCGGCGATTACCCCTACCTGATGCCCGTGGAGAGCTACGAGGAGCCCACCGTGCAGGTGAAGACCTTCACCGCCACCGAAATTGAGGATTTGATTTACAGCTACAACGCCAACATCAATCTGGACAGCGACCCCGCCAAGTGGTTCACCAACATCAAGCATGACGGCTCCCTGACCGGCGATATCGGTTATATCAGCTCCATCACCGTGGGCAACAAGACCATGAAGGGCTACACCTTCCGTGCCAATGTGATGAACAACAAAATCAGATCTCACTGCTTTACCGTAACCTATACCCCCGCCAAATAAAGCAGAATAAATCGCTTATATGAGAAGCCCCGCAGCACATCGCTGCGGGGCTTTTTTGGTATGACGGGCATATCAATGCTCTGTGGTGAAAGTCCACTGAGGCGTAGTTACCGACGAACTCGAAAGCGACTCCCAAGGTTTATACCGTGAGGTATAGGCGAGAAGAAGGGATAGCGAAATCGTAGCCTGACG
>JAZRWZ010000323.1:0-4406 GCA_045599985.1 Acutalibacteraceae bacterium | reverse complement strand
AACATCCGATTTCGGCTGCCAATTACGGATGAACCGTTCCATACAGGTGGAGGGAGTGTTTGGCGTGTTGAAACAGGATTTCGGATACAGAAGGTTCCAGACAAGAGGAAAAGTCAAAACCGAAACACAATTTTTCCTCTTAGCATTTGCGTTTAATATTGAAAAATTGTGCAATAGGATTGAAAGTAAACGCTTTGGCAAATCTTTGTTTGATTTGAAACCGGCATAACGCAAGAAAAAAGTGAACATCTAAAACAAAAAGAGGCCGATTTTCATCGACCTCGAGTTAAGTGTTGCTATTTCCCGACTGTCAAGGTCGGTTTTTTCTTTTCTTGTCTATTTCGTAATTCAAAAGGGCTGCCGCACATTGATTTTCTCAATTTGCGACAGCCCCTTTTCGCTATTGATTATTACTTGTTTTGGGATTATAAGTTTTTAATCATTGTTTTCCAATTTACTGTCAAGTTCCGAATTTCCGCAAGGCACACCCTCGTTATGCATGGCTATTTCGAGCCAATCGGGATCAGAAAATACTTCTTCGTTATTATCATTATTAGCGCTGTTTCCTGTCGGCAAACACATACGGTTTGTAATATAGTTTCCGTTGGCATCAAACACCAACTCGCACCAACCGTAATTCCCGGCGTCGCCGCCGATAAACAGCACCGATTTACCGTTTTGGCGTGTGATTTCAAATCTGAAATAGTTATTCCCGCCGACTTTGTCGGTAATATCGGCTTTGCTGCCGTCATAAACAAAATACAGTTTACCGTCTTCGACAGTGAAAAAGTCCTCTTCAACGGGTGACTCTTCGATTGACACCGCCGTGTAATCTTCTTCTTCGGTCATTTCACCTTTTGTGCCGTCAAAGAAAGTAAATACAACAAACTTGTTGATTGTATTACTCGCGAAAGTTCTGACCTGAGGAAAGCAGAACATAAGAGCTATTATCGCTGCCGCAGAAACGGCAATTTTCAATATTCTGTTTTCAGGTTTGGATACGGTTTTGTTGTTTTGAATTTTTTCTTTGATTAAATCAAAATCGGTCTTGTCCATTTTAATCTCACTGATTTTTTCGTTATAAAATCTCTTCATAGCTATACTCCTTTAATGCTTCTCTGAGCATTTCTTTTGCTCTTGTCAGCCGCATTGAAACACATGAAACCGACAGTTTCAGGATTTTTGCTGTTTCTTTCACGCTCAGTTCTTCGTAATAATGAAGGTGAATAACGATTCTGTAATTCTCGGGAATTTTTTTCAGCGCCGCTGTAAGTTCGTTATCCTTAAAATCATCTTCGTATGCTTCGGCGCTTGAGGGCAATTCGTCAAACGAAATAACAGCAGAACGGTTTTTTGATTTAAGAAGGTCTTTGCATTTGTTTGCCGCCATTTTGAGAATATAGCTTCTTTCTTTACCTTCTGTTATTCTGATATTGCTTTTCAGCAGTTTCAGAAAAACTTCGTGGACAACATCCTGAGCATTACTGTAGGAATTTAAATAAGAATAAGCGAACCTGAATATATCCTGCGCGTACTTTTCATACAGCTTTAAAACCACATCATTATTCACCAGTTCACCTCCTTTGCATTGCCGGCCTGATTTGAGATCTCAATAATAAGACGACTTACATTGACAATTATACACATTTTCAGATAAAAAATGTATAGTAAAATACAAAGGACAGGGGACGGTTCCTTGTCTCACTCTGCCAAAACGAGGAACCGTCCCCTGTCTTATGTCTTTCAATTCTATGAAATCGGTGTGGTCAGGGGGATTTCATATTGGTTAATCCACTCTGCGGTGATGTAATTTCTGCCGCGAAGCAGGATTTTGTCGGGATAAATCTCCATCGCCATGCCCAATCCACCCTCACCGGTTTTGGAGGCGCTGGGAAGGGTGATGCAGTAAAGGTTTTGGCAGAAATTGCCGTCAACGGTGTATTCGTCATAATCCCGGTGAAGGTGACCGTTTATGAAAAACACGGGATAGTCGTAATCGGGCACATATTTTTTGAGAATGGCCTCAATTTTGCCGGATTGCGCGCCCAAACCGTAATTCTTCTCCGCCTCGGGGTGGTAAGTGACATTGTTTGAGCCGTAAAGGGGCTGATGGCAAACAATGAAAAGCGGCTTCTGCGATTCCATGCTTTGGGCAAGCTGCGCTTCAAACCACGCAAGCTGTGAGTCGGAGATTTCCGCCTCAAGGCTGAGCATATCGTCGGAGCCGAGAATGATGAAGGGGAAGCCCTTCATTTCGGTGGCATAATAGGTGGTATCGCTCTCAATCCCGCAAAAGCGCAGAAAATCGCAAAAATAGCCAAGCGCCTCACCATAGGTATCCCGCGCCCGCACATCGTGATTCCCCGCTGCGGGAAGCACCGTGCCGATTTTGTTGAAATTCTGCATGGACCACTCCAGCATGCGGTATTCCTTCGGGTCGGAGGCGTTGGAGATATCGCCCGCCATCACAAGCACATCGGGCATGTCATCGGCCTGCGAAATCCCGCAGAAAACCCGCCGCATGATTTTGGTTCTCTCATGCACAAAGGAGGAATCCGAATGGGTATCGGAAATCAGCGCCGCGTTGAGAAGGATGGCTTCGCCGTCCGCTGCCGCGTAGGTTTTGCCGCCGAACCAGAGCTGACGGGGGATAAAGGAAAAAGCCGAGGTCAGCGCAATAAGCACGGAGATAAAAAATGCCGAAATTCTGGTGAACATTTTACTCGCCTCACAGTTCCCGCGCCGGGGTGCGGCACGGTGAAATTATTTACTCTATTTGCTTTCGGATAATGCGGAATCCACAGCGTCTTTTATGTGAAGAAAATCTGTGGCAGTATATCCCAAATTCTGAATTCGTGACAGCGAAATTGTTTTATTTTTTCCGCATTTTTCGTTGATAACGGCTGTGGGCACAATATAGAAGTCCCAGTTATCAAGATTTAACGGGTCCGCCTCGGCGGCGGTATTGCCGTTGAGCAGGCAGAAAACATACACTTCGCTGTGGCGGCGCGGTTCTTTTTCGTTATTTGCAGTGGCTTCCCGAATGGAGAAAGTGCGGTTTTGTGAAACCTTATGATCCTTTCTCCATGTTTGGTAGTAGGAGGTGGACTTTACTTCAATCGGTCTGCCGTTGTAGTTGATATCGAATAGTGTCCAGTCAAGCTTGTTATACGGCTCGGTGATATTCAGCGCCAGTGAAACAAGGTATTCCGCAATGTCATCTCTGGGGTCGGAGTTCAGCTCGCTGTAGGAAAAACGCCAAAAGTCCAACACGGATGTGCCGACGGGTAAGCCGTGGATTGTAAACTGTTCCTGTCCTGTTTTCAATCTCTTTCACTCCTTTTTCTGATTTGAAATAGCCTGATGCCGGGTTCTTGACGGAATAACCGTAAAAGCTTTTGCGGCAAACCGGGGTTTGAAGCCGGAGTTACTGTTATCCGATTTTTTCTCTGTGCCGGAGCAGAGAACAGATTGAAAACGGAATCTGATGAATACTATTTACCGTTTGTATTTTTTGTAAATCCTGCCATATACGAGCGGGAGTGCAGGGATTCCCATCAGGCAAAAGGAAATCAATATGATTGCACCGGCTTTGATGTAAAAATAACCGAGAAATGTACTGACCCAAAACGGCACGGAAAAGCCGACCCACATAATACCGTTCGCTCTGTTATAGGCACGAATATCCGCTATTTCATTTTCTTCCACGGTTGTCCCCGACCAGAACCACATCGGTTTTTCCCTTTTCAGCGCATAGAGCCCGATTCCGGTGAAAAGCATGCTGCACGGCAGCAGTGTGACTATCCAACCAACATTTCCCATGGCAACGATTTCCCTCCAGGATTCGGATTTTTCAATGTCGTTATAATACTATAATAACCGTATGTCAAGTGATGGTGTGCCTTAACAGAATAAATGATGCAAAGCACACAATAACAATGAAGTCACTCGCATTCGCTCGCTAATGAAGCGGCGGCGTTTCCGCCATGAAGCACTCGCTGCGTTCGCATGAAGCGAAGCGCACCCATTCCTTTCCGTGTGCCGCAGCACATTTCATCAGTTACTTCATTATCAAGGCGAAGCCTTGAATCTCATCAGCACGAAGTGCTGTATATCATCAATTCCGTAAGGAATTGTATCTCATCAAGCCGCAGAAGTATTTATGCACGCCTACGGCGTGATGATATGCAAAGGCGGCTTCCCGCCTTTGATGATATACCGCCTAACGGCGGATGATATGCCAAGCCTGCGACTTGGATAAAAAAACAGCACCGCAAAGCGATGCTGTTTTTTGGCCCGCCCGGAGGGATTCGAACCCCCGATCTTCAGAATCGGAATCTGCTGCGTTATCCAACTGCGCCACGAGCGGATGAACACGGGGCAAAGCCCCGTGAAGTGTATGAAAT
>JAZRWZ010000322.1:0-1330 GCA_045599985.1 Acutalibacteraceae bacterium | reverse complement strand
AGGGGAAAGAACCAGCAGCACGCAAAGGATTAAACTGATGACTTTTTTCATGGGTATCCTCCTTGTGAACATGAACTTTCCTTTATATTACACGCTATCGGGCGGGATTGCAACTTGAAAACACGGATTTCGGTATTTTTTGCCCGCGAAAAAAGGGAAAACTTGTAATGATAAGGGAATTATGGTATTGTTTTTGTGATGTGAATGCTTCGGAAGGCAAAAGGGATTTGAACACAATATGCCTTAAAAAGCGATCTTCACGCACATTCGGGCGTTTTTCGCCTTGAAATACGGCAGAGGAAACGGATATGGATTATTTCAAAAAGTATTGGTCCGATACCATAGGCGCCGGTGCCAATCAAAAGCATTTTTCCACCGGGGGGCAAGCCGTGACGGGGCGTGTGTTTTTTCGCGTTACCGCAGGCGGGTGCCACCGCTATTCCTTTTTGTTCACCAATGTGATAGACAGCACCTATTACGACGGCAGGGAGAGCCATGCCGATTTGATTTGTGACCAGTGGGAGCTGCTGAGTATCAAAGCGGCTGTGTGCACCCCCGGGGAATATGCCCGGCAGGGCGGAAGCGGCAATTACGATTTCAAAACCCTCACCTTCGGCGGCGCCGCGCAAAAAACGGTGATGCCCGGTGAATTTTATTATACCGACGAAACGGAGCTTTCCCCCGAGGCGGAGGGCTACATTGTTCTGGAGCTGACGGTAAACGGCCCCATGATTCCTTACCATGAGGAGAGCATCCTGCACATTTACCGCCGCGGGGAGCAGGGCTTTGTGCCGGATAAACGCATGCCCGTGCCCGCCATGGTGGGGTGTGACCGCCCCGTGAAATACCGCCTTGGTTATCTGGGCGATTCCATTACCCAGGGCATCGGTGTGCCGTGGAACTCCTACACCCATTGGAATGCGGTCACCACCCGCCTGCTGGGGCCGGATTGCGGCTGCTGGAATCTTGGCATCGGCTTTGCCCGTGCAGAGGATGCCGCCCGTGATGGTGCATGGCTGTTTAAGGCAAAGCAATGCGACGGCGTGGTGCTGTGCCTTGGAGTAAACGATGTGTGTCAGGGCCGCCACACGGCGCTGCAGATTGAGCAGGATCTGGAGCATATTGTGGATGTGCTTAAGGAAAACGGCGTGCGTGTGCTGCTGCAAACCCTGCCTCCCTTTAACTTTGAGGGGGATATGCTTGAACGGTGGATTCAGGTAAACGATTTTATCCGCACCGTTCTTTCTGAAAAAGCGGATGCCTTTTTTGATACGGTTCCCGTTCTGGGCGATAAAAACGGCCATCCCGAAAAGGCAGTTTACGGCGGGCA
>JAZRWZ010000321.1:0-16069 GCA_045599985.1 Acutalibacteraceae bacterium | reverse complement strand
TTTTTGATAGCCATGGTTTGTCACTCCGTTTCAAAAATAATACGAATTTATTGTAATCCCCATTTGTTCTTTTGTCAATCACGAAGCCCTCAAAAAACAATGGGGTTTGTGACGGGTATAGATAAGGCAAAAAAGGGCAGAATACCGTTGTAGCGATTCAAAAATTACCGATGGAAAAACGGAGGCGACAAAAACGGATATTTCAAAAGGCGAATACGATAAAATGGCAAAAAAGGCAAGCCCGCCCTCCCGCATGGGACGGCACTGCCTGGGTGCATTTTTGATTGGCGGCTTCATCTGTGCCCTGGGAGAGGCGCTGCGTATACTCTTTTTTCGTTTGGGCATGGAGGAGGATGTGGTGAAGGGGCTGGTGCCCGTCATCCTGATTATCGCCACCGCCGTGCTGACTGCCTTCGGCGTGTTTGATTCCATTGCCGGTGTGGCGGGGGCCGGTACCATTGTGCCCATTACGGGCTTTGCCAACGCGGTGGTTTCCCCTGCCATGGAGTTTCAAAGTGAGGGCAGAATTCTGGGCACCGGGGCCCAGATGTTCCGCATAGCGGGGCCGGTAATTGTCTACGGCACGGCGGCTTCGGTTTTGTACGGGCTGGCGGTGTATTGGTTCGGCATCTGAAAAATGCCGACGGAGTAAGACAAATCATGTTTGCAAGGGAAAGGAAAAATCGGAATGGCAGAGCGAAAAGGAAGATATACGCTGATGCTGCCCTCACGCCCCGCTGTGGCGGGGTTTGCGGCAACGGCAGGCAAAAAGGAGGGGGAGGGCCCTCTCGGTAAGGAATTTGACAAAATCTATGAGGACGGCATGGCCGGGGAAACCACGTGGGAAAAGGCGGAAAGCGTGCTTCACCGGGAGGCGGTGGTGCGGGCCGTGGCAAAATCCGGCATGCCCGCCTCAGATATTGATGTGATATTTGCGGGTGACCTGCTTGACCAATGTACGGGTACGGTGTTTGCCATAAAGAATGCGGATATTCCCTTTGCGGGCATCTACGGTGCCTGCTCCACCATGGCTCTGGGGCTTTGTCTGGCGGGGATTGCCGTGGATACGGGAGCGGCAAGGGCGGCGTTGGCCTCCACCTCCTCCCACTTCTGCTCGGCGGAAAAGCAATTCCGCATGCCTCTGGAATACGGCGGTCAGCGCACCCCCACCGCTCAATGGACGGTAACGGCAGCGGGGGCGGCGGTGATTTCCCATCTGGGGCGAGGGGCCTGCATCGGCGGGGCGCTCATAGGGCGCATCCGCGATTTCGGCATAAAAGACCCCAACAACATGGGGGCTGCCATGGCACCCGCCGCGGCAAGAACCGTGGCGGATTTTTTGACGGATACGGGCACGGAGCCCGGGGATTATGACATGATTCTGACCGGCGACCTGGGTGCCGTGGGTTCGGGCCTGCTGGTGGATTTGCTGCGCAAGCAGGAGGGAATCGATATCAGCGGCGTGCACCGGGACTGCGGGTTGATGATTTATGACACGGAAAAACAAAAGGTGAACGCAGGCGGCTCGGGCTGCGGGTGCAGCGGAGCCGTGGTTTGCTCCCACATTATGCGAAGGCTGTGCGAGGGGGAACTGAACCGTGTGCTGTTTGTGGGCACGGGTGCGCTGATGTCGGCGGTGTCCGCCCTGCAAAGCGAAACCATTCCCACCGTGGCTCACGCGGTGCTGCTTTGTGGCAGGGACGGTTAAGAACGGATTGCCCCGGGCAATCGGCAAGAGGTGATGACAATCAATAACGGTGCGTTACAAAAGAAAATCAGGGGCTGGCTGCGGCTTTTTCGCCGTGCCGCACAAAAAAGTGCCGGGGAGAAAAACAGCTCGGAATGGCTGACGGATAATTTTTATCTGTTGGAGAATGAGGCGAGAGCGGCGCTGAAAAACAGCCGACAGTTCATGAAACTGCCAAAGGGCACGGACGGATTGCCGTGCCTTTTCGCCGTGTGCCGGGAACTGTGCGGGGACGGTGTGCTGCCGGAGGCCGCGGTGACGGAGCAATTCTTCAAAAGCAGAGGCATTTCGGGGGCGGAGGTCTGCGCCCTGCCGGATATGTTCCGTCTGGTTTTGCTGGAAAAGGCGGCTGTGGGCTGCCGTGCCCCGGGGCGGGAGGCTCTGCGGGTGCAGGGGAACGCGGTGCGCTCCCTGCGGGCACTCAATTTGCTGGATACGGAGAAGATTGCCGCGTGCGGCGCTGCCGAGCAGATTCTGCTGCAGGACCCCGCCGGGATATATCCTGCTCTGGATAAACGGAGCAAGGGCGCTTACCGCAGAAAATTGAGCCGTCTGGCGGAAAAACAGGGAAAAAGTGAAGCGGAAACCGCCTCGGAATGTCTGGAAAAGGCACAAAAAGGCACGGATTCCCTCACACGCCACATCGGCACTTATTTTGCCGAAAACCGGTATCACCGGAAATGGGGAGCGGCTCTGCTTGCGGCGGAGGCGCTGATTCCTCTTGCCGTTTCCGTGGGCATTGCCGTTTGGCTCGGCAGATGGTATCTGCCTTTTTTGCTTTGGCTTCCTCTGTGGGAAATGTGGCGGCCAATTTCGGATATCATCGGCACAAAAACCGTATCACCCGCCTTTCTTTACCGCCTGCGGGAGGATGATGAGCGGGTCAGAAATACCCGGGTCATGATTGCGGTGTCACAGCTGCTGCCCGGCGCAGGGCAGAGCGACGGGCTGGAGCAAAAGCTCCGGCAGCTTTACCGCGCCAACTATATGCCCGGGCTGAAGGTATGCCTGTTGGCGGATTTGAAAGGGGCGGATGCCCCCGTTAAGCCGGAGGATGAGGGTGCCCTGAGGGCGGCTGTGCGTGTGATTGACCGCCTGAACCGCTGCTGCGGCGGCGGTTTTGTGCTGGCCGTGCGCCCCCGTGTGTTTTCTCCCACCCAGGGGGAATTCACGGGAAAATGGCGCAAAAGGGGTGCCATAACGGAACTGGTGCGGGTCATCAAGGGCGAAAAGAACACATTCAAGGTGCTTCACGGGGATTTGACGGATTTGGAAAAGACGGAATACCTGTTGGCACTGGATGCGGATACGGGTACGGATTTTAACGCCGTGCAGGAGCTGGTGCAGGTGGCGCGGCATCCCTTTTATGAGCCCCGTTACGATGGCTCCGGCAAGCGTATCATCGGCGGCTACGGCATATTGGCCCCCTGCCTGCGCCCCGCGTTGGCAGGAGAACACGCCACACCGTTTCAGCGGCTGCTTTCGGGCACGGGAGGCATCAGCGTGTATGATTGTCTGCTGGGGGAGCGGTATCAGGATTGGTTCGGTGACAGCGTGTTCACGGGGAAAGGGCTGATTCATGTGGATGCCTACCACAAGGTGCTGGATAAGGCCTTTCCCGGTGAGAGCGTATTGAGCCACGATATTCTGGAGGGCTGTTCCCTGCGCACGGGCTATGTATCCGATGTGCAGCTGACGGACGGCTTCCCCGGGGGACAAACCCCGTGGTGCCGCCGTTACGACCGCTGGGTGCGGGGGGACTGGCAGAATGCGTCTTATATTTTTAAAAGGAGTAGTCTGAATGCCTTATCCCGCTGGAAGCTGGCGGATAATCTGCGCCGCAGCCTTGTGCCTGTGGCAGCTGCGGCAAGCCTTTTTGCCTCCCTGATTTTGCCCAATCCCGCGGCGGTGATATTGGTGATAACGGCCATGCTTTGCGGAGGCGCGGGGGAGTGGCTGGGTTGCCTGCGTTCCCTTGGCAGCGGGGGCTTCGGTCTGCTGTCCCGCCTCTATTTTTCCCACGCCCTGCCTGCCGCCATGCAGGCTTTTTTGCGGGGCGGGGCGGAAACGGTGATGACGGGGGAAAAAGCGTTTTTCAGCCTGATTGCCATTGTCCGTGCCTGCTTTCGGGTAACGGTGAGCAAAAAGAATCTGCTGCAGTGGACAACCGCCGCCGAAAGCGAGGGCAGACGGGGACGGGGCGAAAAAATCCGCAATATTCTGCCCTCTCTGCTCATGGGCATTGTGCTGTGCGGCCTGGGCGGCCCGTGGCAGCGGGCGGCGGGGCTCATTTTGCTGGCCGATATTCCCTTCGCATTGTGGAGCTGCCGCCCGCAGAAGGCAAAAAAAGAACACATTCTTTCACAGCCCGACAGAGAACGCCTGATTTCCCATGCCGCCGCCATGTGGCGGTATTTTGAGGATTTCTGCAATGAGGAGAACCATTACCTGCCTCCCGATAATTTTCAGGAATCCCCCGTGCGGGTGGTGGCCCGCCGCACCTCGCCCACCAACATCGGGCTGATGCTGCTTTGTGCATTGGCGGCAAGGGATTTGGGATTCATAACCGATGAGGAGCTGGGCCGCAGGCTGAACCAAAGCCTTGACAGTATTGAAAAACTGCAGAAATTCCACGGGAATCTGCTCAACTGGTATTCCACCGTTACGCTGGAGCCTCTTCAGCCCTTTGTTTCCACGGTGGACAGCGGCAACTTTTTGTGCTGCCTGACGGCTTTGCGGCAGGGGCTGAAGGAATATATGCCCCGGTGCCGTGAACTGGCGACGGCGGCGGAGCGTATTACCGCCCTGATTGAGCAAACGGATTTGCGGCCTCTTTATCACGAAGGACGGGGGCTGTTTGCCATCGGCGCCGATGTGAACGGCAAATTATCGGGGAATTTTTACGATTTATTCATGAGTGAGGCCCGCATGACCGCCTATTACGCCGTGGCAAGGCGGCAGGTGCCTGCCGCCCATTGGGGGGCGTTGGGCAGAATTCTTGTGGGAGAGGGCCGGTATTCCGGGTTGGTATCCTGGACGGGCACCTGCTTTGAATACTTCATGCCCTATCTGTTTATTCCCGCCCCCGAGGGCAGTCTGTGCTACGAATCCCTGCGGTTCTGCCTCTGGTGTCAGCGCAGGCGAAGCCGGCAGGGGGTGTGGGGCACATCGGAGAGCGGCTTTTATGCCTTCGACAGCCGGCTCAACTATCAGTACAAAGCCCACGGCGTGCCGAAGCTGGGATTGAAGCGGGGGCTGGAGAAGGATGCGGTGATGGCGCCGTATGCCTCCTTTTTGACCCTTTCCATGGCGCCCAATGCCTCTTTGCGCAACCTGAACCGGATGCGGGAAATGGGCCTTTTCGGCAAATACGGTTTTTATGAGGCGGTGGATATGACCCCGGGGCGCTGTGCCAAGGGGGAATACGCCGTTGTCAGCAGTTATATGGCGCACCACATCGGCATGAGCATGGTGGGCCTGCTCAACTTGCTTCAGAATAATGTGATGCAGCGCCGCTTTATGGCGGATGAGGCCATGGCGGGGGCGGAAAGCCTGCTCAATGAGCATATTCCCGTTGGCGCGGGAGTGTTCCGGGATATCAAAAACCGCCCCGTGCCCAAAATTCATGAACGCACGGAGCGCAAAAGCAATACCGTGGAGCAGCCCTCCCTGCAAAACCCCGGGGGCAGGCTTTATTCCAACGGCAGGTGGAGCATGTTTATTACCGATTCCGGGGCAGGGGTATCTACACTCAACGGAATGGATATGACCGTGCGCAGCGGGGATTTGCTCTGCCGCCCCCGGGGCATATTTGCCGTGTTTCGCACCAGGGAGAAAAGCGTGCCTTTTGTCAGCTGTCTGGACAGAGAGGGCAAAACCGCCTTTAAAGTTCGATTTTCGGAGCACGGCGCGGAGCATATTGCCAAAAACGGCGAGGTGCTGCTGCGGATGCAATCGGCGGTATTAAGAGGAGAAAACGGCGAGGCACGGCGTTTCATTGTGGAAAACGGCGGCAGGAGTGCGCTGGAAGGGGAAGTGCTCCTCTACACGGAGCCCTGCCTTGTGAACCGAAAGGCCTTTGCCGCCCATCCGGCATTTTCAAAGCTGTTCACCCAATCGGAATGGGATGACGAAAGCAAAATTCTGTGCTTTACCCGTCGCCGCCGTGAGGGGGAGGAACCCGTCTCCCTTGCCGTCGGTTTGGGGGAGGAGGAGCCCGTAACGGCGGAGACCGACAGGCAGGCGGTACTGCTGCGGGGAGAGGATGTGTTCTCCCTGCACAAAGCAAAGCGGCCCCGTTCGCCGCACCCCACAACGGACCCCTGCATGGCCATGTGTGTGCCCGTTCATCTGCGCCCCCGTGAGAAAAAGGTTTTCACCTTGCTGCTTTGCGCGGCGCAGACACCCGGGGAGGCAAAGGAGCAAATCCAGATATTGCGGAGTAAAAGAAACGGGGAGCGGCCTGCTTCCGACCCGTTTTATCACCGCGTGCTGGAGAGTGCACTGGCGGAGCGGATTTTACCGGCGGTGTATTATCCCGAAACGGGAGCCTGCCGCAGTGGCGTCATCACCGGGCTGCCCGCCTTCGGCAAGCAGGATTTGTGGAGCTTCGGCATTTCGGGGGATTACCCGATTCTGCTGTTGTATCTCGGGGATGAGAGCGAGATTACCACTGCGCTGCCCTATATCCGCATCAACAAAATTCTGCGCAGCTGCTCCGCTGTAACGGATCTGGTCATCGCCTTTCGTGAGGAGGCGGGTTACCGCTCACCTATGGCGGATGCGGTGCGCCGGGCCCTGAAAACGGAGGACTGTGAGATGATGCTGGGGGTTTCCGGCGGGGTACACGCCGTGAATCTGAACGGTCACACCCCCGCGCAATGGGCGGCCCTCAAATACAGCGCTGTTTTTGATGCCAATGTGCTTGATAAGCAAAAAAAGAAGGAAAAAGCGCCGATTTTATTGCAAATTCCGCAAAAAAGCGAGCAAAATACGGAAAATCGTAAAAATGTAAGGCAATTTACCTTTACAGAAGGGGAAATTACCGTACCGTCAACAGACGAATTCCCTTTAGCACCATGGGGTTTGGTGCTTTGCAACCCCTCCTTCGGTACCATGGTAACCGACAAGGCGCTCGGCTTTACATGGGCACTGAATTCCCGGCAAAACAAGCTGACACCCTGGCAAAATGATGCGATATCGGAAAATAGAGGCGAATTACTGGTGCTTCGCCACAACGGCACGCAAACGGATATGATTTTGGGGTCAAAAGCGCGATTTTCGCCGACGGTTGCCTGCTGGAACGGGCAAAAAGACGGCCTTTCCTACCGCGTCAACGTGTTTGTGCCGCCCCGGGGCAATGTAAAACAAATCGAGGTGAGCATTACCAACCGGCAGGTGTCGGAGGCCTCATTCCGGGTGGCTTATTATGTGCAGCCCGTGATGGGTGTATCGGCCGATGACATTTCTTTTATGTCTGCATCGCTTATCCCGGAGGGGGCGGTGTTTCGCAACGCCTTTGCCGATATCGGCGGCTTCGGTGCCGTGGAGTGTGAGGGCGGGGCACACGGCGTGTGCCTGCGCCGCGAGGATTTTTTTGCCGGCCGCTGGCGGCAGAGTGAGGTTGCGCCGGGGGAGGTTACCTGCGTGGCGGTCATGCGGGAGGGAAAACTTTCTCCCGGTCACAGCATGACCCTGCGGTTTTCGCTCTCCTTCGGCAAAACCGCCGATTGCGCCCGCAGAATACCGGCATTGGCAGGGGAACGGCCCGATTCGCCGCCCCGGGTGACGATACAGAGCGGTTGGCCCGCTTTGGATACCTTCTTCAACTCATTTTTGTATCAGCAGATTCAGAATGCGCGGTTTTTCGGCAGAACGGGCTATTATCAGTGCGGCGGAGCCTACGGATTCCGGGATCAGTTACAGGATTCCCTGGCATTCATCTATACGCAGCCGCACTTGACCCGCACTCACATTCTGCGCTGCTGCCATGCCCAGTTTGAGCAGGGGGATGTGCTGCATTGGTGGCATGTGATTCCCAATAAAACGGCGGTGATGCGGGGTGTGCGCACCCGGTGCAGCGATGACCGGCTGTGGCTGCCCTATGTGCTGTGCCGTTATGTGGAAATGACCGGGGATTACGGTATTCTCAAGGTGCCGGTGCCCTATATTGAGGGGGAACTCCTGCAGGACGGAGAGACGGAACGCTGCATGGATGTTTCATCTTCACCGCGAAAGGGCACGGTGGCACAGCATGCGCTGGCGGCGGTGGAATGCACCCTGAAATTCGGCAAAAACGGTCTGCCGCTTATCGGAAGCGGTGATTGGAATGACGGCTTCAACCGCCTTGGCATAAAGGGGCGGGGAGAGAGCGTATGGCTCGGTATGTTTTTGGTAATGGTGCTGGAAAAAACGGCACCCCTTTGCAGCCATTGTGAAAAAGAGGAGGACGGCCTTCGTTACCGCAAAATCGCGGAGGCGCTGCGCCGCACATTGGAAACCTATGCCTTTGACGGTGAGGTGTTTTTGCGGGCGGTGAGTGACAGCGGCACGGTGCTGGGGGGAAAGAATGCTTCCGCCTGCCGTGTGGATATTCTTACCCAGGCCTTTGCCTCCTTTGCCGGAATCGGAACGCCCGACATGCGCCGCACAGCCCTGAAACACGCCATAGAGGAATTGACGGACAGAGAAAGCCGCACGGTGGCACTGCTGAAGCCCGCTTTTTCGGAGAAAGCGGCGGAGGAGGTGGGATATATTGCTTCCTACCCCGAAGGAATCCGGGAAAACGCAGGGCAATACACCCACGCAGCCGTATGGCTGGCGGCCGCTTGCTACCGGGAGGGGCTGTCGGAATGGGGAGACGACCTGCTGGGGCTGATTCTGCCCAATGAAATCTGTGCCGACGAAGAGGGTATGGAACGGTACAGAGGGGAACCTTATGTGCTGGCGGGTGATGTTTCAACCGGAAAAACGGCGGGCAGAGCAGGGTGGAGCCAGTATACCGGCTCCGCGGCATGGCTGTATCTGACCGTGATTGAAGAAAAACTGGGAGTCCGCATGAAAAACGGAATTTTGTCGGCAGAGCCGCAAACAGGTGAATGTAAAGATAAAATCCTTGACAAAAACCGAGAAAAAGCAAAAATACGGGTCGAAAAAAGAAAAAACGGGCTTATTATATCGAATCCGGAAAAATAAATCGAAACAACGAATTGCCGGTTTAGAACAAAAAAATAGCTATTTTCCAAATTGGCAATTCATATGTAAAGATTTGTTCTTTACGAAAGAGGGAAAATACCCGGTTTTTGAAAAATCAGGAATAGTTTTTGCCCCGTTTTGCTATACCTTTATATATATAGACATTCCGGGAGGACGAAAAAAAGCGAAAAAACAGCCTTTTTGTAAGGCTGTTTTCCTTTACATAAAGAAAAAACGAAAATATCCGCAATAAGAACAACCTGTATTGTCATTTCATCCAAATGCATTCCGTTCTACTTGTTGAAAGTCCACAAAATACAGCCCCCATTTTGAAAACTATTGACTTTTGGCGGGCCGTTGAGTATAGTTAATGTAACCATATGGTGGTCCCGTGCCCCCTTGCGCCCTTTTTTAAGAAGTGACGCCCGCAAAAAACGGGAGCACCACAAGGAATACCCAATGATTTGACTGCTGCCTTGCGCCGGGTCGGCGTATCCGGCACAGGCGAATAAAAGGAGGTTGTTAAAGGCAGGCAAGGCAGTCGGCGCGTGCGTTCGACGCCGCGCTAAAAATGAGCTTGCAAACTTTCGTTTCCCCCGCGTTTGAACCCGTTCAAAATTGTTCTGTTTATAATTTTTATGGAGGTGCAACAATTTGAAAAAGTCAATCCGTATTCTCAGCGTCCTTATGGCATTGGCTATGCTCATCGGTACCTTTACCGTAATGGGCAGTGCATACCAGGCCTACAAGGGCAACGGCATTACCCAGTGGAACGATATTGACAAGCCTGTGTTCAACACCGAGCAGTATGCTACCATGGCTGTTGATGAACTGGACCGTATGCTTGCCGAGGAGCAGATTTATCTGACTGAAGATGATCTGTTCGGTATCGGTGAACTGGACCTTCGTTCCGTAAACGCTTTGTTCAAGTCCTTGGGCAGCCTGCTTGACAGTGCTGACCAGCTGCTTCCTCTTCTGGGCGACGCAGCCGACCTGAGCATCGATTCCCTTTATTACGATAAGGGAAGCAAAACCATGATTAAAGTAAGCACTGCCAACGACAGTACCGGCAACGTTACCGACCTGGAAGTGTTCACCCGTCTGATTGGTTTCCTTTATGATAATAAGGGCATCCTCACCAAGTATGTAAACCATACCTTCAACCTTAACATCCTTGACGGTGTTATCGCCGACTACAAGTACAGCGCAAGAGATGTTGTGTTCGGCCTTCTCAAGAGCATCACTGATGACAGCGTTGAGTGGGACAAATACGTATGCTCCTCCAGCGATAATCTTGACAGCCTGCTGCAGGAACTGGTTATCTACGCCATGATCGGTGTTTATGATGATAACGGCTCCAGCATCACCCTCAGAACCGAGGCTGACGGCGACTATGTTCACGAAGGTATCATCTGGGATTTCGTTAAGGACGTTCCCTATGCCGCCCTTAAGGACATCATCAACAATGTTCTGAACATCACCAACACCACCGATAACGCTTATACCTATATTGAGCAGCTCCTTGTTGCCGCTTTCAACTATGTGGCAGTTCCCGAGCTCAACAAAGTTACCGGCCCCTGGCTTCGCGAAGAAGCAGGTATCATTTACGACAAGGCCAAAGTTGATAACCCCGATTACCCCAACTACAACGGCGAACCCTGGAAAGATGCACAGGGTAATCCCTATGATTACATCGACACCGCTTTTGCCGCTATCTTCGACCTTGACAACCTTGCTATTCCCGAGTACGTCGCCGGCGGCGATTGGGAAGTTTACGCAAGAGGCAGAGGCGCAACCATCGGCAGCACCTTCATCGAGAACCTGAACAGCTGCCTTGGTTATGACCTTACCATCATCTGCAACGGCACTCAGTACGAATCCCTCGAGGCATACAAGGCTAACAAGAATGCAGCCGACGGTTACTTCTGGGATTACGCCAAAGGCAACGCAGCTCTGCTTACCAACATTGCCAACCTGGCCCGCTATGTGCTGATTCACTCCGGTGATAAGTTCTTCGCAGCTTACATCGATATCCCCACCAAGCAGGAATACATCGACATGCAAGAGCAGGATCTGTACGCATTCGTAATCCGCGCCATCATGAATTCCTCCATTGACTGGATGTTCATCGGTAACGAGTGCACCACTCTTGCCGACGTGCTCTATGAGGCTGCTGCTCAGTTCGCATGGCAGGATGTTCCTCAGTGCGACTTCGTAAAGCCCGTAAGAGCCGATTTCGCATCCGACAGAGCTTACTATGATGCTCTTCTCGACGGCGCTCTTGATATCATGATCAACATCGCCGTGTTCAACCTGAACCAGACCTTTGATATGGTTCCCGCCGCCAGAAAGGCCGGCCAGAGCCCCACTGTCAACAAGGATTCCGGTTTGCTTGAGTATGATAAGCCTTGGGAAGAGATCGCTATCCAGATTGCTACCTGGGGCGTTCACAACTACGGCAAGATGCTGACCTCCGACGGCTGCACTCTTGACGCTATCCAGCTTGATGCCAACAACAACGGTACGGTAGGCAGCGCCACCATCAACACCGTTTGGGAAGACATCGACCTTATCATCAACTCCCTTATCCCCATCAGCTCAACTCTCTCCGGCGCCAACGTCTGGATTCACCAGGATATCGCCGGTGCTCAGAACAGCGACGGTGGCTCCGATGTTATCCACTCCCTGCTGTTCGATACTCTGGTAGGTAAAATCCTTGATTTGGATGCTACCGGCCTGAGCACCCTTCTTTCCCGCAACACTGCCGGTGGTACCTTCACCCATGATACCATCAAGGCTGTTCTGATTCAGCTTGTTACCAACGTGCTGAACCTTGTATTCCCCGGCACCATCAC
Organism: Acutalibacteraceae bacterium; assembly: GCA_045599985.1. Lineage (GTDB taxonomy): Bacteria > Bacillota > Clostridia > Oscillospirales > Acutalibacteraceae > CAG-177. Next base: position 4,273 of record JAZRWZ010000321.1, on the reverse strand, counting down.
CACCTCTTTCGCCAGCCTGGATGCTGTTCTTCAGAACGGTGTTCTTGCCAACATGGTTGATAACATTCTGTCTAAGTTCTACCAGTACAGAGATGAATGGGCTGTTATCGCTCTTCCCGTTGTTTGTGATGCTCTCGGTCTTACCGATGCTCAGGAATTCAGCGAGTTGGAAAGCTACATGCCCGGCACTATCGATGCCAACGCCGGCAGCGTTTCCTGGCAGGTATTCAACGGCTGCTCCGGCCTGAACACCTCCAGCACCAACGATAACGGTGTTCGCATTGTTGATAGCCTTTACACCTACGTAATTGACAGTGTTACCACCACCGGTGCCACCGGAGGCAATGCCGCTACCGGTCTTGCTGCAGGTGCTCAGCTTTCCGGCGGTAACAGTGCTACCCTTACCATGGCAGGTCCCTTCACTGAGGGCGACGTGATTACCGTTACCATTAAGTACAAAGTAAAGGTTGAAAACGGCTCCTACCTGCAGTCCGGCGGCGCTGATGCCGTTCTGGCCTGCACCAGTTACGCTTACGTCGGCAGCACCGCAGAGGATGACTCCGACTTCCGTACCGACAAAGCTATTGTCAAGGTTAACGACGCCCAGTATTTCGTTGCTTCCAACGCCGCTTCCGAATACCTTAACAGGGGCAGTGGCCTCGGCGATGCCGATTCCTACTCCGTAATCGTTAAGGCTGTTGGTGCTACCGACGGTCAGACCGCCGAAATCACCGCAGTTTCCGGTCCCGCCTGGCTGCAGAAGAACTCCGACGTTGCCGGCACCAAGATTACCATGCAGGGCGGTAACGGTAACTACAGCCTTGTTCCCTTCGAGGTTGCTCCCGGTTACAGCAGATTCAGCTATGAGTACAAGAAGGCTGCCGTTAATGCAGATAACTTCGCAGAGCTGAAGAATAACCTCTATGTAATCAATGATTACAGAATGTATGAGAAGGTTGCCGCCTCCGCAACATTCGATGCTGCCAAGGCTTACTACACCTACTCCGACAACACCGCTTCCGGTGATACCATCATCAATGACGGCAAATATGATGCAACCTTCACCGTTGCCATCAAGAACGGCTCCACCGTTGTTGGTTCCGTGACTCTGCCCGTTTCCATCATTCTTTACAATGATTACGGCATGGTTTCCTACACCAAGAACGCTATCACCGCAAACCGTCAGTCCAATGACTTCAGCGATGCCGATACCGAGTGGAATGCATATTCCGCCGCTATCAAGAACGCTGCCAAGCTTGCTCTTGCTCCCAAGAACTGCAGCAACTTCGTTACCAAGATTACCACCACCAACGCAAACTACGCCAACAACCTGTACGCTGAGTACTACGATGCTCTTGCCGATGCCATCGAAGCTATCGACGAGAAGAAAGTTACCGCCAGCGTTTCCGACCTTCAGGCTGCTGTTGAGGATGTTACCGGCCGCTCCAACTCCTACTACCTGTTCGAGGGTGATACCCTTATCCCCACCGCAGGCGAGAAGTACGGCTGGAACAACGTTAAGTACAACGCCACCGAGACTCAGGTAAATAACGGCACTTCCCGTTATGCCTACAGCTACTATGGCTACCGTGACTTCGTTCCTCACACCTATCAGAAGTTCCGCGATGCCAAGAACGATGCTGAGAGCCTGATTAACAAGGTTACCTTCTATCCTCCCGTTGCTCCCGTTCTGGCTCCCGACGCCAACGTTTACGAGTACACCAAGTATCAGGAAGAGCTGGCTGCCTACAACCTTGCTCTTGCCCAGTACAACGCCAAGCTTGAAAACATCCCCGCACTGAACCCCGTTGACGTTGCTTATGCTTACCACATGGTTACCCTGACCGCCGGCCGTCTGCTTTATTTGGACGGTGACAACAGCAAGCTCAGCTACGCTGTTTCCAAGTTCGGCGATGTAGCCGCACAGGGCAACTACTCTCAGAGCACCTGGGATAACTACCAGACCGCTCTTACCTTCGCAAATGCCACTCTCAGAAACAGCAGCGCTAAGCCCTCTCAGATCAACACCGCTCTGACCGAGCTGGTTTATGCCCGCAAGGTTCTTGCTGAAGGTGCTGACTACACCGATCTGGTTGCCGCTATCAACAGATACAACGACATTGACCTGAGCGGTTACACCGATGACACCGCTGCTTACTTCACCGCCGTTCTGGAATCTGCTAAGGACCTTGTTGCTCAGGATATCTCCAAGAGCGATTCCAACCAGGACAGAATCGACCAGAAGGTTGCCGACCTGACTGCCGCTTATAACGGCCTGCAGGCAAAGGCTGTTGATGTTGAGCCTCAGTACGCTCTGGTTCAGGAAGATCCCGGTGTGTTCCTTGATTCCTTCAACTTCACGGATACCTACACTCCCTGGATTTATGATTTCACCGACTACAACTCCGATATGCCCTTCATCGCCGGCCTCGGTGTTTGCTGGGATCCCGATGTTAACTGCATCATTGACCCCGAATCCTGTGTAAACTGCTATGCAGTTTGGGATTACAACGAGGGCTTTGAGTACGGCACCGGCTCCATCATTACCATCTACAACATGCACGGCACCGACGATACCTCCGACGATACCGTTTATGCCCAGTACGCTGCATTGATCTTCGGCGACTGCACCGGTGATGCTTACATCAACGGCAGTGACGCTCTGTACATTGACTGGTACGGCATTGATCAGATGATGAACCCCGACTACGCCTATGTTATGACCGCAGCCGATATCGACTTTGACTGGTCCGCAAGTACTACCGACTCCCTGCTTATTACCTTCTACGAGTTCGGCAGCGCCGTTATCACTCAGGACGGCGAATACCCCTACGAGATTTGGTAATAGAAACAGGCATTTATTCCCGCACTTTTCCCGAAGGCACTTCGGTGCCTTCGGGTATACCCCGGATTTGATTTCTGAGGCACGCTCCGTGCCTGCCGTTATTAACGGCACTTAAAATGGTAAGAAAAGGGATACTTCCCCGCTTATCATATAAAAAAAAGGAGGAAAGAAAATTATGCGTAATGTTAAGCGCATATTGAGCTATCTTTTGGTAGCCACTATGCTTATGAGCACCCTCACCTGTTTGGGCGGCGTGTTCAGCATCGGCGCTTCGGCAGAAGACCCCACCTGGACCGACCCCACCGAAACCGTAACCTTCGGTGTCGGCCCCATCGGCGGCAAGGTTAAGACCCACGCCGAAGCCAAAGCGGCTTATGACGGCACTTATGGCAGTGGTACTTCTGATCCCAACAACGGCAATGGTGTCGGTGGTAACGGCGGTTGGATTTATCTGGCAGCCGACTGCTATGAGATTCCCATTCCCGAGGGAACTCAGGACGCTATGGCCTATATGGATGCCAACCTCGCCACTTATCTCAAAACTGCTGATATCAGTGACGGCTATGTACAGCCCAACGATTATATCTTCACGGCAATCTCCCTGGACTGCTCTGACGGTATTTATTTCGGCCTGTCCACTATATTTGCAAACTTTGACCCTGCATTCTTTGATTTTGTTGCATCTGTCACAACGCCAACAAGATTGAGCGACTCCAACTTTACCACAACAGCCGCTACCATGAACTACGATAACTCCCTGGTTCAGAAGCTGTTCTACAGCAACTATGCAACCAAGGCAAATTGTACTGCACAGGCAGGTCAGACCGGCTTGAGCTCCACCGACCTTGCGAATGTTGCTGCTGTTACTTTCGCCCAGTCCTTCGACACCAGTTCTACCCAGAAGACTGTTTTCCAGTTTAACGGTGTAGAGTGGTTTGCAGGCTTCCTGCTTAAGGTTAAGGACGGACTTGCCGACGGCACCACCGGTGCTATCTATGCGCACCCCACCTTCTATGTTGCACCCGGTAAGCTTTCCCGCCCCGGTTTTGTTAACATTTCCTATCTCAGCACCACCGCTGCAACCTCCGCCAAAAAGCTTTACAACAACAGCAAGGATGCTGCCAACGGCATGTTCAGTGATGCTGCCCTTATTCTTGACGACTTCGGCTGCTGCTTCGCAATCGGTGATCCTTCCGATGCTCCTGTTGCAAGCGGCTACACCGTAAACTTCTACGGTTCCGATAACGCCACCGTAGCCAAGACCGTTACCAATGCCACCACCGTGGCTGCAACGGATGCTCCCGAGGTTACCGTTCCCTCCGGCAAACAGCTTGCAGGTTGGGCTACCGAGGTTGGCGGCACTGCCGTGACCTTCCCCTACACTGTGGCTGCCGATACCAACCTCTATCCTGTATTCACTGATGTTCT
>JAZRWZ010000320.1:0-1687 GCA_045599985.1 Acutalibacteraceae bacterium | reverse complement strand
ATTTGAACACAATATGCCTTAAAAAGCGATCTTCACGCACATTCGGGCGTTTTTCGCCTTGAAATACGGCAGTATTCCTGCGGCGAAGAAACACCCGACTGCACGCAAATCTCGGCATTTTAAGGTGCAAGCAGTTTTGGCAGTCAGATTTTCTGCCAAGATGAGGCAAAAAGCGCAGGAATACTTTGTGTATTCCGAGCATTTTTAACGATATATTGGCAAAAATATGGCGCCAAAACCATATCGGGTTCGAATCTCTTTTGCCAAGGATTATTGATTTTTGCCGTCCGGGAGGATAACAGTATGCAATTCATTCACAACACCCTGCAGGTGGGGGCATCGGAGCCCTTTACCCTGCTGCATATCAGCGACACCCACCTGACCTTTGCGGATAACCGGGACTCCCTTCGAAAAACGGAGCTTGCCGCCCGCCGCGCAGTGCGCTTTCCCGCGGCGGAGCAGGATTTGGCGCAGGCCGCCGCTTTCGCCAAAGCGGAAAACATGATGATTGTGCACACGGGGGATTTACTGGATTTCGTATCGGCCGCCAACATCGAAAAGGCGAAGGATTTTACACGGCAAAACGATGTGTTTCTGTGTGCGGGCAATCATGAATTCAGCCTGTATGTGGGGGAGGCAAAGGAGGATGCGGCCTACCGCAATCAAAGCCTTGCCGCCGTGCAGGCCGCCTTCACAAACGATATCCGCTTTGATGTCAGAACCGTCAACGGCGTGAAATTTATTGCCGTCACGGTGCGGTAAAATCCGAATAAAAGCAATATTCACGCCCGGTGGGGCATTTTACTTTGAAATCCGACAATGAAGAGAAGCAGGAGGATAACGGAATGAACAAGCATTTTGATATTGTGGTTGCCGGCGGCGGTTTCGCCGGTGTGGGCGCGGCTGTGGCCGCCGCAAGAGAGGGCAAATCCGTGCTGCTGATTGAAAAATACAACTGTCTGGGCGGCGCGGCCTGCTTTGATCTGGTAAATCCCTTTATGCCCTACGCCACCAAGGTGAACGGGGAGAAAAAGGTTCTTTCCCGGGGCATTTTTGAGGAGATTCTGAATCTGCTCAAGGCCGAGGGCGGCATGTGGGAGGGCAGCTCCCGCTTCAATGAAGAAACCCTGAAAATCCTGCTCAACCGTTTGGTAATCAAAAGCGGCGTGACCTTGCTGTTTAATGCCCTGATTACCGATGCGGCGGTTTCAAACGGCAGGGTAACCTCCCTTACCGTTTCTCACATCGGCGGGCGCGAAACCGTGGAGGCCGATTATGTGATTGACTGCACGGGGGATGCCAATGTGGCATTTCTGGGCGGGTTCCCCTTCCGCCTGGGCAGGGAAACGGATCACCTTTGCCAGCCCATGACCCTTTGCTTCCGTGTGGGGAATGTGGATGCCGCCCGTTTCAATACTGCCGAAATCAATGCCCTTTACACCAAACAGCTGGCCGAGGGCAAATTCCGCAATCCCCGTGAAAATGTGCTGATGTTCCGCACAGCCATAGATTCCGTGATTCATTTCAACACCACCCGTGTGGTAAAGCTCAACCCCACCGACGGCTGGGATGTGACCGCCGCCGAGATTGAGGCAAGGGAGCAGATTGATGAGATGGTCACCTTCCTGCGCACCAATTTTGAGGCGTTTCGCCATTGCCAGCTCATCAGCTCCGGCATTCAGATAGG
>JAZRWZ010000319.1:0-13745 GCA_045599985.1 Acutalibacteraceae bacterium | reverse complement strand
GCATCAATGTCAGCCAGATGGCGTATCTGCAGAAAAACTGGCGGCTGATTGTGGACGACATAGAGAAAGGCGTCATCAGCGACAGCATTGACATGAAGCCGGAGCTGCGCAAAGAGCTCTCCGCCCGCATCAAGCCCATGCCGGAGCGTGCTGCCTACCTGCGCAAACAGTTTGAGCAGGGCTTTGACGAAACCCTGTATAAACGCCTGTGGCCGAACCTTACCGTTATCTGCGGTATCGGCAACGCCTCCTTCAAGCCTGCCACCGATTACATCCGCGGCTTTGCCAAGGGGGTTTCCTTCGACTTCTCCATTTACGGCGCCTCCGAGGGCCTTGTTGCGGCCTGCTATGAGCTTGAAAACACGGATATGCAGCTGCTTACGGACAGCTGCTTCTACGAATTCATCCCCTACGGCGAGCCGGATACCAATGTGCTCACGCTGAACCAACTGGAGGCCGGCAAGCAGTATGAGATTCTCATCACCACCCAGGCGGGACTTTACCGCTACCGCCTGAAGGATGTGATTGAGGTCAAGGGCTTCCGCAACAAATGTCCCCTGATTTCTTTCGTATACCGCAAAGGGCAGCTGTTCAACATTGCAGGTGAAAAATTCAGCGAGGAGGATGCCCGCAACACCGTTGAGATGTTTGAAAATGCCCACGGCATCACCGTTGACCACTGGCTTTTCTATCAGGATACAAGCGTTATGCCCAACCGCTATTCCCTGGTGGTGGAATGCGATGCGGATATTGACTGGGATGCCTGCATTGACGAGATAGAGGGTTACATGGGGCAATGCAACAAGCGTTACCCGAGCCAGCGGGATAAAGTGTTTATCAGCCGCATGATTATTGAGCATCAGATTCCCGGCACCCACGACGAGTGGGCAAAACGCTGTGTGGGTCAGGGCGCTTCCGCCGCTCAGGTAAAGCCCGTTCACTCCCTTGATAACCCGGCAAAAGCCGAATTTTTCCTGAACAGAATCGTTAAATAATACAAGAAAAACAGATAAAAGCAGTTCTCTGCCTTACGGTAAAGAACTGCTTTTTTGTTTTGGCTATGTCACAACAAACAGTTGATAATAGCCATTTTTATAGGGGAGTATCAGAACTCCCCTACAAACTATACATTAGGCGACCAGAGGAACTGCTGGTCTGTTTGATAAATCTCTGCATTTAGCAGTTTTCAATGTTGCCAAAACGAAAGTTAAGAAGATGTTCCTTTTCTCCATGTCGCTGTTGATGATATCCGGCGGCTGTCGGTAATATTCATTTTGCGGGTTCACTCCGCCTTTTGCACGGTGACCCTGCCCGTCAGCGGCACCTCCACAAAGCAGGCCGCCTCCTTTGAGGTAAAGGAACACAGGGGATTGCCGGAAAAATCATAAACGCGAATGAGCAAATCCGCTTTTTCACGGTTCAGAAGAACGATACCGTTTTTGTCGGCGGCGTTCCAGATATCCTCGGTTTTGCCGCCGAATTCATGTGCCGTTTCCCCGTACAGCACGGTGATTTTTTTCTGCTCATTTTCGGAGGAAATCGCGGTATAACCAAGCTCCGGGTGCTTTACATGCAGGGTTCCCTTCAGCAAAATCTCGCGGTTCTCCTCCTTATACCGCAGGTAATCCCCCACGGCGGCAAGCTGTTCCGGCGTTGAACGGCCGAGAAGAACGGAAATCTGCGGCACGCCGAACATGATATTCAGCATCTGGAGTGCGCAGTTGACGGGGGTTTCTTCGGGGCTCCACAGCAGCATATCGGAGTGCACCGCCGTATCGGCAGTCAGCATGCGCAGGTCGGCAATGCCGATGCGGTTGGTGATGCTGTCAAAGGCGCAGTCCGCCACACGAATCATATTGCCGAAGCGCAGAACGGAGGGCCCCACATAGAACTGACGGAACTCCGTGAGAAAGCCCGGCTTGCATGTTTCGGTTTCGGTCTTAATCTGCATGAGCAGGGCCGTTACGGCCTCCCCTACACTGCCGCAATCCATTTGGGGATTGCAGGGCGGAACGGAGGCGCTGCTGTAAAAGCTGTCAATAAAATCCAGTTTCAGGCCGTCAATGTCATAGTCACGGACAAAGCGGATATAGGTATCCACAATGTATTGCCTCACCTCGGGGTAGCGAATATCCAGAATGCCTGCGTTCACATAGCCGTCCTCCGTATAGAGCAGCTTATTCGCAAACCGGCGGCAGGCATCTGTTTCATACCCCACAAAGGGAACGGAAAACCAAAGAATCAGCTTTAGTCCGAAGGCGTGAACATCGGCGGTGAACTGCCTGAAATCCGGGAATTTATCCTTCGCGACCAGCCAGTCTCCGCTTTTCAGGTAATCCTTTGTGCCCTTTCCCTCAATCTGCCAGCCGTCATCCAGAATAACGGTTTTGAATCCCAGCGATGCTGCAATTTTCAGCTCCTTTGTCAGGGCATCCTGCTTTGGCTCCTGATGGAAATTATACCAGGTGGAGTAAAGGGGCGCATAAGCATCCTCGGGAACGGTTTTTTCCGTTCCCTTATTCCACCATTCGGCTACATTTTTTATCGCATCCTCAAGGGGCAGACCGCTTTCGTCAATCCGCAGCACGCAGGAATAGGGCTTTTTTGCAGGGTAAATATCCACCGCAAAAATGACCTCGTCCCGCTCATAGAAATCGTCTACCCAGTATGAGAGTTTGGAGAGCGTTTCGGCATCCTGCAGGGCAACGGTTTCCCGGGCGGTGCCGTCCGCTTTCACCGTGGCCAGCACCGGGGCACCCCGGTAGAAGCAGGATTCCGTCTTCTGGGCGCAGAACCACTGGGGCAGGGCGCGGTGCCTTCCGCACATGGGGTGCCACACGGAAACGTGGTCTGCCATGGGCCTTGCCCATTCCACACGGATGGCATCGGCGTTTTCCGCCGCTTTTATCAGGTAGTATGATACACCGCCCTCATCACAAAGACGGGATACCTCTGCCGTGCCGTTTGTTCTGAATTCCATTTTCCGCACCGTCCTTTTCGTTTCACTCGTATCCGGCATGATTTTTGCCCGGATTGCCGGCATTTTTCCCTGCCGGGGGAATAAAAATCCCCTTTTTATCTTTTCAATATTGTGCTATCATAATTTCGGATTTATTATCGGTTTTTTGATAATGTAACACAGACGAAAAAATATTGCAATTCATGTATCTTCTGTTTAAGGAGAATTATTATGGGCAAAAACGACTCCCCCATGGCAAACACCTACTGCAATCCGCTGGCTCTGCCGGATATTCCCCGGGGCAAGGATGATTGGTATCCCTTTGAGAAGGGGATGTTCAGCCATGAGCACAAGCCGGCTTCCGTGACCGGGCCGGACTACCGCTCCGTCAGCGACCCCACGGTGCTGTACTACGACAACAAGTGGTATCTGTACCCCAGCTACGGCATGGCGTGGGTGACGGAGGATTTCCGGCAATGGAAGCATGTGCGCACCGAGCCCTACTGCCCGAAATACAGCCCGGCCATCATCCCGTGGAAGGGCCGCTTTCTGCTCACCGCATGGTGCTGCCCCCTTTATGTGGCGGATGACCCTTTGGGCCCCTTCCGGCTGCTGGGGGATTTCCTCGATAAAAACGGCAATCCCTTTACTCCCTGCGACCCCTGCTTATTCGCGGATGATGACGGGCGGATTTATCTGTACGCCTTCCGTTTTAAGGAACTGCCGGAGAAGGACTGCAACTGCTGTCAGATTGTCGGTTACGAACTGGATGCAGACAATCCCCGGCAGGTGATTGACGGCCCGGAGGTGATTGTGGAGATGAATCCCCGCCTTCGCCCCTGGGAACGGCAGGGCTACCACTACCAGCACAAGGATTTCGGCTGGGTGGAGGGCCCTCATCTTCTGAAGCACGGCGGGCGGTACTACATGATTTACGCCTCGGCGGAAACGGAGGACCCCTCCTACTGCATGGCGGTTTTCTTCTCCGACGAAGGGCCGCTCCGGGGCTTCCGCTGCCAAAAAAGGAATCCCCTCACCACCCACCGCCACGGCATTGTGGGGGGCGCGGGCCACGGTTGCGTGGAGCACGGGCCGGGCAACAGCCTGTGGGCGTTTTATACCGTTGCCGCCCCCTACACCCACATGTATGAGCGGCGCATCGGCATGGACCCGGTGGAGGTTGATGAAAACGGCGAATTATTCTGCCCCCGGGGCATCAGCGACACGCCCCAATTCATTCCCGGCTATCAGGCCGACCCCACGGAAAGCCCGGATTACGTTAACCTGACGGGGTGGCTTCGCCCGAAGGCCTCAAGCGAAAAAAGCGGACGGGATGCGCTTTATGCCACGGACGAAAGCTGCCTGACCTTCTGGCAGCCGGCGGATGACGACCCTCAGCCCACCTTAACCTGCGACCTGATGGGCAGGTTCTCGGTGGGTGCCCTGCGTCTGTTCTGGCGGGAGGTGGGGCTGGATTACAGCAGCGGCGCCCTGCCGGGACCCATCCGCTACCGGGTGGAGGGCCTTGCAGACGGCGAATGGAAGGTGCTTCTGGACCGCTCCCGTTCGGAAGAGGAATACAACATAGATTACCGCACATTTGAGGAACAAAGCTGCACCCACGTGCGTCTTATCATATCGGAGTGGCCCGAAAAAATCCGGCCCGCCGTGATTGATTTCAGCGTTTTCGGTGTGCGCAGATGAGGATAAAAATCATGGAAATGAAAAAGATTTATGCGGCAGAGCATGGTATTCTGCCGGGGAAAAAGCAGAATTACACAGCGGATATCGCCCGGCTGATAAAAACCGCGGGCAATGCTTCGGAGATTATTTTTGAGCGGGGCACCTATCTGTTCGAATACGAAAACACCCTGCGCCGCAGCTACGCCATCTCCAACACCGTTGATATCGCCGGGCAGGCGGTGAGCATGGTGCTGGAAGGCCTCGAAAACATCACCCTTGATTTCGGGGGTTCCGTACTTCTGTTTTCGGGGTGGCAGATGCCCCTTGCCATGGACGAATGCCGGGGCATCACGGTAAAAAACGCCTCCCTCGACTGGCAAACCCCCACCTTGGCGGAGGGCATTGTGACGGAATCCGACTACACTCACGCTGTGCTGCACATCAACAGCAAGGCATTCCCCCACACCGTAAAGGACGGGGAGCTGTTATTTACCGAAAACTGCCGGGAGCCTCTGCCGTTCCGGTCGGCCATGGAATACGACAAAACCACCCTGCGTGTGCGAAAGGATGCGGGAGATACCTTCCCCCCGGCATATGCTGCGAAAATTGACGAAAACACGGTAAGAATGAACGCCTTTTTTGACCTGCCGCCGAAGAAAGGGAATCTGATTGCCCTGCGCTTCGGTGAGCGGAACCACGCGGGGGTATTCTGCCGGGAATCCTCAAACCTCCGTTTTGAAAATATCCGGGTATACAACAGCTGCGGCATCGCCTTCGTCTGCCAGTTTTGCGAAAACATCACAATGGACGGAATATCCGTTGTGCCCAACGAGGCACGGGGCCGCTTCGTTTCCTCCGCCCACGACGATGCCCTGCAGTTCTCCAACTGCAAGGGTCAGGTCAATATTGAAAACTGCCGTTTTCGCGGCATGTTTGACGACTCCGTGAATGTTCACGGCACAAGCACCCTGATTACCGAGGTCTGCGGGCGAAAGGTGACGGGAGAATTCCGCGAAAGGGATTCCGCCGGATTTTCCCGGTATGCCCGTGAGGGGGATATCATCTCCTTCATGAACCGGTCCACCATGGATGACTTTTTCTCCGCCGAGGTTGAAGACTACCGGCTGACGGATAACACGCATTTTGAAATCACCTTTAAAACGGATGTTTCCGCCCATGTGCAGGCGGGTGATGCCATGGAAAACCTGACAAATTCGCCGGATGTGCACATGGAAAACTGCTGTATCGGCTCCGCCCGCGCCCGGGGCATTCTGATTTCCACACCCGGAAAAGTCGTAATCACCAATAATGTGTTTGACACCTCCGGCTCGGCCATTCTTTGCAGCGGCGATGCCAACGGCTGGTTTGAATCCGGCGCCTGCAAGGATGTTGCCATTACCGGGAATGTGTTTACGGAGCACTGCCTCTCCGGCAATTATCAGTTCTGCGAGGGCGTTATCAGCCTGTTCCCCGTTATCCGCGAGCCCCAAAACAGCGCGGGCTTCCACCGGAATATCCGCATCACAAACAACCATTTCACCGTTTTTGACCGCCGGGTGCTGTACGCCCTGTGTGTGAAGGGCCTTGATTTTTCGGGCAATACGGTCATCTGCCTTGACCGGGGCGAGAAGGGAAAGCCCTGCACAAAGTATGAATTCTGCCGGGATGTAACGGAGCAGAATAACCGGTATTTTAACTGCTTCCCGCCCACGGAGAAAAAAGAAATCACCCTTGCTTTTTTGGGGGACAGCGTTACCGAGGGCTGTTTTGAAATCGTGCGGAAAGAGGACGGCGCACCGGATATTGTGAGGGATGCCGGGGCCGCTTATCCCGCCCTGCTCAAACGAAAACTGGAAGCCGAAGTGCCGGGTCTGCGAGTAAATATCGTGAACGCCGGGCGCAGCGGCGATTCCTCTGCCGACGGGCTCAGACGGGTTTCGGAGGATGTGATTGCCGCCGCCCCGGACGGGGTGATTGTCTGCTTCGGGCTCAACGATGCCTGCCGCCGCAAGCCGGAGGAATATGTGAAGAATATGAACGGCATTTTCTCTGCCCTGCGCCAAGCGGGCCTGCCGGTGATTTTCATGACCCCCAACAGAATGAATGCCTATGTGAACGAGGGGGAATTCCCGGAGCTTATCAAAACGGCGGAGGATTGCAGCGCCTGCCAGAATGACGGGGAAATGGATACCCTCATCCGCCGGGGCACGGAAACCGCACAAAAGCACGGCTGCGCCGTGTGTGACTGCTATGCCGTGTGGAACCAAATGGAGAAAAGCGGCATTGATACCACCGCCCTGCTGTGCAACCGCATCAACCACCCGAGCCGTCAGCTTCACCGGCTGTTTGCCGATATGCTGTTCCCCTTTGTGCGGGATTTGCTGAAATAATTTTATCGGATTTTTCTGCCAAACGGCACGGGAAACGCCGGGGCAAAGTGAAAATGCTCACCCAAGGGTGCTGTCACGAAAGGCAGTGGATTTTGACAAGAATCCGCTGCCTTTTTCTTTGTGGGAGGCCCCCCAAACTTTACAAAGCGTTCACAGACTATTCAGGTTGTATTCAGCAAGCCGTGGTACCGTATACCAGAACAAAGCGCACCGCAAATGCACTATTTCTGCACACTCCGGCGCTTTTTGCCCCGAAATTCAGCGGTGCCGATTCCCAAGGCAAAAGGGATTTGAACACAATATGCCTTAAAAAGCGATCTTCACGCACATTCGGGCGTTTTTCGCCTTGAAATACCAAAGGAGGAAATTACAGTGAAACTCAAAAAAGCGATGATGGCCCTTGTCTCGGCGGCAGTTGTACTGTCGCTGACGGGGTGCGGGCAGACTGCCCCCTCAACCGAAAAAACCGACAATGTCGAAAAAACAGGCATATACGGCAAATTCCCCGAGGCCCATGTTCTTCAGTTAGACGGAACCGCCGCCGGCCTTGACGGGGCGGCGCTGAAAGAATTCGATTACACATGGCGTGCCGACCCCTCTCTGCCGGAGGCGCAGTTTACCGGAACCGCGCCGGAGGAGGGCCTTGATGCGTATATCGCCCACGATATCATCTATTACCCCGAAATTCCGGAATCGGAATTCGTAAAAGAGAATTACGACGGTGAGCAGGAATGGGTCACAAAGTATACCGCCGACGGGCTGCAGAACTATCTCTTCGGCACCCTGCCCGTGCTTGGTTCGGCCTTTCCCGCCCAAATGATGCACACGGCAGAGGAGGCGTACAATAACCCCGTCATCCACATCACAAAACCCGGGGAATATATTATCGAGGGTTCCTTTGACGGGCAGCTGTTTTTTGACTTCGGCGATGAGGATGACACCTTTGCAGACAAGGAGGCCTCCGTTACCGTTATTCTGAACGGTGCGGATGTCACCTGCTCCGTTGCCCCTGCCATTGTGTTCCATGACGTTTATGAATGTGACAACGCATGGGAAAGCAAAGAAAATTATTCCGACATCACCGACCTTTCCGAAGCCGGTGTGAATGTGATTATTGCGGACGGAACGGAAAATAACTTTACCGGCTGCAATGTTTACAGGCTCCTGAAACCGGAATACAAAAAAGACAGCACCTCCGTGCAGAAAAAGCTTTGGAAAACCGACGGCGCATTTTACAGCTTCCAATCCCTTGCCATCAACGGGGAAGAAAAAGGCACCGGTATTCTGAACATTACAAGCACAACCTTTGAGGGTCTGGACAGCGAACTGCACATGACAATAAACGGCGGATATGTGAACATATTCTCTCAGGATGACGGCATCAACGTCAACGAGGATAATGTTTCCGTATTCACGTTAAACGGCGGCCATCTCTCCATCTTTGCAAGCCTCGGCGCCGAGGGGGATGTGATTGATTCAAACGGATACATCCGCATCAACGGCGGCACCCTTGCGGGCACCTCCAAATCCCCGAGTGATGACCTGCTGGATTCCGAAAACGGCACCTATGTAGCCGAAAGCGCACAGGTCATTTACGGCGGAGGCTTATCCGCCGACAGACAGTCCGGCGCTCCCGGAGGAACTCCTCCCGAAAAGCCGGAGGGTGAGCCCGGCCAGATGCCTCCCGACATGGCTGAAGGTGAATTCGGTAAAATGCCCCCCGAAAAGCCGGAGGGCGAACCCGGTCATATGCCTCCCGACAAACCCGCCGGGGAAGCAGCCTCCGCTCAGTGAGGATTCAGAATTCAGCGAGAAATCAGAAGTTAAGTATCAGGAGTTGTCCGATATCATACCGTAGGGGAGGACACAAACCCCTCCCCTACGGAACAACTCCTAACTCCTACCTTCTCACTAACTGCGTCCCCCGCAACGCATGAAAACCGTAAACACAGGGCCGACGGTTTACAAACCGTCGACCCTGTGTCTGTAATATTCAATCTTACTTATCCATGCTGAAATCAAAGAGGATGCGGAAGAACCAGCCGATTCGTTTGAACACGCAGAGGAGCTTATCGAAGAAGCCCTCGTGCTTTTCCTTGCCGCAATAGGGGCAGGCTGTGTCTTCGCCTTTCTTAAGTTCCTCTATCTCGGCTTTGGCTTTTTCCAGTTCTTCACTGAGGGTTTCTATTGCCTTTGTAAGGTCGGCAACGCTCTTTTCAAGGGCCTTGATGGCTTCCTCCTTTGCATCCGCGGATTTTTGCAGGTCTGCAAGGGCGGCTTCCTTTGCGGCAAGCTGCGCTGCAAGCGCCGCCTTTTCGGCCTTTGCCGTTTCAAGGCTGTTATTTGCCGTGTCAAGCTCGCCCTGCTTTTCTTCAAGGGCTTTCTTTGCCTCATCAAGGGCTGCCTGCGCCTCGGCAAGCGCCTTTGCGGTTTCATCCTCCGGTTCAAACTTTTCGTAGCCGCAAACCGTGCAGGTGTAAGTAGTGCCGCCGTCGCCCTTTACGCCCTCGCCGAAGGTGTGGGCGCCCATGCCCCCGGTGAGCTCGCTGTGCTCGCAGGCGGCAGCGTACCAGTGAACATACTCGTTTTTGCTGTATTCGGTGTTAAAGGTGTGCTCGTGAGGCTCAAAGGTCTGCTGTTCTATGACGGCAAGCCATTCCTCCTGCGCTTCAAACACCTCTTCCAGCGTTTCGGCAGCGTCAATAACGGATTTTGCCGCCCGGCAGACGGTGATTACGGCTGCATCGGTATTTTCGCCTGCCGCCGTGTCGATAGCTTCCTTTGCATCCGTTTTTGCTTTGTCCAGATCCTCTTTTCCGCACACCTCGCACACATAATCCTTGTAGCTGTGAGGGGCGGGCTCGGTGTCGAATATGCTTTCCGTTTTTACTGTGTCACCGAAGGGGAGAACCGCTTCATAGTGGCCCTTGCCCGGGGTCCGGCAGTCTTTTCCGGGTGTGTCCTCAACGAATGTGATTTCCGTTGAGTATTCGGTCTTCAGCGTTTTGCGGCAGTCGTCACATTTCTTTGTTGCCCTGCAGAGGGTATAGTCACTGTTCCATGTGCAGAGAGCGGTGACATTCAGGTGCTCGCAATAGGTGCATTCGGTGCATCTGCCGTTCACAACGGTATGGGGTTCCGCCGGGCCGTATGCGCTGCATCTGACACACTTTTCGGAGTGTGTGCCGTCATTATTATTCCAGAATTCGCCGGAGGTGAAGCTGTGCCCGAGAGGGGAAACAACATATCCGCTGACCTGTTCGGCGGTCAACTCGTTTCTGCCCTCCGAATCGGAGTAGAATCTGCCGCAGGCGTGGTCGCCGGTGCAGACGTAGTAGGTTGTGGAAATTCCCGGTTCGGTGCAGGTAGCATCCTCTGCGGCAATTTCGGTAAAATGGTGATAATGGGAAGCATCCGGCGCCACGCCGTTTGAAGTCACCTGCGCATCATAAACGGCTATGTTATCGGCTGAGATACCGTCGGCATCGCTGCCGCCCACGGCAATGACCGTGCCGCCGTATATTTCCACATTGCCGCCTCTGCCAAGGGAGCCGCGTCCGATACCGGAGGCATTTTCGCCGCCTGTGGCGGTAACCTTGCCGTCATATATGATGACCGTTCCCGCACCGCCCCGGAAGCCGCCGCCGATGGCTGCCGAATTTTCTTCGCCGGTGGCGGCAATATCGCCGCCGTGAATGATTATTGTGCCGCATTCGGTTTTGCTGCCGCTGCCGATGCCCTTTTGGGCAATCAACTTGCCCATGGAATCACCGGTTGACTGTGCATAAATCGTAAGGCTGCTGCCTGCCTCAACAAGTATTCTTTCTTTAACGGTCAGAACGCAGTTATCCGTAAGGATAAGATTCACATTGCCGTTCACCGTAACCGGGCTGTCAACGGTAACATTGCCCTCGGCCCTGAGCCATTGCACAGACCAGTCATTCGCAATCTCCACCGGGAATGCTCTGTTTTCGGAGACGGAGCGCTCTTCGGTTACTCCCGTTTCGGGGTCGTATTCCAGATAGGGCACACGGTTCTGCGCCGTTGCCTCGGTATCGGCATAGATGCAGATGCTGCCGACGCCGTTACTGTCATAGAATTTCTCGTTATTCAGGGCACCGTGATAGGCGCCGTAGCCCGGCGTGATGACCGTGCCGTTTTTTGCGTAATAAAGCGTGGTGCCTTCGCCTACGGATACATTTCCTCTTTCCGGCACGATGTCGGAACCGTTGGCGCAGCCGTGGCCGAAAATGTTGCCGTTATCACCGCTGGTAGCGATTACTCGACCGGCAAAGAAGGTAATATCGCCGCCGTCGCCCTGTTCACCGCCGCCGATACCTGCGCCGGAATAGCCGCCCGCAGTGATGACCGTGCCGCCGTAAATATTGACCTTTCCGCCGTCGGCAAAAAATCCGCCGCCGATACCGGCGCCATATTCACCGCCGGCTGCCGTAACACAGCCGCCGTAAATATTGACATTTCCGCCGTTTCCTTCATGACCGCCGCCGATACCGGCGCTGTGCCGACCTCCCATAGCCGTCACATTGCCGCCGAAAATATCAACCTCTCCGCCGCTGTTATCTCTGCCGCCGATGCCGGCGCTGTGCTCATCACCCTGAGAGAACAGTCTGCCGGCCGATGCGCCGTCGGATTGGGCGTAAACCGAAAGGCTGCTGCCCTCCTCCACCCGAAGTCCGCATTCAACCAGTCCGTCTGCTATGGTCAGGCTGCAGTTATCCTTAAGCACAAGACTCACATCGCCGTTTACAATCACACTGCGTTTTATTTTGATATTGCCGTCAACCACATATAATTTATCCGCATCAAGAGTATCCGTATCTCCGTTTATGAATACGGCAGAATCGGGAATGGCCGCAAAAGAATCTACAACCGCTTTTTTCTCCGCATCCCATGCGCGGTCAATATAAATCCCTTTTTCACAGTAATCGCAGATGCGGTCACCGTCGGAATCCGCATGGCCGCAGAAGCCGCTGATATTAACATAGGTATCTCTTGAATCGGCATACTGCTCAACCGTTGTTTCCGAGCCGGGTGCACTGCCGCCCGATTTAATTTCGGTAACGGCAGTAACGGTAAAGCTGCCCATATCCGCAGCGTGATTTCCGCCGCCGATGCCGGGAGCCATTTTTCCGATTGCTTCAACATTGCCGCCTACCATCCGGAAGCTGCCGCCGTCTGCCTGAACGCCGCCGCCGATGCCCGCCGAAAGATTGCCGCCATCGGCAAAAACCGTGCCGTCATATATGGTGAAGCTGCCGCCCGAGGCACCGTTGCCGCCGCCGATAGCCGCCGAGCCGTAATCGCCCCCGGCAGTCAGTGAGCCGCCGTAAACCGTAACACTGCCGCCTTGACCGGCAGCGCCTCCGCCAACGCCTGAAGCGCCATATCCGCCGACGGCAGTAACATCGCCGCCGTATATTTTCACGGTACCGCCCGTACCGCCCATGAAACCGGCGGCCTCGTCATAAGAACCGCCGCCGCCGATGCCTGCGGCATATCTGCCGCCTGTGGCAGTGAGGGTGCCGCCGTGGATTTCAACCGCTTCGCCGCCGCCTCTGCGGCCGCCGCCGATGCCTGCACCGCCTTCGCCGCCCACAGCCTCAACCGTGCCGCCGTACATCAGCATATTAACACCGTTGTAATTATAGGCGCCGCCTATACCGGCACCGCCTTTATTTCCCGTGGCCTTGACTTTGCCGCCATATATCTCTACATTGTGGCCGATGCCTGCGGAATATTCACCGCCCACAGCGGTAACCTCGCCGCCGTATACCTTAAGGGTACCGTGACAGCTGCTGTCTCTGTAGCCGTAGCCGCCGATTCCCTCGCCGTTTTCGCCGCCGGTGGCAGTAATTTTGCCGCCGTAAATCGCGACCGTGCCGCCGTGGCTGTTGTATCCGGCGCCAATGCCCGCACTTCTTTTGCCTCCCACGGCATTTATCGTGCCGCTCAGGATGGTGATATTGCCGCTGTCACCGCCGGAACCGCCGCCGATGCCGGCACCTTTTTCATTTGAACGGGCAGTAATATCTCCTCCGCCGATCACGAGTACACCGCAGTTATCTCTGCTGTAGGAGCCGCCGATTCCCGCGGCATTGCCGCTGCCCGCGGCAATGATTTTGCCGCTGTTGCCGGACTGGGCGTAAATGTGAAGCTCCCGGCCGCCGCCCACACCGATGCCTTCATCGGCCGTGAGCGTGCAGTTATCCCGCAGAATCAGATGGGAGGGATTATCGGGCGTTCCGTTTGCGATAATCCGCCCGGCAGCCTCAATATCCCCGTCAAGAACATACCATTTGCCCGCTTCAAGCTCCGTCATCTCCGCCGTCAGTACCGTGGAGCCCATGGGTATCTCCGCCAATGTGCTGACCACACCGTCGCCGGCCACGTTCACGCTGCGGGCAATATAAAGCTCCCTCATGCAGCTGTCGCAGATGTTGTCGTTATCCCCATCCGTATGCTCGCAGGGGGCCGCGGCAAATCCCGTCAGCCCCGAAGAGGGGAAAGCGGAAAGTATCATCAGTACCGATAAAAGTGCCGAAAGATATCTTTTGCTCTTACTCATCTGAAGTTCTCCTTTATCCGAAGTTTAACATTTCAGCATATACACAAGCCGTATCGGGTGCACACCGCAAATGAAGCGGAGTGTTATAAAAAGCATTATAATATGCCGCCCGGATTATTTCAACACA
>JAZRWZ010000318.1:0-7109 GCA_045599985.1 Acutalibacteraceae bacterium | reverse complement strand
TACTTATTTCTCCCCGTAATAGGTTCCCAGCACGGCGATTTCCTCGTCGGACAGGGGGGCGTTGAATATGAGCAGGCCATCCACAATGGTGTTGGCCTTGTTTTCCCGGTTATAGCAGCCCGTGGCATCCTCACCGATGTAAAGGGGTGCGGTGTAATCAATGCCCTTGAAGGCTTCGGGCACCTCCCGCTCCCGAATCAGCTTGAAGTTCTGATACAGCCGCACGGTGCAGTTCTCATTATCAAAGGCGGCAGCCACATGAATCCAGCCGCTCTCCATCTCGGTGGGGAAGGAAACGGTAAATGCCGCGCTGTTATTGCCGGAGCCCACGCAGAACTCGGTATCCTGAATCCGTTCACACAGATAGAAACCGTAACGGTCATTGCAATCCCGCACGCGGTTGGCGGCTATCACCACGCTGTCGCGGTGGGTATCGTCCTTTTTCACCCAGGCGGCCACGGTCAGGCCGTGGGGCAGGGCAACGGGAGAGGTTACGGCGTGACCGTTCAGGCCAAGCTCGCCGCATTCGCCCCGCACGCCCATGTTGTAGTATTTCACCGTATCCCGCTCGGTCACCTTCAGGCTGCCGGCGGCATCCTGCATATTGCCCTCAAACAGAAAGGCGGCGGCCAGCTTGTCGCGGGGCACAAAGCGGAACAGACCGTTCTCCCCCTCGGGGTCCTCGGCGGCCTTGTGCTCTTTTTCAAAGGCCTTCATCACCAATGTGCGGTGATTGCTTTCATAATCCTCAAACAAACCGTCGGGCACCTGTGAGGAATAGCCGTTTTCATCCGTCTGCGGCACGGGCAGGCCCAAAGCCGCCAGCACCACGGCGCTCACATCCTTGGTTTGCATGTAGCCGATATTGCCCTTTTGCACACCCCGGCCGGATGCGCCGAAAAAGATGAATTTTTCGCCGTCGGTATAGCCGCCGTGGCCGTGGTCATAGCCGCCGTGGTCGGCAATCACGGTAAACAGGGTATCCTCCAGAATACCCGCCTCACGGTAGGCATCATAAACGGCACCCACATAGGCATCCTCTTTGCCGATTTGCGCCAGATGCTCCGGCGTGCCGTAGCCGTAGCGGTGGCCCGCGCCGTCCGCATCATCAAACTGCACAAACAGGAAGGTGGGCTTTTTGGCAACCTCCGCCACAATCATGGGCAGCAGGGTTTCGTCATCGGAGGCGGTCTGCATGGTAACATCCACATCGTGCTCCACAATGCCGTGGTTGATGGGGTCCCAGTTCACGCAGGAGGTCAGGTAGGCCTCCGGCATGGCGCGGCGAATGCGGGTGAACAGAGAGGGCAGTGCGCTGTTGGTATACACTTCCCTGCCCACGCGGGAGTTGGTCAGGCCGTGCACCACCGGGTCGGCGCCAAGGAGCATGCCGCCCCAGTTCTCCGCACTGATGGTGGGGTTGAGGGAAAGCGCATCATAGCTGACGGCGCCGTTTTCAAAAATACGGTCAAAATTGGGGGTTACGGCATCCTTGTTGAAGCTGCCCATGCCGTCAATCCCGATAACGGCAACATAACGGAAAGGTTTCATCCTGATTTCTCCTTTTTATGCTTCTCTTATTTCTCGGTTGCGATGAAGGGCTTGTTGGAGGCGATAAAGGTGTAGCGCTCCATCATGGTAACAAAGCCGTGGCCCGTGTTGTAGCCGCCGTGGTCGGCGGTGATGAGAATAAGCCAATCCTCGGTGTTGTAGGTGGCGCGGTTCTCAATGGCGTGAATCATCTGCAGAGCCTCGCCCTCCGCCTCGGCAAAAATCACAGCCTGGTCGGGGTTGGCGGGGCAGAACCCGGTATCGTGGCCCACATGGTCGTTTGCCTCAATGATGCAGAAGATGAAGTCGGAGCAATCGGTTCGGTTGATATCCGCCAAAGTGTTGCTCACCGTGCCGGCATCGTCATTGGCCTTGAGGAAGGTGGCGTTCAGGTTGTTCTGCTGAATATAGGCAAGCTCGGTGGAATAGGTGCTGTCGTCGCTGCTGAAGTGACCGCCCCAGGAAACATAGAAGGCGGTGGCATCGGCCTTGCCCTCCTCAATCAGGGAGGTGAACAGGGTGTGCTTTGTCAGCTTCATGGGAATGCTGTTATCGGTAACCCCGTGCACATCCGCCCATTCACCGGTTACCATGGAGCACCAGCCGGGGGCGGTGGAGGTGGCCTGGGTGTTGAAGGCGGGGTAATTCACGCCGCCGCAGTAGGAAAGCACCAGATTGCCGCCCTGATTTTTCAGGGTCTTGATGGCGCTGGTGTCCTCGCTGCCCATAAGGCTGAGAATATCTGCGCGGCAGCCGTCAAAGCCGATGACGGCAACCTTTTTCTCGGTTTTGCCCTCGGGCAGAGGGGCGTTATAGAAGTTCTGCACAATGGAGTAAATCTCCGTCTGGGGCAGAGCCGTATCAAAATCGTTTTCGTAGGCAACCTTTTCCACATTGTCTTTATAGTTGCCGATGGTGTCGTTGAAGTTGATGCCCAGCACGGAGCCGTACAGCATCATGCCGAAGGTCAGAATAGCGGAAATAACACGAAGAATTGCCTGAATCATGGTAAAATACTCCTTTTCTTATTTTATGTTCAGGCCCATCTGATAGGCCTGCTCCAAAGCGGGATGCCCCGCTATTTCACCAACTGCGTTTACGCCCCCGGCAAACACGCTGCCTGCCGGCCGGCTTTTGGGGAAGCAGAGAATCCGGCCGCCAAGCCCCTCCCGGGCCCGCTCGGGTACCCAGAGTTCGTCATCGGCGGCGGTGCTCAGAAAATAGATGTCACGAAAACGGTAATCCGTTTCATACTCCTCTTACGCAGACAAGCCGGTGAAAAGCTGAAGGAAGAAGAAAATCAGCTTCCACAGGAAGGAGAGGTCAAAGCAGAAAGCGGGCTTGTCAAAGGCCGAATCCTCAAAATCCACGGCAAAGCTGTTGACCGCCACCTGCACATATTCCCCGGCGTTGTCATACAGAATCATATCCGTCAGGCTGCCGCTTTCGTCATAATAGAACACGCCCTCGGTGCCGATGACCCTGCCGTGAAATGTCTCTTTGGTGCACATTTTGCCGTTGTGCTGCTCCGCGCTCACCGTCACGTCAAAGGCGGTCAAATCCGGGTCGGCACAAAAATCGGCAAAGATTTTTTGGAATTCGTTAAAGGCCTTCAGGGCGGTGGAGGCCACTGCGCTGTTTTCCGCGGAGAGGGTCAGGTAACAGAAGATGCGGGGAATCACCACGGTGATTTCGCTGCCGGTGCTGATGATTTTGATTCCGTTTTGGGTCAGGGTGCAGCAGAGCTTTTCCCCCTTCAGGTCATCATACAGTTGAAAGCCCACCCCGTAGGATATGCCGTTGTGGGTAATGCCCGAGGAGGTCATGCAGAATTTGCCCGAGGCCGCCACTTGCTTAAGCAAAGCCGCGGTTTTGGTGCTTTCTGCGGCAAAGGCCGTGGAGGAAAGGGAAAAAATCATAACAAGGGCCAGTAAAACGGCTATTCCCCTGCGCACGGTTTTCATGAGATTCGCTCCTTTCGCTTTTTGGATTAAGGGGCTGTCTCCTGTGCAGAAACAGCCCCTTTCCGTTTCATAATTTTTCTTCGTATCTCTTATTTCTTCTTCTTTTTCTTCTTGGTGGCGTTCTGTGCGTTGGCGGTAACGGCACGGGGCACTTCCTCACCGATTTCGGTCAGGTAGAACACCCCCGTCCACACCACAATGCCGATAAACAGCATGAGCATGGCGTTGGCAAAGCCGCCGATGAGGAAAGAATCCACCTGCACGAATTTGCCTGCCAGCCCCACCAGCCAGGAATCCGTAAACAGCGAAACAAGGTTCACTTCGCCGGAGGTCAGGGCCTTGGCAATGGAGGAGAAGGTAACCATAAAGCCGATGGTGCTTATAAGACCCACGCCGCCGCCAATCAGGTAAACGGGGCGCTTATCGGTAACGCAGCTGATAATCACCACCGCAAGGGCGGCCAGCACGGCAATGCAGAACAGCACAAAGAATACAATGATTTTTGCCTTCAGGGATGCCATGCCTGCGGGGAACTGAAAGGATTTGAGCTTTTCGGGGGTAATCATATTGCTCAATTCATCCCTGCCGCCGAACAAATCAAAAATTCGTTTGATGGAGAATTCCAGCTCCATGCCGTAATCCATAATGGAGGTGGAAATTTTGGCATCGAACAGAGGCAAAAAGATGATGGCGGGGAACACGGCCAGCGCCAGCAATCCGTTTACAAGACGGTACACGATTTTCACAGTGTCAACTTCCTTCCGTTTTCAGAATCGGTTTATTTCCAAGAGGAATTCAGGGCAACGGTACGGTTGAAAATAACCTTTTCGGCGGTGCTGTCCTTATCCACGCAGAAGTAGCCCTGACGCATGAACTGGAAGGTATCGCCGGGTTTGGCATCGGCAATGCCGCTTTCTATCCGGCAGCCGTCAAGAATCTGCAGGGAATCGGGATTCACATTATCCAGAAATGCCTCGCCGCTTTCGCCGCCGGGATTTTCCACGTTGAACAGGCGGTCATACAGCCGCACCTCGCAGGGCACGCTGCCCGCGGCGCTCACCCAGTGGAGAGTGCCCTTCACCTTGCGCCCGTCGGGGCTTTCGCCGCCCTTGCTGGCGGGGTCATAGGTGCAGTGCAGGCAGGTAACATTGCCCTCGGCATCGGTTTCATAACTGTTGCACTTGATGAAGTAGGCACCCTTCAGGCGCACCTCATTGCCGGGGAACAAACGAAAATACTTTTTGACGGGCTCCGCCATGAAGTCATCCTGCTCCACAAAAATCTCTTTGCCGAAGATGACCTTGCGCTTGCCCCATTCGGGATGGTCGGGGTGCACATCCACTTCCAGCTCCTCGGTCTCACCCTCGGGGTAGTTATCAATAACCACCTTCAGGGGGCGAAGCACGGCCATGGCGCGGGGAGCGGAAACATTGAGGGCATCGCGGCAGCAGGCCTCCAACAGGCCGAAGTCCACAATGCTGTCTGCCTTGGCCACGCCCACGCGGCTCACAAAATCCTTTACGGCCTCGGCGGGGTAACCGCGGCGGCGCAGGCCGCACAGGGTAACCATGCGGGGGTCATCCCAGCCGCTGACATAGCCCTTTTCCACCAAATCAAGGCACTTGCGCTTGCTGGTAACACAGTAATTGATGTTTAAGCGGGCAAATTCAATCTGACGGGGAGGCTCCTCAAAGCCGATTTCCTGAATGAACCAGTTGTAGAGGGGGCGGTGATTCTCAAATTCAAGGGAGCAAAGGGAGTAGGTAACGCCCTCCCTCGCATCGGAGAGGGGATGAGCGAAGTCATACATGGGGTAAACGCACCATTTATCGCCCAACTGATGGTGGGTGGTGTGGCTGATGCGGTAAATCACGGGGTCACGCATGTTGATGTTGGGGCTTGCCATGTCGATTTTGGCACGCAGGGTCTTTTCGCCGTTGGCAAATTCACCCTTGGTCATGCGGGCAAATAAATCCAGATTCTCCTCCACCGAGCGGTCACGGTAGGGGCTGTTTTTGCCGGGCTCGGTCAGGGTGCCCCGGTATTCACGAATCCGGTCGGCATTCAGGTCGCACACATAGGCCTTGCCCTTTTTGATGAGCTTGATGGCACATTCATAAATGAAATCGAAATAGCCGCTGGCATACAGGCATTTGTTCCATTGGAAGCCAAGCCACTCGATATCCTCTTTGATGGCGTCCACAAATTCCACATCCTCCTTGGAGGGGTTGGTATCGTCCAACCGCAGGTTGCAGATGCCGTTATATTTTTCGGCGGTCATGAAGTCAATGCAGAGAGCCTTGGCGTGGCCGATGTGAAGGTAGCCGTTGGGTTCGGGAGGGAAACGGGTCTGCACACGGGTGTTTACGCCGTTTTCCAGATCCTCATCAATAAAATCATAAATAAAATTTGAGCCGAGGTTGATACCGTCCATTGTCATCAGCCTTCCTTTCCGTAAAATTCGGCGGAGGCCTGCAGGCGGGCCTTCACCGTATCACCGCCCAGCACGTTCATCACACTCCACAGGTCGGGGGTGTTGCGGCGGGAGGTAACCGCCACGCGAATCACGGTGGACACATCCCCCACATGGCCCTTAAAGGCGGTGGGGTCTTTTTTGAATTCCTTCACATTGGGGGTAAAGCCCAAGGGCTCGCAAAGCTCCTTGATTTTTGCAAACCAGGTATCCTTGTCATCTGCCACATCAAACACCTTGAGGTATGCCTCCAGCACGGCTTTGGCATCGGCATGGCTGATGTTTTCGGGCAGGGTGAAATCCGGCTGATACAATTCCTCAAAGAAATAGGCCAGATATTCGGGCACCTCGCTCCACTTGGCAATATCCTTACGGGGCTTGGGATTTTCGCGGTCAATATTCAGGGCATCCCGCAGGTAGGCGGGATTCTTCTGAATCAGCGCATAAAAAGCGGGGTCATATTGACGGGCCCACTCGGTAACATAGGCGCTTACGGTATCCGCATTCATGGCGGAAATCACGTTTTTGCTCACATCGGTCAGCTTTACCAAATCGAACAGGCAGCCGCTGGAGCTCATCTTTTTGAGGTTGAAGGGATAATCCATGGCGGGCACGGCGGGGTTGGCGCGGCGCCAATCCTCAAAGCCGCTGCTCATCAGGGTGAGCAGGTATTCAATCAGGCTCTCCTTGGGAATACCTTCCTCCACAAAAAAGCTGACGGCGGCCTCCGGGTCCTTGCGCTTGCTCAGCTTGCGCTTGTCGCCGGTTTCCTCATCAATCTTCATGATTTGGGGAGTGTGGGCATATTTGGGCACCTTGTAGCCGCAGGCCTTGAACAAGGCGATGTGCTTTGGCACGGAGGAAATCCACTCCTCACCGCGAATCACGTGGGTGGTGTGCATGAAGTGGTCGTCGCAGGTGTGGGCAAAGTGATAGGTGGGAATGCCGTCGGATTTTAACAGCACCTCGTCAATGATATTTTCGGGCATTTCGATTTTGCCGCGAATCATATCCTCAAACACAATGCGCTTGTCCTCACTGCCGCCCGAACGGAAGCGAAGCACCCAGCTTTGCCCGGCGGCGATTTTCTCTTTGATTTCATCCAATGTCAGGTCACGGCA
>JAZRWZ010000317.1:0-12840 GCA_045599985.1 Acutalibacteraceae bacterium | reverse complement strand
CCCTGCGGCTTGATGATATACAGCCCTTTCGGGCTGATGAGATACAATCCCTGCGGGATTGATGATATGCAAGGCTTCGCCTTGATTTGTTTGCCATAATATCAAAGCACCATCCGACATCCATTTTCAAATCTGAAAAAGCTCGGATATTTGTCAAACAATATGATTGAGTATGCTTCACAACTCCCCCCACACATTGCTTTTTTTACAAAGGCAGATTATAATGAACCCGTAAGCCGGAACCGTGCCGGACATATTTCAGATTGAGGTGAACATTATGGAAATTGAAAGAGACAGATATGTTACCCGCTGCCCCTACTGCGGCAGCAGTGAAATCGTTCCCGCCTATCAGGATGGCTACGCCGCCATATCCGGGGTACAGAACAAGTTTGGCAGCTGCGCCCTCTATCATTCCATTTGCCGTAACTGCGGCAGTATTGTGCGCTCCTATGTTAAGGACCCCGAAAAACTGCTGAAGAAAAAAGACAGAAGAGAAAAATAAGACTCCCGCCCCGGAAACACGGGTCCCGTTTCTTTTGCCAAAGGAGAGTAATATATGTTTTTGAAAATTCAACTGTTCTTTATATCCCTTCTCATGTGCTTTCTTTCCCTGTTCGGCTCCGGTGCCGTGAAGGGCTACCGGGTTGCCGGGCCGCAGGGGCTTGGCGAATACACCGAAAAAGAGGCGGTTGTGGTAACTACGGCCGATTTTTATGTTTCGCCTGACGGGAGCGACAATAACGACGGCTCCCGGGAAGCCCCCTTTGCCACTATTGAGAGGGCACGGCAGGCTGTAAGAAGCACGGATAAATCCTCCCGCAGCGGCATTACGGTGGCCCTGCACGCAGGGGAATACCGGGTTTCCTCCCTGGAATTCACCGCAGAGGACAGCGGCACCGAAAGCTGCCCCGTAACATACTGTGCCTGCGGTGACGGCGATGTGGTGCTCAACGGCGGCATCTCCATTAAGGGCAGCGACTTCGGCAGGGTTAGCGATGAAAATATGCTCTCCCGTCTCAGCCCGGATGCACAGAAAAAGGTAGTATGCCTTGATTTGAGCAAATACGGCATTACGGCGGAGCAATACGGCAAAATTTACACCATCGGCTCCTACAACACCGCCGCCCAGTATGACGGCGACTATGTGGGCAGCCTCTACTGTGAGCTTTTTGTGAATGACCAAAGGCAAATCATGAGCCGCTACCCGAATGAGGGCTGGCTTTATACCGAAAAAGTCATCAAAACCGGCCTTGGCCTTGAAAGTGACGGCGGAGCCACCGCCGTGCCAAACTGGTACAGCATCCGGAACCCCGAAAGCGATGTGTACGAAATCAGTCAGGAGCTTGCCGACCGCATCAACGGCTGGAAAACTCTTGACGATGTGTGGATGTTCGGCTTCTGGAAATACGATTGGGCGGATGCCTCCACACCCATCGGCTATTTTGATTACGCCAAAAGGGAGCTTTCCCCCAAATTCGTAAGCGTCTACGGCACCAAAACCGGCGCACCCTACTATTTCTTTAATGTATTTGAAGAACTGGATGCCGAGAGCGAATGGTATCTTGACCGGAACAACGGCATTCTGTACCTGTACCCGGGCAAGGATTTTGACTCAGCGGTGATTGACCTTACCCTCACCACCAAGCCGATTATCAACGCCAGTGCCGATTACCTGACCTTCCGCGGCCTGACCGTCAAGGGCACCCGGGGGGATGCCGTCATCGTCCGGGGCAACAATAATACCGTGGAAAACTGCCTTATCAAAGACGTGGCAGGCGGCGCCATATGGATGGAGGGCTGCAACAACCTTGTTTGTGAAAACGAAATCACCCGCACCGGCAAGGGCGGCATTACCCTGAACGGCGGCGATATTGTTACCCTCGCCCCGGGCAACAACAAGGCGGATAACAACCTGATTCACGACTGGTCGGAGATTTACCAGACCTATCAGCCCGCCGTTACCCTCAACGGTGTAGGCAACATCTGCTCACACAACGAGATGTTCAACTCCCCTCACGAGGCCATCACCTACAGCGGCAACAACCATGTGATTGAATACAATGTGATTCACGATGTTTGCCTGCTCTCCGACGACGCGGGCGCCATCTATTCCGGGCGCAGATGGGATTGGTACGGAACGGTTATCCGGTATAACTGCATCTATGACCTGGGTGCCGATGGCCACACCCCCGACGGCATCTATATGGACGATGCTCTCTCCGGCCAGACCATCTACGGCAATCTGCTCATCAATGTGCCCAAAATCGGCATTCATCTGGGCGGCGGGCGCGACCTTGATGTGCGCAACAACATTATCATCAATTCCAACGACCGTCCCATCTCCTATGACCAGCGGGCCGTAGACGGCCTTGGCGGCACATGGTTCACCGCCTCCTTACCCGGCGGCAGCCTGTGGACCACCCTTTATGCCTCCCCCTGGCAGTCGGCGCTGTGGCAGCAGGCCTTCCCCGGCACCGCAAGGCTGAAGGATGACTTCACCCGGCCGGATGACCCGGATTTTGCCCCGAACCCCGCTTACAGCACCGTTACGGGCAACCTGATTGTGAACACTGCCAAAAGCATCGGCTTCATTTCAGAAAAGGCCGACCAATTCAGCGATATCAGCGGCAACGCCGTTTACCGCTCCACAAGCCTCAACTCCATTTTCAACTCCCCCGCCACCGGCGACTACTCGCTCAAAGAGAATTCAATAGTATACAAACAGCTTGCCGGTTTTGAAGACCTGCCCATCGGGGAAATGGGAAGGTATTGATACAGACAAGCAAAAGGATGTAAAAACTCCGCCTTTGCCAAGTCGGTAAAGGCGGAGTTTCTGCTTGTATCATTCTGTTTTCGGGGCCAAATCTTCGCTTCAGCCCATAACATTCGTCACATAAACGATATAATCCTCACCGTTGCCGGGGTATTCATATTCCTCGGTGTTTTCGGCGTTGTTGTAGAGGGCCAGTTCTTCAAACGAATAAGGAATCAACTCCATGTCGCCGGGAACGACAAATCGGAGCACCTCTTCGGACAATGCGCCGTTTTCATCTGCCATGGTGCAGACAAAGGTGACTTCCCTGAGTTCTTCCCAATGGTCGGTCAACTGATATTCGTTAACCTCACAGCCGTATTCCAGTTCCTCGCTGAATTCATAATTCGTGCCCACATTCCACACGGCTTTTTACAAAGCCAATGTCTTTTTATCTACCACATAATAAACGTCCTCATCGCTCAGTTCATACCCGGTGGGGGGCACGGTGGTTTCTTCGGGCTCGGCAGTGGTTTCTTCGGGTTCGGTGCTCTCCTCGGCTGCCTCGGTGGTTTCCTCATCTGCTTCCTCCGCAGGGGCGGCGGTGGTTTGCTCCGCCTGTGTGGACTCCGGCAGGGTGGCCTCCTCCACAGGCTCGGCATCCTCATCGGCAGCGCCGAAATCGGGGCGGATGAAGAAGGTGTAATTTTCCTCCGTTTCGCGCAGGCCGTACACGGTGCCGGGCACAAGCATGGAGGCTATGTCGTAATCAAAGGCGTAATTCTTGTTTTCCTCCGCCAGAAAGACGCTTGCCTTGCAATGGCCGTCTTCCTCATAGAAGAAGTAGTTGTCATACTTGCCGGTGTAGGTTTTTTCGCCGTCCGAATCCGTGTACTTGGAAACGGAGGCAATCACGCCCTTTTTGGAGAAGTAATACCTTTGACAGGTGCTTTCATCGGCATATTTGCCGCTCACGCCCACGGTGCTGTATTTGCGCAGCAATCCGGTCACGGTGTTGGCGGCAGCCAGTGTTTCATAGGTGAGCACCGCATCCGACTTTTTGCCGGAGGAGGGCAGAATCACGGAGGAAAGGGAAAGGGGGAACAGAGTCGAACCCTCCCTCGCCTTCTGGAAGGAGAAGAGGTAATCGGCAGCCGTGCCGTCCGCCTTTGCCGTGAGGGTGACCTTTACCGTATCGGCGGAAAAATCGGTAACGGCGATATCATAAGAATCGGGGAAAGCGGCCTGATAACTTTCCACATAATCGGGGAAGCTGTAAACCGTTTCGCCGCCAACCTCCTTTTCAAGCACATTTCCGGTTTCGGCAAGGGAAACGGGAATATCCAAAAACGGCTTTTCGGGGCGCAGGGCATACTGCAGTGCCTTCACCTGCCCGGCGGAGAGCACATCGTCATCCCCGTCATTGGCCCGGATGGCGCAATACCAGCCGATGATATTCCAGACCACCGTGGGGGAATGCACCAGTTCGGGGTCGGTTGCCGTGCGCAGGCCGCAGGTCAATGCCAAAGCCAGGTCGTGGGTGGCATCGTCAAAAGCCGCCGTGTCCATTCCGCTGGTTTTTGCGGAGGGCTTGGTGGTGATTTCGGGGTTCAGGTTTACAGTACAGCCTCCCAGAACCGTCAGCAATGTGGCGGCTGTAAGAAGCAGGGCAAGTAACCGTTTCATATTTTTTATCCTTTCCGTAACCTTGCAATGATGATATTGCCTAAAGGCAAAAACGAAACCGGGTTTACGGTGTGTCCGAATTATCATCGCTCGGTCAAGTGCTGTATTCTATTATATATCATAGCAGATTTTTTCGTCCAAATCAATCACCCTCCCGCAGGATTTGACAAAATCCGGCTTTTCGTGCGGTCGAAGGGGCAGAAAAATCCCCGTTTTTACACAGCGGCAAAAACGGGGAACAAGCAGTATCTGTTATTACAGCAGAACAAAGGCGGCAGCCGTTGCGGCGGCAAGAAGCAAGAAGTTGATGCCGAATTTTTCCAGATAGGCGCCTGCCATATTCAGCGCGGAGGGGATAAACAGCAGCACCTTGGCTGCCATGTTGGCATTGCTCTCTTTTCCGTAAAGCAAATCCCAGTTGTTGTGGGCATCCTCCGGCATGGGGAACACATTGTTGAGGAAGGAGAAACCGAGATAAGCCAGCACCACATAAATCACAAACATGGGCAGGGAATCGGTGGCGCGCACCCTCAGCAGTGTTAACGCCTCCAACCCGCTGAGCCAGAAAATAAGGCCGAACAGGAAGGTGAAGGTGCCGGGCAGCACGGCAATCAAAAAGGCTTTTCCCTTTTTGTCGGCGGGGGTGTGGTCCACGTGGCCGCAGGCCGCATCCATGCGCAGGTAGCCGTCGCTCTCCACAAGGCAGCCGCAGATTTTACAATTCACCTGCTCAAAAAAACCCTTCATGTAGGCACCGGGGAAGGTGAGCAGCTTCAATATAATCGTGAGTACCGTCAAATCAAATCACCCGTCCCTTTCGTTAACACATCGGCAGGGTCTGCCGTGCCGTCAATAATGGCAAGCGAGGTTTCGGTGGCCTGCTCCTCATACCCTGCAAAGCTCTGAATAATCTGCATCACATCGCCGTCAAACTGGGATGTGCCGTCCCCCTGCTCCTGATATACGGTTGTGCAGACAAACACCGTTTCAAACAGGGCACTGGTCATCTGTGTGGAATCGCCGTACTGCGAATAATTGCTTACAGCGGTGGTATAGGCATTATAAGCGGCCTCATAAGCCTTTGTGAAATCGTGCTGTGCCAGATAGTTCACGGCAAGCTGACGGTTCAGCTCCACACTGGCGCTGCCGTTTCCCAATGCAGAATTGCAAATGGAAATCGCATTATCAAGTGAGCCGAACACACGCTCAAAGCTGATGTTCATGATGGCAACGGCCTCCTCATTCTCGTTGCAGGCCTTGAAGTCATCCATCACCTTTTGGGCCGTGTCCCTGTCGTTTCTCATCATGGCAACACGCAGCTTGGTAAGGTAAGCATCCGTGGCATTGCGGTTTGCGGCAATCTCACGGTCACAGTAGGTCAGGCACTCATCGTAGCGGCCCAATGTGTAAAGGCAGTTGCGCAGCATATTGTTGTAGAACCAGCCCTCTTCGGGATACAGCTTTTCAATCTCCTTCAGATTTTCCAGCTGGGTTAAGTAGCTTTGGTTACCGAAGGTCACCTGAATGTAGCTTTGGTAATACAGAAGCCACATTTTGAGGTCCTCGTGGCCGGTTTCCATGCCCTGAACGGCCATCACGGCTTTGTCGGGCTCCATGGTGCCCTCCTCCACGGCAGTCAGCGTTTCGGCTACAAGGGTATAGGCCTTTTGATAATCCTGATAAAGCTTTGCTGCCTTGGCCAGCTCCGGGTCGGCGGCAATCTGCTTTTCCGTCAGGTATTGGGAAGCCGCATAACCGATGGCCAGCGGGTCACCGGCAGTTTTGGCGAAATCCTTATAGATACCCTTTCCCACCAGAATGGCGTCATAGCCGATTTCGGAATTCAGCTCACCTGCCAGGTCAAAGGCCTGCCCGTAAGCCTCACCCGATTCGTCCAGACGGGTTTGTGAAAGGGCCGCTTTGCCCTCGGCAACGCACTTGGCGGGGGCAAAATTCATAAAGCCCAAAGCAAAGGCAACAACAGCCGCCGCAATCAGCGGAAGCAGCAGAAGCCAACCGATAACGGGGGGCTTTTTCTTTTTCAGCTTTTGCAGGCACTTGGGGCAATACTCGGTGGACTGTGCCTTTCTGTTTTTCCCGCAAAGCAGGCAGCGCTCCTCCTCCGGAATACCGGTGTATTCCACGGGAGCATCCTCACCTTTTTTGATGATTTTACTCTTTTTTCCTTCAACGGGTTCGGCAAGAGGGGCTTCGGTTTGCTCCCGCTCTTCTTTTTCTTTTGCCAAGCCTGATCCCTCCCATATCATAATGAATGTATCATACCATCATTTTCCCGAAATTTCAAACGGGATGATAAAAGTTTACATTTTTCGGCTGTTGTGATAAATCCGCGTTATCCGATTCTTTTTTTGCGAAAATCAAAAAGGGAACCCACCGCCGCAAGGCCGATGACCGTCAGAACCGTTTCGGGCAACATATAGCCGCCGTTATAAATAAGGTTGTAAATAAACAGATTCTGTTCCGCCGGGCAGTAACCGCTCCAGATGACCATACCGCTGATATAGTGGCAGATGAAGCGGAGCACACAGCAAAGCACGCCCCCCGCAATCAGCTCCGCCTTTTGGTTGTGACGGATTTTGTCGCGGAAAACGCCGCCCAGCCCCATCACACCGAAGGCCACCAGATAATCCATCAGCGCAAGGATGATGTAGGCGGCAATACCCGTTACATAGGAAAAGTTCTTGAGCCCGAACATCATCTCAATGCCGCCGAACACAACGGCAGTCAACAACCCCTGCCGGATGCCGTGGCGGTAGGCAATCACCAGTATCGGCACCATGCCGAACAGGGTCACGGAGCCCCCCTGCAGAAAGGGCCAGGGCAGAAGCCCCGAAATTTCACACAGCGCCACGGCCAAAGCCGTCATCACGGCGCTCTCGGTCAGTTTTTGAATCTGCGGTGTTTGTTTTGTCATACTGTTCTCCTTTTATCGGGGTACCCCGCAAAAGCCTGCCTCAAAGCAGTTGAAGAAAAATAAAAACCGGTGCAACCATGCTGCACCGGCCTTGTTCTTTGTTTATCTTCCTACGCCGGCATTATCCGTACAGGTTCGAGGGTATAATCTCAGCCTTTCGGCACCCCTGACATTCTATGGAAGGCAGAGCCTTCGTTTTTTATTGATTCTCGGGTTTATCGGTGATTTTCATATCACGGTAAAACTGGGTTTTGGGTGTGGGATGAGGTCTGCTGTTCCAAAGCTCGTTGGCTACGGGCTCCCACGCCTTGGCAAAGCGGTCACAGCGGGAGCAGAGGGTTTCCACATCCTCGGGGGCTTCCAGGTCGGTGGACCTGGCACCCGTTTCCTTAATGATTTTGCGCAGGCACTGGGGATTCTCCAGCAGCGGGCAGGGCCTCAGGTGGTTATCATTG
Source organism: Acutalibacteraceae bacterium (assembly GCA_045599985.1). GTDB lineage: Bacteria > Bacillota > Clostridia > Oscillospirales > Acutalibacteraceae > CAG-177. The sequence goes on along the minus strand of JAZRWZ010000317.1, from coordinate 5,012 downwards.
AAGGGCTGATTGTGGAAATAGGCCTGGAACAGAGGCTTTTTGAGGGCCTCCAGCAGAGTATCCGTGCGGATATTGGCATCGGAATAATGCACAAATACGCAGGGCTCGATATCGCCTGCGGAATTGATGTGAAAATAGTTGCGCCCGCCGGCAATGCAGCCGCCCACATATTCGCCGTCATCCTGAAAATCCATAACGAAAATGGGCTTGCCGGTTTTGCCGTTGCGCATCACGCGCAGCCAGTCATACATCCTGGCGCGCTGGGCCGGTGTGGGAATCAGCTCGGGAACCGCATCCTTTCCCACGGGCATATAGTTGAAATACAGGGCAAACCGTGCCCCGTTCCGAACCATTTTATCAATGAAAGCGCCGTCGGTAACGCTGTCAACGTTGGCGGAGGTATAACAGATGGAAAGGCCGAAAATCAGGCCGTGCCGGTGAAGCAGTGCCATGGCATCCATAGTCTCGCGGTAGCTGCCCTCGCCGCGGCGGGAGTCGTTGCTCTCCTCACTGCCCTCAATGCTCAGGGCCAGAGAGAGGTTACCCACCTCTTTCATATCCAGGCAGAATTTTTCATCCACCAAGGTGGCGTTGGTATAGGCTAAAAAAGCACAATCGGGATTTTCGCGGCACAGGGTGAGGATGTCATCCTTGCGAATGAGGGGTTCACCGCCGGTGAACATATAGAGATGAGTGCCCATCTCCACGCCCTGACGCACAATGCTGCGCATTTCGTCCAGCGTGAGGTTCAGCTTATGGCCGTACTCCGCAGACCAGCAGCCCTTGCAGTGCTTGTTGCAGGCACTGGTGGGGTCAAGCAGCATCAGGAAGGGGATGTTGCACTGATATTTTTCACGGTTGGCGCGCACGGCTTTGGTGCCGTTGATGCCTGCGCCGAGGCCGAGGGCCAGCAGCATCTTTTTGAGAACGGAGCCGTCAACCTCGTTGATAAAGCGCATGGCGTATTCGTGCCACACATTCTCTTTATCCTGCACGGCATCGCGGAATGCCGCAAAGTTTTTGGCGGGGAACATGCCGCCCACAATCTTCTCGGAGAAATTCACCAGCTTAACCAGATTTTCTTCGGGAGATTTTTTGATGTATTTGTAGATACCGTCAAAGGCCACGGACGCAGCCGATCTCTGCAATTTTTCCTTTGTATCCATTCTGCGCCCTCCCTTTTCGGCAAAATCATTTGACGATGTATTATACCCTAAGAAAAACGGTTTGTCAAACAGTATTACGGCACACTTTGCAAAAAGCCGCTCACACCCTGCGCTGTGGCAGGATTCCTGCAGGGGCATACACTGGTAGCGGGCCCTGCCGACCTTTTTCGGCAGGCCCGAAAACAAGGCGGCCGGGGCGGCAGGTGGCCCTGCGCCCCCGAAAAGCCTGCCGCTGCCGGGCACCGCTTCCGACACCCGGCCGCCATTTCATAGATGAGGGAGCCCAGGCGGCACAAGCTGCCGTTCTTTCCGAAAAACCGGTCAGTCGGCGGCGCCGCTTCGGTTTAAAAAGGTGAGAGGGTCTGTATATTCGCCGTTTTCCTTCACCTCAAAGTGCAGATGACTGCCGTCGGCACTTTCGCAGGGCACCGTGCCGAGGGAGCCGATTACCTCCCCTGCCTCCACGCTGTCGCCCTTTGCCACGGCGGTTTTCTCCGCCAGGCCGCAATAGCGCAGGGTCACGGTGCTGCTCACGGCAATCTCCACCGCGGTGCCCCATTCCTCATCGGTCACCACATCGGTTACGGTTCCCTTTTTGGCGGCTTTCACGCCGTCCCCCGCCCTTGCCCCGGAATCCACGCCGTTATGCACCCGCCAATCCATCAGAGTGGACTGAAAAACGGGCTTGCCGTCGCTGTAATCCTTTACCATATCGGTGCCGAAGGGCAGCACGCAATCCGCCGAAGAGGCAGACGGTGCGGCAGGGGCGGAGGAAGTGACGGAAACGGTGATCTCTGCATCCCGTCTGCCGAACACGCCGCTGACGGGCTCGTTCACCTGCAAGGCCTCCGTCTCTTTTTCCGTCTGCTCCCATTCCACGGTAATGCGGCTTACGGATTCCTGCCCGGGGGCAGCCTGTGTGCTGCGGCGAATGGCGGCAAAAGAGCCGACCCCCACGGCAAGAATACAAAGGGCAGACAGCACGGCGGGCAAAAGGCTTCTTTTGTTTTTCATATTGATTCTCCTTCCTACGGTATCTTTTCCGACCTGCTTTGCCGCAGCCCTCTGCCGCGGGAATGCAGTCGGTTCCACATCAGTATGCATCGTATCCGCCGAAAATATGCCGTTTTTTCCATAATAAAGCGGGATTTGAACCGTATTGCCAAAAGCCGCTGTTTTTGGTATACTGGATACCATCAGCACACCGAAAGGAGAAGCCGAATTGAATACAGATACCGTCCTCCTCTCCGTTTCCGAAATCCGAAACGCCTTTACGCAGTACGCAGCAGATGCCCTGCGGGATAAAGACCTGATGCCCGCCATTGCCGCCATCCGGCAGGCCGAAGCCATTGCTGCCGACAGCAATGCCGATGAAGCTTCCCTTGCCCGTGCAAAGGAGATTCTCAAGGAGATTCACAAATTTGAATCATTCCCCTACGCCCGTCTGGCCGAGGATGCCCGGGCCGTGGCGGCCTGCGGCGCAGCCAAGGCGGCAGAGGCTCCCATGCCGGATATCCGGGCGGCCAAAGCCCTGCCACACCGCAGCGAGGAGGAAAAAATCTATCGCCTTGCGGTGCTGGAAAACGCCAAAACCCAAAAGCGCGCCAAACGGGTGATGAAGAAATACGCCAAAAAGGGCCTGCCGCCCTTTGATGAAAACACCCTTATCGCATTGGAAAAGGTGCGGGATGCCCTCAACCGCGACATCATCGGTGCAAAAGCAGATGGGGCCGCTGCCGAAAGCGCGGGGGACACCGCCGGGGCCGCCGCGGCAAAAAAAGCCGAAGCCTATGCCGTTTCCACTTTGGAGGAAACGGAAAAGCAACTGAAAAAGGCGAAAAAGATTGCCGCCGTTTACCGCACGGCGACCAAGCCCTACACCGATGCCTGCCTGCTTCTTGCCCTGCAGAGCGCCTACGCCGGTTATGAAAAAATCGCCGCCCGCTGTGAGGGGGCTGTGGCCAGGCAAAAGGGATTTGAACACGATATGCCTTAAAAAGCGATCTTCACGCACATTCTGGCGTTTTTCGCCTTAAAAAGCAATCCGAATAAAGCCAAAAAACCGCCTGCCGTGATTTTCGGCAAGCGGTTTTTCTGTTATTATCACTCTTTATTGTTCGCTCTGCCCGTCAAAGGAGTGGAGCAGCGCATCCAGTCTGCGGCCGATTTCTCCGGGCTTTTTCTTCAGCTTCAAATAGAATCTGTCGCCATGGCCGTCCGGCTTCACGGTATTTTTGCCCTGCCCATCCACCGTAATGGCCATACGGTGGGAAAGGCGGTAGCAGTCACTCTCCCCCTCCACGGCAAACTGCACGGCAGTTAAATCCCAGCTTTCACGGGTGCAGTCCCCGGCAATGGCGCTGCCTGCGGTGTGCAGACGGTAGCAGTCATATATGGGATTTTCGGCGGCATTCTTCGGGGCGGTCTTGTAGCCCGTGCGGATGTCCTTGCCCACTTCAAAGCCGGAGCAGACAATGGGCGCGGGGAACCGGGCAAACACATTCTGTGCGGCGGCGGCATCGGTATATACATTGTATTCCCGCCCCTCGGGGAAGGCACCCGCCATGGCCACAAGGCAATGCACCTTATCCTTGAGCAAAACGGGGTAACGGTCCACAAGGGCGCTGATGTTATTGAGCATGCCGGTGGAAACAATGATTACGGAATCATTCTCGGCTCCGGCAAGCAGGTCCACATACATATCCTCCGCTTTTTCGGCGGTCAGGTCAGGCTCCGGCCCCAGATATTTTTCGGCCACCGGCCCGGCATAGGCGGAGTTGTCGGGCAATAAATCCTTGCGGTCGGTCTGCCCCACACGGGTGCCCTCGCTGCCGCAAAAGGCCAGAATGGCTTTGATAACACCGTTGGAGCGGGGATTGGCGGTGCAGTTCACCACGCCGTCAAGGGTCAGGCCCCGGTCCTTCAGCAATTTAATCAGCACGGCCAGTGCCCCCGCGTCATCGCAGTCGGGGCCCATATCCGTATCCATGATTATATGGCGGGGCACTTCATTCAGGCTTTCGTAATGCCACGGTCTGCCGTGCTTCATGCGCAGAATGTAGCGGATAATCCACACCACCATGGCAACACACACCAGCGCCAGCACAAGGGGCACCGCCATTTTCATGGGAATCCATTCATAAATTCTGTCGCCCAAGGCGGTAAACAGAATCACCCGGGGCAAAATACCGAAGAAGGAGAGAGCCAGATAGGCCGGAAAGGGCATGGAGGTTGTGCCCATGAAAAGGCTCACAAAATCAATGGGAAACACCGGCAGGGCACGGATACCGAAAAACACGGGGTATTTGGTGGAGTTGCTTTTCTCCAGTATCTTGCTGCCCTTGGCGCTGCGGCGAAGCAGCTTTTCCACGGTTTTTCCGCCCAGAATACGGCCGAGGCACCAGGTAAGAATCACTTCCAGAAAAATGCCCCCGGCATTGATGAGAATGGCCTGCCATGTTTTGAATGCCACACCCACGGCGGTGTAAATCACCATGGCGGGAATCACGAACACGGCGGATTTCACGGCATAGATGCCGAACACAATGCCCATGGCAGCCAGGGCGGAGGATTCGGCGGCCAGCATGCCGCGCACATCCAGCCCCGTCAGCCTGTTGTAGTTTATCACAATCACGGAAATCAACGCGGCGGCCACGGCTATGCGCAAAACAAGGCCCGTAATCTGACCGGCGCGGCGCAATTTCTTTTTCATGGTTTCATCCTCTCCGTAACGGGAACGCCCACAGCAGGGTATGCTGCGGCCTTCCCGTTTTGCTCTATACCATATTATTAAACCACATCCGCTGCGTTACTGCAAGAAAAACCGCATGAAAAGCGGCATGAAAT
>JAZRWZ010000316.1:0-8543 GCA_045599985.1 Acutalibacteraceae bacterium | reverse complement strand
TGAGGCGGCGTTTGTTGTTGCGGATATTGAATTAATCGGGTTTTTCGTCGGCGGGAGGTACGGTGGCCTCGGTGGAACCGGGAACATCAATCACATGAGGATCGTTCTCGGTCTGCTGAGCGTGTCTCTCGGCAACCTGATCCACATAGTTGCTGTAGATGGAGTACCACTTGAAGTATACATCCGAACCGGTCTGATAAATGGAGTCGTTGGGAAGGCTGCTGCTGGAGGAGGCGGACTTGAAGCCTGCCTTCTTCATACCCTTGGTGAAGAGGGTAGCCTGCTCTTTATCCTTGAAGGTAACGCGGGCGTTCATAATCAATTCCTTGATGGGGGAGGAGAAGCGGTTCAGAGTGCCAAGCTTAAAGCCGGTTACCCACCAATACTTGGTGTATTCTCTGGTGAACTGCTTGGTGTACTTGCCGTCCATGTCGTCGTCCCAGTACAAATCCATCTTCATCTTGAGCCAGTCGCTCTTGTCGGCGCAGTCATAGTGGTTGATATCGCTCTTGGAGCTGTCGGCGGTGGTGAAATCCGTGGTGGTGTAAACGCCGATTTCCGCGCCTACAAAGAGCCAGCCGTACTGACCCTTCCACAACTGAATCATCCAGGACTTATCCTTGTAGTCAAAACGGATACGGATATCGTCAATGTACATAACGGCAAGGGGAGCCACCTGGTCATAAATCTCGTTATAACCGAAGTTGTACTGCCAGCAATCTTTGTCGTCGGTGTAGAAATAGTCGCCTTCGCTGTTGTAGGAGTAACCCAGAACGGCGGCCTTCTCCATCTGCTTGAGGCCCTTGCCTACAATACCGCTGACGGATTTGCTGTTATTGCTCTTTTGGGTGGTCTTTTTGGTGTTGCTGCTGTTGTTGCCGCTCTTCTTTTTGCCGTTGGCAACGGTTTCGTAAATGGTTTTGATTTTGGTGGCGGCATCACCGTTTGATTTGGTAACGGGGTTGCCGTTTTCATCGGTCAGGTTCTCAACCAATGTTTCGCTCACGATTTCGGGGTCGCTCATGGCGGTGGCATCCACATTGGTGGTTTCGGTGGTGGGTTCAACCTGCGTGTCGGGGCGGTTGTTCTTGATGATGAAGGTGGCCGTAACGGCGCCTGTCACAACAACAACTGCGGCAATGACAATGGCCAGAATCTTGTTTTTGGACATTTTCGCATTCCTCCTGTGACTTGGATTACACAAAAAAGGGCAACACTACCCCTTTGTTTGTATCAATGTGTGAGCATTATAGCAAATACAAAGGGCAATAGTCAAGTTATTTCAAATGTTTAAGCAATTCTTAATCTTCTGCCCGGGAATATCCGTTTCTCATTTTTTCTCCGCTTTTTTCGCTTTCAGCCAGTTTACGGTATCCCGCAGGGAATCCTCGGCGCTCATGGGAGCATAGCCCAGCTCCTTGGCGGCCTTTTCATAGCTGAAATTGCAGTTCTCACAAATCTTGTTGATGGAGAAGGGAGTCAGCACCGGAGGCAGCTTGCAGATTTTGAACACCGCACCGATGGCGGGGGTCAGCTTGAGCAGCAGATTCTTGCCCATGGCAATCCTCGGGGGCTTCTTGCTGTTGATTTTTGCAAGGGTCTTGATGAATTCATCCACGGTCAGGCGGTCACCGCACAGGAAGTAGCACTCGCCGCCCCTGCCCTTCTCGGCAGCGGCAACCATTCCTTTTGCCACATCCCGCACATCCACAAAGTTGTACCCGCCGAAATTCAGGGTTACGGGGAACAGCCCCTTCAGGTAAAGGCCTATCATGGTGCACACGCTGTTGGTGCCGTAAATGTCGTTGGGGCCGATGCAGCAGCTGGGGTGCACCACGCAGCACTTCAGGGATTCATCGGAGGAATCCATTACAAACTGGCTGGCGGCTGCCTTGGATTTGCCGTAAGCACCCTCAATCAGATCGGGCTCAAAGTGATTCACCTCACGAATCACGCTTGAATCGTAACCCACGGGAATGCAGTCCACGGAGGAAACATACACCAGATTTTTTACGCCGCATTTTTTGCAGGCTGCCACTACGTTTTTGGTGCCCTCGTAGTTCACATCCCACACCAGCTTATCCCGCTCGCCGGTAATATCCACGATTCCCGCCACATGGTACACGGTTTCGGCCCCTTCAAAGGCCTCCTCCAGATGCTTGGGGTCGCAGACGTTGCCAATCATTTTTTCGCAGCCGAATTCATCCAGGTCGTTGCAGTCAAACAGCAGGGAAAGTCGGATTTTTTCGCCCCGCCCGGCAAGCTCACTCACAAGGGCATAGCCCAGATATCCGTTTGCGCCCGTTACTACCGTTAATTTTTCGCTCATGGTTTTCTCTTCTTTCTTATGTAATATGTCATCCCTTTTACCAAAGCTCACTTCGCCTTGACGAAGCCTTTTTCGGGGGTGAATTTGTATGAATATATGCGGCCGTACTGGCCGCTCAAAGCCGTGCCGGGGTGAGAAATCAGATAGGTGCCGTCCCCTTTGGCAAACAGGCCCGTGGAGCCGTATTCAAAAAATCTGCCGAACAGGCCGTTGGCATCCCGCTCGCCGTCCGCCTTCAGGGTGAAGCAAAGCCCCGTTTCCTCCGTGCCGCGCAAGGGCCGCTCCTCGGGAGCCGCCGATGCATCCACCTGAAACAAATCGTAATTGGTGAATTTTTCCTTTTTGCCCCGGTATACCGCCATGAAATAGCTGTGGGTAAAGGCATCGTATTCCAGATTCTGCACACCGTACACCGTGTTGCCCGTGTAAACGAAATACCGGCCCAAGGGCTTTTCGGGGCCGCTCTTGTGCATCTGCAACTGAGAAAGAGGCTTCGCCGTGCGGCAAAGCTCTTCGGGGTCATAGCAAAGCAGAATCTGGTAATCGTTATCCTCCCGGGTGATGTCCCCGTAAATGCCGTAGGCTGTGAACAGGTATTCCCTGCCGCTTTTATCCCCGGGCATGGGGCCCAGCGCCGTGCCGTCAATGCCGCTGCACCCGTATTTGTGGGGCACCGTTTCCCCCTTGGCGTTTTTTCCCGTGCCGTGGTAATCCCGCACCACCTGCTCAAGGTAGGCGGCGGTCATCACACCGTCCTTTTCGGCATCCATATCCATGCGGGTGATTTTATCCACATCAAAAATCGCAATGTAGAAGGCGTCGTCAAACTGCACATCCACACCCAGGTTTTTGCGGATTCCTTTGCCGATGGAATCGTTTTTGAATTCCAGAGAGCCGTACACCTTGCCGTCCGCCTCACGAAAATCGATGCAGCCCAGATGGCCCACAAGGCCGTCCACACTGCCCACGATTTTGCCGTCCAACGTGCTTTTGATAAGCTTGGTGGTGAAGGAATAATAGATGAATCCCTTCTGTGTATCCACCGCAATGCCCTGAATGTGGCAGTTCCCCTGAATTCCCGTGTAAATGGATTTTTTCACGGTTTTTCCCTCCCGTAACAAACAGACAGGGCAGCCATCGCCGCCGGGCAAAACCTCTTTACCGGCGGGCATCGGTGCCCGTTTTTTGCAATCAGGTATTTTTCGGTTGTAATCCTTTTTTCGTTCGTTTATACTGTAATAGATAATATACCTTTCCGAACAAAATGTCAACGAACAGGTGGGTTGCGAACAATGTATAAACTATCCGTTCCCGTTATGGACAACATTCTGTCACGAGGCGATAACAAAGAGAAAACCGCCGCCGACTTAAAGCGCATGGGCGCCGACCGTGTTTTTCTGGCACTGGATGCCTACATTGCCGACCCGACAGAGCGCAAAGCCGCCCTGCAGAGCCTGCGGGAGGATTGCGCCTACTTCAAAAATCTGGGCTTTGAGGTGGGCTCATGGTGCTGGACTTTTATGGTGCGTGAGGATTTCGGCTTCACCCGCATGAAATCTCCCACGGGCCGGGAATCCGCCATGGATGTATGCCCCTCCGATGAGGCGTTCTGCGACTACGCCGCCGATTACATCCGGGAGCTGGCCGCCACCGGCGTTGACCTGATTATGTTTGATGACGACTTCCGCTACGGTTTTCAGGATATGGGCCTTGGCTGCGTGTGTGAAAACCATCTGGCCCGGATGCGGGAAATCACGGGGGAGAACTTCACCCTTGATGACATCCGGGATTTCCTGCTCAGCGGCAAAAAGAACAAATACCGCAGTGCCTGGATTCAGGCCAACGGCGAATACCTGCGAGACTTTGCCCGCCGGATGCGTGCCGCGCTGGACGAGGTGAGCCCCCAAACCCGCATGGGCTTTTGCGCCTGCATGAGCAACTGGGATTTTGACGGCATCATGGCCCACGAAATCAGCCTTTTGCTGGCGGGCGGCACCAAGCCCTTTATGCGGCTTATCGGCGCACCCTACTGGGCCGCCATGCAGGCGTGGGGAAACCGTTTGGGCGATGTGATTGAACTGGAGCGCATGGAGCGAAGCTGGTGCCCCGACGGCATGGAGATTTTCAGCGAGGGCGATGCTTATCCCCGCCCCCGGTTCTGCACCCCCGCCGCCATTATGGAGGGCTTTGACACCGCCCTGCGGGCCGACGGCAGCCTTGACGGTATTCTGAAATACGGCTTGGACTACACCGCCTCCCCCGACTATGAGCGGGGCTATGTGGAGCGCCACTGCAAGCACCTGCCCCTGTATGCGGGCATTGATGATTTCTTCGGCGGCAAAACGCCCTGCGGCATCCGCATTTATGAATTCCCCAAAAAGTATGAAAACGCCGATGTGCCCGAGGAAAAAGCCGGCAGGGACGATGTGCAGGATATGTTCTTCTCCCCTGCTTCCCGTCTGACCTCCGCCTGCTCCCTGCCCACCGTGTACCACGGCACGGGCGTGGGCGGCATTGCCTTTGGCGAAAACGCCCGCTATCTGGATGAGGATGCTTTGAATTCCGGCTTGGTGCTGGATTTGCTTGCCGCCCGGATTCTGACCGAACGCGGGGTGGATGTGGGCCTGCTTGCCGTTGGCGAAAAGCACTCCGCCGCCACGGAGCATTTTTCGGAGCCGGAGGAATATGTGAGTGTAGACGGCAGTTATTATGAAACGACCCTTGCCCCCGGCGCACGGGTGCAAAGTGAATTTACGAAGGGAGACACCGCTCACCCCGCCTCCTATCTCTACGAGAACAGCCGAAAGCAGCGTTTTCTGGTGTTCACCTTCAACGCCTATTTCAACGGCGGCCGTCTGAACCGCCAATACGGGCGCTCCCGCCAGCTGGCAGAGGCATTCCCCTATCTCAGCGGTCAGAAGCTGCCCGCCTTCTGCTTTGGCAACCCCGACCTTTATACCCTTTGCAAAAGCGAAAACGGCAAGCTCACCGTGGGGCTGTGGAACTTCTTCCCCGATGAGATTGATGCCCCGGTCATCACCCTGCACCGTCCCTACACCGCCATTCGCTTTTTGAACTGCGAGGGCGAGCTGTGTGACGATTGCGTAACCCTGACCCCCATTCCCGCCTACGGCTTCGCGGCCTTTGAGGTGTATGACAAATAAAAGGAGAATCTGAAATGGATATTACCGAGATTGATAAAAGTTTCGACGTGCGCAGCCATAATAACGAAAAAAACATGGCATTCCACAACGCTCTGGAGCCCGTGTTTTCCCTTTACGGTGTGATGCCTCCCGATGAGGAAACGCCCCGCTACCACCGCCTGCCCAAGGCCGTGGCCTATGCCACCAATGACGGGGTGAAAGGGCTTTATACCCACACCGCCGGCGGCAGAATCCGCTTTGCCACCGATTCCCCCTGCCTGGCTGTATCTGCCCGGTTAAACGGATTTTCCAAAATGTCCCACATGGCCTTAAGCGGCTCCGGCGGGTTTGATGTGATGTATTCCCTTGAAGGGGATGCCACCGAGCAGTACGGCGGCTCCGTGATTCCCACCTATGAGGTGGAGGGCATCTACGGGGGATATGTGTATTTCCCCACCAAAGAGATGCGCTATATCACCGTGGAATTCCCTCTTTACAGCGGCGTGGACGAGCTTTACATCGGTATTAAGGATGACTGTGCCCTGCTCCCCGGCCGTGAATACAAACACAAGCTGCCCTTTGTGACCTACGGCTCCTCCATCACCCAGGGGGGCTGCGCCGCCAATCCCAACGGCAGCTACCAATCTCTGCTCTCCAATCTGCTGGATGCGGATTACATCAATCTGGGCTTTTCGGGCAGCGCCAGAGGAGAAGAAGCCATCTCCCGCCATCTGGCCAATATGCCCATGAGCGTTTTCATTCTGGATTATGACCACAACGCCCCCACTGCCGAGCACCTGCAAAACACCCACGAGCCTCTGTTCCGCATGTTCCGCGAAGCACAGCCCGACACCCCCGTTATCATGATGAACCGCCCCCGTTTTCACCTGACGGAGGATGAAGTGCGCCGCCGTGACATCATCAGGGCCACCTTTGACAAGGCCGTTGCCGCCGGGGACACCAATGTGTATTACATCGACATGAGCGAGCATTTTGAGCCCGTATTCGGTGAGGTCGCGCTGGTGGACGGCTGCCACCCCAACAATCTGGGCTTCTACTACATGGCCAAGGCCGTGGCTCCCGTGCTGGCCAAGCTGCTCAAATAACAGAATCATCCTTTCGGAACAAAAGAAAAAGCGATGTTTAAAGGCTGCCCGGCAGTAACCGGGAGATTAAACATCGCTTTTATTGTTCTGCAAATCAGGTGGTGACGGAGAGCTCCTTGATTTCGGGCACCGTGTGTGCCATGGTCATCAGCTCATCCAAAGCCACATTTTCGCTGAGTTTCACGGTCAGAATCAGGGTAACCGTATTATCCGCATTCTTCTTTATGCTGAATTCCTGCACCATGATGTTGCGGTCCATAAACTTGTTTTTGATGTCATCAATGATGTTCTCTTTATTCTCGCAAACCACGGTGATTTCGTTGGAGGAGGTGGTTTCGGAGCTGAGATTGAAGCGGTGGAGCAGATATTGAATGGAAACCACCAGCACCGTGGAGAAGATGCCCACGGTATACATGCCCGCACCAATGGCAAGGCCGATGCCCGCCGTAGTCCAAAGCCCGGCGGAGGTGGTCAGGCCCTTAATGGCGCCGCCCTTCAGGAAAATGACGCCGGCACCCAGAAAGCTGATGCCCGTAATGATGTTGGCGGCAATTCGGGAGGCATCCACATTGACGGAATCAAACTGAATCACATCGAAAAAGCCGTATTTGGAAACCAGCATCATCAGCACCGAACCCACGGAAACAATGATATGGGTGCGGGTGCCCGCCTCTTTTTGGCGGTGGCTACGCTCCAGACCGACCGCGCCGCCGCAGATAACGCCAATCAGAAGCCTTACCAAAAACTCCCATTGGCCCAGGGTTTGTGAAAAGAAATCAGCGCCGAACATAGTACCCTCCCGTGTTTCCGTTTACTCTGAAAAATGTGGTAGTATCTGTAATAGATATGGTATTTATCTGTCTATTATACCCGAAAAACCTCTTTTGTCAAATCCGGGGATGACAGACATATTTTCGGGAGTCAGGCGAGGGAGTTATATCCGGTTTTTTGGTATTTCAAGGCAAAAAACATCCGAATGTGCGCGAAGATCGCTTTTTTAGGCTTCGCACCTTAAAAAGATGAGATTTGCGTGCAGTCGGGTGTTTCTTCGCCGCAGGAATACTGCCGTATTTCAAGGCGAAAAACGCTCGAATGTGCGTGAAGATCGCTTTTTAAGGCATATTGTGTTCAAATCTCTTTTGCCTTGCAGTACGGGCGTTATTGGGCTCGAATCCCTTTTGCCAAAGCACAATAAAAACTATTTGCGGTACATCCTTTTTTCCGGAGCAGCGTACAGTATTTTCATTGCACCGGGACTTCTTACGGCGTAATGCACGGATTATTCAGCTGAACGGGTTTTGCGCCGATATCCGAAACCATTCGTCAGGACAGGTATTACGGGGCTGCTCACCTGTTATTTTTCTGCCTTTATGCTTCAAAGGCACTTTCCCCATGAATCCTCACAGGCCATTCTCCGGGATTATCATGTGCCATTCCCAAGAATTATCATAGACCTTCCTCCGGGATTATCTTATGCCATTCCCTAAGATTATCATAGACCTTTCTCCGGGATTATCTTATACCATTCCCTAAGATTATCATAGACCTTTCCCAAGATTATCATAGGTTTTTCTCCGGGATTCCGGTTGACAAACGCCATACCTTTTGCTAAAATAACACCGTTGTAAACCGCTTCCCGTAACCGGCGGTTCCCCCTATCCGGAGAGTTGTCCGAGTGGTCGAAGGTGCAGCACTCGAAATGCTGTGTGCTTAACCGCACCTAGGGTTCGAATCCCTAACTCTCCGCCAATGCCGCAATCCCTTATGTATCAAGGGGTTGCGGCTTTTTCTATCCGTGGGTGTTTGACCCTGTTTTTTAGCTGTTTTTCGTCAACATCTCCCCTAATATCTCCCCGATTTCCGAGAAACATTCTGAGAGTGTTTTTTCATCCGCAATTCCAAGCCCGGAATACCTATGTTTCCGGCATTTTCGATTAATCAGGCCTTCCTTAATACTGTTTTGTA
>JAZRWZ010000315.1:0-14227 GCA_045599985.1 Acutalibacteraceae bacterium | reverse complement strand
CTGAAAACCGAAAACTTATTTCTTTTTCAGCGCTTTTGTGATGTTGATTTTCTGAATCAAATCAAAGGGGTATTGGAACACCCGCAGGGACAGCACAAAGGTCAGAATCAATGCGAGCACAGCCACAAGCAAGGGGGCGGTGCCGTTGGTGAGCCAATCCGCCGTAATCCACGCGGGCACGGTTTTGTCTGCAAACAAATCGAGAAGCAGGTTCTTGAGCCAGTCCAGAGTCCACCATTCGTAATCCAGCCATGCAAGGTACAGGAAGCGGTGCAGAATGTAAACCTGCAGGGTGCGGGGACCGAACCGGGTGAAAAAGGTTTTGGCGCGGGGCACCCATGCCAGAAAACCGGCGCCGAGGCCCAGAGCAAACACATAAAACAGGAAGCGGGGCAGCCACCGCAGCAGCAGGGGCAAATCCTTTGCCCAGACAAGGGAATCATAGGGCACGTTGCAGGTGAACAGCCCGTCCCCGATGTATTCCCCGAAATAGGCGAACAGAAAAATCGAAAGCCCAAGGAACACCGGCCCGATGATACGGAACGGGAGGGTGCGCAGCTTGTTGAATATCTCCGGCGTGCAGAAATAACCCGCCATGAAGAAGGGGAAATGCACGATTACCCGGGAGATGGCAAGCACATTCAGGGCGGAGGGGTCATAGCCGATAACAAGGCCCGTAATCACGGCGGCAACAAGCACCACCGGGCCCTTGAACTGGGCAAAGAAGGGCAGCACAAGGTACCACACCAGCAGGCACTGCAAAAACCAGAGGGAGGAGCGGGCGGAGAGCAGGGAGAAGCCCACCTTGTGGTCCAGCACGAAGTATTCAAATAAAGACACGAAAAGCTGTGAAAACAGGAACAGCGAAATGTAGGTGAAGGTGCGCTGTGCCTTGAGACGGCCGCTTTTTTGCAGGTAGCCCTTGGCAAAGAATCCCGAAATAAAGATGAAGGTGGGCATATGCATACAGTTTATCAGCTTCCATATGACATGCACCGCTCCGTTATCCGTCTTTAAGGGGGAAAGGGCGTGGGCAATCACAACCAGCACAATCAAAAGGAACTTGGCGTTATCAAAATAGTACAGCCGTCCCTTTTCATCGCAAAAACGGTTGGCGGGGGTTAAGGTTGCCGTGTTTTTCTTCATAATGACTCCTCGGTTCCGAAATGAGCCTCTTTCTTCTTTTGGAACAGCTCTTCCAATTCCTCAACGGACATATCGCCGTATTTGCCCAGACTGTATTCGTAAATATAGTGGTGGGATTTGCGGCTTGTTTCGGGGGGCAGCTTCATGTAATCGCCGAAGTGGCAAATCAGGTAATCCTCCCAGTGGGCCATGGTGGGCAGCATCATGCCCTCAAACTCCATGGGCACGGGCTTATCCCAGTATTCCTTGGGGAAGCGTTCCTGCTCATAGGTGTAAATGCTGGCGGGCAGGCAAACCCAGCTGTCGGTTTCGGCGGTGCTGTATTTCTTGGCCCAGTGCTCCCATCTGTGTTTCAGGAAGGAGCGGGGTACAAACAGCAGAATGGAGCGGTAGATATAATGCTTGAATTTTTCTTTGGTGGAAAGGTCAAATACGGGGAAGGGGCGGGCCTTTTCCAGCATGTGGGCACGCCAGAATTTGCACTTCATTTCGTGCTGCAGCCGCTTGCCCTCATCCTCGGGGCTGCCTTCCAGAGCAAGAATATCAAGGAATATGCCGCCGTTGCGCCAGAAGCTGTGGAACACCGTGCCCTTGATTTCAATGCGGTTGTGGCAGAAGGGCACGCAGTCCTTATCCAAATAGAATTCCTCCGGCAGCTCCTTTTGTGCCACCCGGATGAATTTGTCGTAATCGGGGCGGGGCATGGTGATGTCGATATCGTCATCCCAGGGAATAAAGCCCTTGTGGCGGATGCCGCCCAGGATGGAGCCCCCGGCAAGGTAATAGGTCAAATCGTATTTTTTGCAGATGCGGTCCAGCTCCAGCAGCATCAGCATAACCAGCAGCTGGATTTTGCGGGTATCGCCGGAATCCACCTCCACCACCTTGCGGCGGTTCTGGCGGCGCTTGCCCATAAGAATCAGCTTGCGCCGCAGCAGGGTGCGCAGGAAGAAGGGGGCGCACAGCAGCTTTTGCAGGGGACTTTTGAAATCCCAGGGGCTGTTGATATCCGCCGTAAGGCGCAGGGTGCGGGATACCAGCGAGTGGCCCTTGAATTTCAGGGCGTTATTGTTGTTGTGCAGGAAATAGCGCTGGGCGTTGCGATAGGTCAGAACGCTGCTGTTCTCCGTTTGATACACACGGGGGTCGGAGCGCACATCGTTGTTATAAAGGCAGTTTAACAGGTTAAGGGATTCGGCGCACACCGCGCGGAATATATCCAAATTGGGAATACCGAAGGCACGGATGATTTCTTCGGGCTTCACCCCGCACTGGCACAGCATGGCCTGCAGCTCAAAGCCCGTGTAAATGGCTTTGTCGGAGAGCAGAACAGCATCCTCGGGGGACAGGCCCTTTTTCAGGGGCTCCTCCATCACGTTCAGGTAGCGGAATCTCTCCTCCACCTCGTCGGCACGGTTGCCCGCCATGGCGCCGAATTTGCAGAAGGCGGCTAAGGTGGCCTCCTTGGTCATGCTCTGCATCAGGCAGGCACCGAACAGGTCGGCGGCGGTGGCGCCCTGCTCAAGCATCAGGGAACCCAGAGCAGCGGGGTCATCGGCAAGCAGAGCCTGCTCCGTCAGCTTTGAAACGGCGGCGGCCTTTGCCACACGGGCATCAAAGGCGGCTTCGGCGGCATCCACGGCATCGCACCATTGGGCAACGATGGCTTGGCGCGTTTCGGCCTCCAGCCCTTTGCGGGCGGTATCGCGGAAGGCAAGGCGGGCCTCTTCTTCCATATATTTTTCAAGCAGGCGGTATATGGCGCTCACATCGGCGGCGTTGACCTCCTCCACCGGCAGGCAGTCCCCGGCGTAATCCCCGTCGGTGGCGAGGATGGCGGGAATGCCCGCGGCAAGGCTCTCCATCACCGTTTGGGGCATATGCTCATAGTGGGCGTAGGTGATGCTGATGCCCGCCGTGCGCAGCTGGCGCAGGGGCTTTAATACCATGCGCTCGATTTCAAGGCTTTCGCCCAGATTCAGGCTTTTTACATAATCCATCATGGCATCGGAGGATGCCTTGCTTTTGACGGATTTCAGTAATATCATGTGCATTTTGGCATCGGGATATTTCTGCAGCAGCAGGGCAAAAGCTGCCAGAATATTTTTGGTGTTTCTGCCTGCGAAGGAGGAGAAAAAGGCAATCTGACGGTTCTCCACCGTGGAGGGGGAAACCTCACTGCTGTCGTAGGGCAGGTAGAAGGGAATCACGGTCTGCATTCCGGCACCAAGCCCCGCAAACATTTCGGCATCCTTCCGGGAAGGGGTAATGACCGCATCACACCCGGCCACGCAGTTGTTATACATGGCAATCAGGCTGTGGGGGCCCGAGGAAACGGGCAGGCAGGGGGATTGGGTCTGGTACAGAATGACACAGCGGCCCAGGGACTTTGCCGCAAGATACCGCTGGTAGGTTCTGGCGTTGAAGGTGCCCCACAGAATCACGGTTTTGGCGGGGATGGCGCCCAGCACGCGCAGCATGGCAAGGGAGGCGTTTACGCCGTCATTCTCCAGCCGGTTCAGGGCGTGACGAATCACGTTATCGGCGGTGATGTAGTCATCCCCCGCCGGGGCGCCGGAGGTAATCAGGTGAATGGTGTAGCCTTTTTTGGAAAGGCCGTTCATCAGCGCTGCCAAAGAGTGGGCGGAGGCCGTGGCATTCATGGCGTTGGTCACGAACACAACGGTTTTTTCGTCAAAACGGTCAATGCGGGGGCAGATGTTGTCATTCTGGGCAACGGGCATGCAAATCGATTCCTTTCGCTCGGCGGAATTTCCGCCCGGTTTTTTCGGGACTTATACATTTTAATAGTATCACAATAACCCATTGCCGTCAATAACAAAGCAGGGCGGAGCGGGGGAGAAAAAACTGTACTTTCCCCGCCGGTTGTGCTATACTCACAGCATGGCAAAAGGGACTTGAACACAATATGCCTTAAAAAGCAATCTTCGCGCACATTCGGGCGTTTTTTGCCGTACCGTGTGCAATTTTGCAGGATTTTCAGGGAAAGAAGACGATAAAGATGAAAAAGATTGCCCACAGAAGCGGCCCCACAATCTATCCCGAGCAAACCGTTGCCTCCGCCCGGCAGGCATTGGAGGACGGTGCGGATTTAGTGGAGCTGGATGTGCGCCTGACCGCCGACGGCGCCGTGGCCGTTTGCCACGACGATAATGCACAGCGGGTGTTCGGCACGGATAAGCTCATAAAAGAGATGACAACAGCGGAGTTCACCGCCCTGCGCCATAAGGATGCCCCCGACTGCACCGCCCACCTCTTCGCTGACTATATGGCGGCGGATATCCGCCCCATGCTTATTCACATCAAGGAGCCGGAGGTGATTCCCGCCCTGCTGGACGAGCTGGAAAAAGGCGGCTGGGGGGATGAGGATGCGGTGTTCGGCGTAACCCGTGTGGAGCAGCTGCAGGCCGTGCGTGCCCGCCGCCCCAAGGCGAAAATTCTGGGCTTTATCCGCAACCCCTCCGTTGTGCCGGAATTCAAAGAGGCAGGGGCGGATTACATTCGCCTGTGGGAAAAATGGCTGCCCGTGGAGGGCTATGATTTCTCCTTCCCCACATGGCTGATGCTCTCCAAAAACGATGTGGGCTATACCGATTCCGCTCTGCTTACCCAATACATGAACGGCCCCTTTGACGGCATCCTGCTCAACGATGTGAACGAGATGAAGGGCTGAGAAAAACAATACCCCACAAAACAGAAAGGGTCTGCCGCAGTTTATTTTTGCGGCAGGCCCTCATTTTCTTTTTACAGGCAATATTTCATTATTTCGGTGCCTTCCATGTCTTTCCAGAGGAAGGTGCCGTTTTCCAGCGTCATGTAACCGTGGCGGCTCCCCTCCTTGGGAATGCCCACGGAGCCGGGGTTCATGCAGATGAAATCCCCGCAGGGCTCACAGCAGGGGATGTGGGTGTGACCCTGCAGCAGAATATCCCCCGGTGCAAGGGGCGGCGGGTTCTGCCCGTTGAAGCGGTGGCCGTGGGTGGCGTACAGCAGGCATTTTTCCAAATCCAGCACGGCGTAATCCGCCATTACGGGAAAGTTCAGCACCATCTGGTCAACCTCCGCCTCGCAGTTGCCCCGCACACACAAAATGCGGGCGGCAAGGGGATTGAGCATGGCAATCACAGCTTTCGGGTCATATTCGGCGGGCAAATCGTTGCGGGGGCCGTGGTAAAGGATATCTCCCAACAGCAGCAGGCGGTCAGCCTTTTCCGCCTCAAAGCGGGCCAGCATTTGGCGGCAGAACAGAGCGCTGCCGTGAATATCCGAGGCAATCATCCACTTCATAATAAACTCCTTTTTCTGCGGCACAAAGGCAAAAGAGATGCCGCCAAAACCATATCGGGTTCGAATCTCTTTTGCCAAGCAGAAAAACCCCGATAGACGGGGTTTTCGATTTATAATTTTTTGGTAACGGTAAGCACGTTGCGGTTGTCACGGCGCTCATAGGTCATGGAATCCATGGTCTTCTTCACCATAAAGATGCCCAGCCCGCCGATTTCACGCTCATCGGCAGACAGCGTAATATCCGGGTCCTCCTTGGCCAAAGGGTCATAGGGGCGGCCCTCGTCAATGAAGGTGACGGAGGCCACGGGGGGCTCCCCCCCCACCTCCAGCGTCACGGTCAGGTCGCCGGTCTCCGTGCCCTTGTAGGCGTAGCGGGCAATGTTGCTGATGATTTCATCCAGCACAATCTGAAGCTGCACCATGGTTTTCATGGGGCAGTCCACCGATTCCAGAGCCTCCGCCGCCATGTCCGTTATAACGGGCACGTTTTCGACAACAGCTTTGGCTGTAATCACTTTTTTCATGGCTATGCGGTCCTTCCTCGGTTATTCTATGGTGAGAATATCGGTAAAGCCGGTAATATCAAACACATCCATAATGGAATCGTTCACATGGCGAATCACCATGGTGCCCTGCTTGTTCATGGCCTTTTTGGCGGCCAGCAGCACGCGGAGCCCTGCGGAGGAGAGATAATCCAGTTTTTCAAAATCAAACAAAAGCTCGGTCAAGCCGGGCAGAGCTTCGTCAAGCACTTCGGCAAGCTCGGGGGCGGTGCCGGTATCCAATCTGCCCTCCAGTGCAAGGGTGAGGGTGCTGCCTTCGGCGGTTTTGGTGATGGTCACAATATCATGCTCCTTTGGCATCGGAATTATTCTGAGATATGTGGGATTCGGGAAGATATTTCCTTACAAAAGAAGTATATCACTCCCTTTGCCGAAAATCAATAACGGGTCTTACGGCTCGCTGCCCCGGTGAAGGGTCACCGTAACCACCTCGGGGGTGCAGCAAAAGCGGAAGGGAATCACGCTGCAGCCAAGGCCCAGGCTCTCCACCATCATGGTGGCGTTCTGCCGGTAAATTCCCCCGTCATAGGCGGGGAAAAAGCCCTGATTCGGCGCATACACCGCACCGATGAAGGGCAGGCGAAGCTGACCGCCGTGGGCATGGCCCGTGAATACCAGATCCACCCCGGCCCCGGCGTAATACGCCATATACTCCGGGCGGTGGGAGAGCAGAATGTGGTACCCGTCTTTGGCGGTAACGGGGCGCAGGGTTTGGGTGTAATACGCCTCCCGCTCCGACAAATCCGCGCCTGCCGTCAGCGGGTCATCCATTCCCGTGAGCCACAGGGTATCGCCGCCCCGCTTCAAGGGCACGGTTTCGTTGTGAAGCATTGTGACCCCCTGCGCCGGGAGGATGGATGCCGTCTGCTCATAAATGCCGGGGAAGCTGGCCTCGTGATTGCCCGTGACAAAATAACAGGGAGCAAGGGTGACCGCCCCTGCGGTGAAGGCGTAGGCGGCCTCGGTTTTGTTCGGGTCCGCCAAGTCCCCGGTAATCACGATGATATCGGGCTTTTCCGCCTTTACGGCGGCAAGCAGTTTGCCGTTCCCCTCACCGAATTCGGCGCCGTGCAAATCCGAAATCTGCACGATTTTATAGCCCTCAAAGGCGGCGGGCAGGCGGGGGGAATACACCTCGTAAGGCGTGATTTTAAAAGTGAATGTGCTCCGCAGCGTGCAGCAGAGAGCCGCCCCGGCGCAAAGCAAAACGCACAGCAGGCACACAAAATATTTTTTTCGGGATTTGGTCATGAGTTCTCCTTCATCCTTCTTGCCGTATCCCGAATGAGGGCGGCGCGGCAGAAGGTGCCAAAAAGCGGATGGAATTCGGCTTACGGCTCCATGCCGTAAACATCAATGCCCCGGGGTTTTACGCTGGTGGAAAAAACGATTTTTGTTCTGGTTTGCCCGTATTTCTGAAGCTCCATTACGAATTCATCCAAATCGGCGGTGGTGTGAAAGGCCGTTTTGATGTGCATGGTGTGTTCTCCCGTTACGCAACTGCACTCCAGCACGTTGGGCACCTTCTCAATGTAGCTGTAAAAGCGGGGTTTTTTGGAGGGCTCCATGGCCACATCCACAAAGGCCGTGATGTAGTAGCCCAGCTTTTCCATATCCACCTCGGCGCGGTAGCCGGTGATGATGCCCTCCCGCTCAAGCCGCTCGATGCGGGCCGAAACCGCCGGGGAGGAGAGAAAAACCTCCTGCGCGATTTCCTTGATGGGCTTTCTGCCGTCCTGCTGCAGAATGTGCAGGATTTTAACATCTGTTTTATCCATTCTTTATCACCCACCGCTGATGATACTCCGATTGAACACCGCCGTCAACCTAATTTAATTAAGTTTATGCGCAAAAAATCTAAAAAAATTAAGTATTTTCCCTTAAAAATATTAATTATTCGGATTTGAGCCCCAAATGTTGAAGAATGGCGGCGGGGGGAGTATTATCCGAATTGGGTGAAGAAATATCGCCCGGAAAAAACAAAATATTGCAAATTTTTCATGATTGACAGGAGATGCGAAAATGGATACTGTAAACGGAAAAATGACGCGTACCGAGGCCGACTCCATCGGCGAAAAAGAGATAGATATTAACGCATATTACGGCGTGCAGTCCCTGCGCGGAGCGGAGAATTTCCCCATTACCGGCACCATGATGCACCCCGAGCTTATCAATGCCCTTGCCCTCGTCAAAAAAGCCGCTGCCATGACCAACCGCGACTCCGGCCGCATGGCGGCAGATAAGGCAGAGGCTATTATGCAGGCCTGCGACGAAGTGCTTGCCGGCAAATTCCGTGACCAGTTTGTGGTGGATGCCATTCAGGGCGGCGCAGGCACCAGCGCCAACATGAACGCCAACGAGGTGATTGCCAACCGCGCGGAGGAGATTCTGGGCGGCAAAAAGGGCGCTTACACCATGGTTCACCCCAACGACCACACCAACATGGCCCAGTCCACCAACGATGTGTACCCCTCCGCAGGTAAAATTGCGGCAGCCACCCTGCTCAAAGGGCTGATTGCCGAGGAAAAACGCCTTTTCGCCGCTTTCATGAAAAAAGCGGAGGAATTTGACGATGTGCTCAAAATGGGCCGCACCCAGCTGCAGGATGCCGTGCCTATGCGTCTGGGTCAGGAGTTCCACGCCTACGCCGGCGCCGTAAAGCGTGACATTGCCGGGCTGGAGCGGGCGGAAGCCTCCCTTCACACCCTGAATATGGGCGCCACCGCCATCGGCACCGCCATTGACGGCGACCCCTATTATCTGGCTCACATCTGTGAAAACATCTCCAGGGTGAGCGGCGAAACCTACACCCAGTGTGAGGATTTGTTTGACGGCACCTCCAATCTGGATGTTTATGTGCGTGTTTCCTCCGCCCTCAAGGCAGCGGCGGTCAATCTTTCCAAAATCAGCAACGACCTTCGCCTTATGTCCAGCGGCCCCAAAACGGGCTTGGCGGAAATCGCTCTTCCCGCCCGTCAGAACGGTTCCTCCATCATGCCCGGCAAGGTGAATCCCGTTATTCCCGAGGTGGTTTCTCAGGTGGCCTTCAAGGTAATCGGCAACGATATGACCATTGCCATGGCAGCCGAGGCCGGTCAGCTTGAGCTCAACGCCTTTGAGCCCGTCATCTTCTACAGCCTGTATGAGGGCATCACCGCCATGACCGGCGCCGTGAAGACCCTGATTGACAACTGCGTGGAGGGCATTGCCGCCAACCGCGAGCGCTGCGAATACCTGATGAATCAGAGCGTGGGCATCGCCACCGCCTTAAAGCCCTACATCGGCTACGGCAAATCCGCCGCCATTGCCAAGGAATCCCTGAAAACGGGCGTTCCCGTGAAGGATATCGTGTTGAGAGAAGGCCTTCTGAGCGAGAAGGAGCTTGAAAAGATTCTGGACCCCCACACCCTGACCGAGGTTTCTCCTCTCGATTTTTGAGCCGGTTTACAACGGAGGCCGCCGTCGGGTGAATTCCCGCACGGGAGTCCGGTGATGCCGGAAGTTTTTCTGCCGATATACACCGAATGCATAAGGAAGTATTTTCCCGTTTATTCTTCCTATGAGGTGTTAGGGGCTTGCCCTTAAATAATAAGCCGATGTCAATCGGCTTTGAACGGAAAAATATATCATTTTTCCCTGCTTGATACCGAATGAGACAAAACCGCCTACCGGAAGAGATGATTACTCTTTTTCGGTAGGTGGTTTTCAGTTTAACAAAAGGGTATTTGTTTGTGCGATCTGTTAATTATCTGCGAATTGGTGTAATTCTGAAATAAAGCGCAAAAGCGCGGTCTGATCAGCTTCAAATTCAAATTTCAGTTCATGTATCATTGTTTCTCCGAAGATATCTCCGCTGATTCTAATATGCCCAATATTATCAGCCGAAAAATGCAGCATTCCTCCGTATCCGATTTCTTGGATTTCAGCTTCTTTTGCTTTGAACTCGTACATTTTCTTAAGCTCATTTGTAAAATCGATTAGATTGCGCATATCAAATTCGCATGGTGAAACACCCATAAAACCATTTGATTTCACTTTAATCTTAACTGTACAGTTATACGGATTTCCTCTTTCCATTTCTTCGGGGTAAAAACGCAAGTCATCGAATTCTATATAATTTTCACCAAACTCCAAAAGAGCATTCATGCTTTTTCTCCCATTCAAAACCGGCTTGTCTTTATCATACAGGGGCATCAGATTTTTCCATACACCAAAAAACACATAAAATACTTCCTTATCCACCCGTGGCTTTTTGATGTGCCTGTTTCTTTTTTCAAGTGCGCACTTACTCACCACATTCTGTGGCGGTCATCTCACAAAACTGTCCTTAAGAACAAGTCTCTTTTCTGCGGTTTTTTGTTTATTTTATGAATTCGTACATGAAGTCGATCTTTTCCGCGAGCTCTTCACTGTCAAAGGTCTGCTCGTCCGTGATCCCCTTTTCCGCATCGTTGACCATTGTCATCGCGGACACCGGAGTGAGCGTTCCTTTTTCCGTATTGAGGCTGAAGAAGTAAGCGCCGTACGTGTAGACCGTTTTTTCTTTCTGATCTTTCGGCCATACCGAATAGTCGCAGAAAACGCTCACGGGCTTTTCGCCTTCGGCGGGTGCGGCGTCTTTCGGCGCGTCTTCACCGAGCCAGCCTTCCTTCATCACTGCCGTGAAACTGATCTCGAAATTGTCGAGCTCTGCGAACTTTTCGTTCTCGGCTTTAAGAGCCGCTATGAAGCCCTCGGTATATCCTTCTACGGGAGCGTCTTCAAGCTTTGCGTCCGGGGCGCCCGCGGTCTCGGTGCCGGCGGCGGTTTCGGTCGATGACTCATCTGCGTCGGACTTGCCGCACGCGAAGAGCGAGACGAGCATCAGAGCGCAGAGGATAAGAGAAATTATTTTTTTCATGACTTTGTTCCTTTCGCTGTTATGTGATTATATGATACCACAACAAGTCTTTTTTTGCAACAGTTTTTATTCCCGCCCGAAAGAAGCCGTCACGCGGCGGAAGGTGAAGACGAAATAGGCGATCTCGAACGCGCCCGTGAGCGTCCACGAGAAGACGTAGAGCAGGAATAGGGAGGTCATCGTGCCGAAGTACGCGAAGACGGTGTAGATCCAGATGACTCTGAACACGCACGAGCCGAGCATGACCGCCGCCGTCGGGACAGCCGTCTTGCCGAGTCCGCGGGACGCAGCGATGGTGCAGTCCATGAAGGCGGAGACCCCGTACGAGGCGCTCATGATGACGAGGCGGCGCATCCCCGCGTCGACGACCTCGGGGCTTTTCGTGAAAAGCGAGAGGAACTCTCTGCCGAAAATCATGAGAAGCGCTCCGCAGACGGCTCCCGCGAGGAAGGACCACGCGAGTCCCACGGCGTAGCTTTTTTTGATCCGGTCCTTCTTTTTCGCGCCGAAGTTCTGCGCGACGAAGCTCGAGGTGACGGTGTAGATCGCAGCCATGGTGTCGTAGACGAGCCCGTCGGAATTCGCGGCGGCTGCGCATCCCTCGACGCAGACGGGATCGAAGGTGTTGACTCCCGCCTGAACGAAGAGGCTCGCGAAACCGAAGATCGCGTTCTGAAGTCCCGCGGGGTACCCGAGAGATACGACGCGGCGCGCCTTGTCGGGCGTGAGGCGCAGTTTTTTTGCCGACAGCCCGAACGAGCCCTCCTGACGGAAGAGGGAGACGAGTATCATTGCGGCGGAAAGGTATTCCGAGATGACCGTGGCGAGCGCGACGCCCGCGACGTCCATGTGAAAAGAGGTCACGAAGATCATGTTGAGAGCCACGTTGAGGACTCCCGCGATGCTGAGATATGTAAGCGGCTTTTTCGTGTTGCCGACTGCGCTCCAGACTCCCGCGCCGAAGTTATATATGCCGAGCGCGGGCATGCCGGTGAAATAAATGCGGAGGTAGAGGCACGCGCCGCTCATGAACTCCTCTTTCGTGCCGAGGAGCGTGAGCACCGGAGTCACGGACGCGGTGCCGAGCGCCCACAGCGCGACACCCGTCGCCGCGGCGATGATGAGGGAGGTGTGGACGGACTCTTCGGTCGACTTTTCGTCCTTCGCGCCGAAGAAAAGGGCGACGAGGGAGTTTATGCCCGCGCCGACTCCGATCATGAAGCCCGCGTAGACGGTGGTGTAGATGGCAGTCGAGCCGACGGCACCGAGAGCGGTGTCTCCCGCGAATCTGCCGACAACGGCGATGTCGGACATATTGAACAGTATCTGCAGTACGTTCGAGAGTATCAGCGGCAGGCTGAGCACGATAAGCTTTTTCGCGATGCCTCCCGACGTCAGATCGGTCGTCCTTGCCATTTCCCGCGTCCCTCCTTTCTCCCGATTTTTCGCACGGGATATATTTTATAACAAAGACGGAGCGAAATCAAGATGAAAAACGCAAAATGAATGAATCAGACAAAATCATTTTGTCCGCGCGAAACGGCGGGACTCCCTACGGTTTGCTGAAATTATTTGTGCGGCTGTGCGGACCGCCGAGGACGTCGGTCCCTACGGTTTTATTGTGTTTTCATGCACTGACAGACGAACTAAATGGCGAAAAAACATCCTTTTTCTGTAGGGACCGACGTAACGCACAACGCAGTTGTGCAGCGGTCCTAATGAATCAGACAAAATCATTTTGTCCGCGCGAAAATGTTTTTATGAGCCTTCCCCGCCGGAGGCAAACATCGGTCAAAAAAACGCAGGGAAGCAAAAAATATAATAAAATTGTTGATTTTACCCGCGCGATGTGGTATACTATTCTCTGGTGAACGCGAGAAAATAGATGCGGGAGTCCCGGCAGCGGATAACGGCAGAATTTTCTCTTTTTTATAAGTATCATATTCGTACGGAGGTCCTCGCTTGGCACTTAAAATCGACTCTGCCGTGCGCCGCGAGACGGCATACATCGCGACGGTCACGGTGATCCTCAGCGCCATGATGCAGGCGGTCTTCCTTCTGATCGGCAAATGGGACTTAACGGTCCTTTTCGGGAACATACTCAGTGCCGTCGGCGCAGTGCTCAACTTCTTCCTGATGGGGCTGACAGTCCAGCGTGCCGTGACAAAGGACGAAAAAAACGCAAAAAACACGATGAAGCTCTCGCAGATGCTGCGCTTTCTCATGCTCATCGGCTTTGCGCTCGTCGGAGTTCTTCTGAACTGCTTCGACACCGTCGCGTCTCTCCTGCCGCTGTTCTTCCCGCGCATCGCGATCACGCTCCGTCCGTTTTTCGGAAATCAGACTGTCGCAAAGGACGGTGAATCGGATGACTAAAACAGTGAAATTCAAGGTGGTCGACGGGATACTCCTCGCGTGTATCGTCCTGCCGATCGTCCTTGCCATCGCCGCCAAGGTGCTCTTCATCCCCGCCGCCGACGGGATCTCGATCACCGGCGCCGCGATCTTCTTTACGATCGACCTGCCGCTCGGCGGACTGCCGATAACGGAGGCTCAGGTCAACTCGCTCGCAGTGCTCATATCGCTGTTCTTCCTGTGTCTGTGGCTGACTCACGGCATATCGGAACGCGCCGAGACGAAGCGTCAGCTCCTCGCCGAGTGGATCGTCGAGGTGACCGAGAAGCTCGTCCGCGACAACATGGGCGAATATTTCCACGGCTTCGCTCCCTTCATCGCCGCGATCCTCGGGCTCTCCGCTTTCTCGAGTCTGCTCTCCCTCGTCGGTCTGTTCTCCCCGACCTCGGACGTGAACATCATCGGCGGCTGGGCAGTGATCGTGTTCTTCCTCATCACTTATTACAAGATGAAGTGCGGCCCGCTCCACTACCTCAAGAGCTTCGGCGAGCCCGTCGCGCTCCTCACTCCCCTTAACGTCATCTCCGAATTCGCGACTCCCGTCTCGATGGTCTTCCGTCATTACGGAAACGTCCTCTCGGGCGCGGTCATTTCGGTGCTCGTCGCCGCCGCCCTGAACGGTCTGTCGAATACACTCTTCGGCTGGCTGCCCGGCTTCCTCGGCGACATCCCGTTCCTCAGAGTCGGCATACCCGCCGTCCTCTCGGTCTACTTCGATCTGTTCAGCGGTCTTCTGCAGGCGTTCATCTTCGCGATGCTGACGATGCTCTACGTCGCCGGCGCCTTCCCCGCAGACGACTACGAGACACGGAGGAGGAAACGGATCGAAAAGAAAAAAGCCGGAGAAACTTTTTGAGAAAAGTTTTCCACGCTGAAAATAAAACAATATTAAATT
>JAZRWZ010000314.1:0-8492 GCA_045599985.1 Acutalibacteraceae bacterium | reverse complement strand
AGTAGGCCGAACCGTTGAAGAAAAGGAAATTGCTGAACGGCTGCGAGTCTATGACGGATTCGCACACAACATAGCCCGTTTCGCGGTCAAGCACTCTCCATTCAAGGGGTTCGTATTTAAACCAGTATGTTTTTCCGCACTCATAGCCGTTGTTATCCTGATAGGTGTCGGTATCGTTTATCAAGGAATAACCGGTAAAGGTCGGTCTGTAATACGCAAAGGTTACGCCCCGGTATCTGCTGCCCTCATACGAAACGTCGGCATATTTCATAAAGTCGGATGGGGCCATTTTTCCGTCATCATAAATCCCGGTGCCGCTGTAATAGCCGTAGCTCATCCAAACGGCGTCAAGAGCGTTAAGGGATGAAATCAAATTTTCCTCTTTCACCTCACTTTGAGGGTAGGAGCCGAACATAATGATTTCTTCGGTATTCTGCGCATCGGCAGCCAATGATGCAAAGGGCAATGCGGTTATTATCATGGCAGCTGCAAGAATGACGGATAATACTCTGTTTTGAATTTTCATAATACTTACTCTCCAAACTTGAGTCAATTACTGTTTAGCATATTCAATAATGATTCCTTCCGGCGCCGCAGAGGATTGGATAACAAATCCCTCAGCCAAAGTTCTACCCGATACCCTTATACTTTCGGCGGTATCGTCAAAGGGGAAAGAGAGGATATAATCGGCATTCGTATCCACCTCGCAAAGCTTCACGGTAAGCGTTTCTTCCGCCTTGCCGTGCCGGTATGCAAGCACAAGCCCGGCTTCGCCCGTGCCATACTGCATGGCAATCCATGTTTTGGCATTGGTGCTTGCGGCAGGGGTGAGAGGATAATAATTCTCAATCAGATAAGATTTGACGGAATTGTATCTTCTCAGGTGATTCACGCACTTTTCGGGGTTATCAATGGCCAGCTCAAAGTGAACCTCCCTAATGGGGGTGATGCAGGAAAGGTACTCATATTCACTGTCCGCCCACTCATAGTCAATGCACGAATAGGGCAAAACAAGGGAAAGACCGTAGCTTTGCACCTGAGCCGCCTCCCCCGCATCGCCGTGCTTCACGCACTGGTAGTCACTTCTCCAAAGGGGAACGGAGCGGCGCATCATCTCGCAGTCAATTCTTCTGCCGCCGGATGAGCAGTTATCAATCCGAAGGCCCTCAATGCTTGAAAGCATGGTGTCAAGGTAGCGGTAAAGGTTGGTGACATAGTGGTTTTCGGTTATTCCGCTGCGGTCTTTTTCATCATTTTTGTTCCAGTAGGGAAGCGGGTCAATATTGAAATCCTGCCTCAATTCGGCAATATGGTTCTCTTTGAAAAAGGTTACCATATAGTCAATATACCAGTTACAGCATTCGTCATTCGCAAGGTTCAGCAAATGATTCAGGGAGCCTTTTGAAATCAGCCAGCCCTTTTCGCTGCACACCTCATAAAATAGCGTGCCTTTTCTGACCCTTTCGGGTTCAAACCAAAGCATGGTATCAATGCCGTTTTCTTTGAGCATATCCGATACCTCAACAAAGCCGTTGGGATACCAGTCTTTTCTTGCCGTCCAGTCACCGGCAGAATTCCGCCATGAGGACAGGGCATTCTTGTAAAACCATTTTTCGGCATCAAACCAGAAGGTGTCGATATATTCGGAAACACCGCTTGCGTTGATTGCATCAACCGTTGCCCGCACATCCTCCACCGGGCCGCTTGCGCACTGGTAAACCCGCTGGCCGACATTCTCATTGATAACCGAGGCATTTGAGAAACTGCGGTAAATATTGTATCCCTTTGCAGGCTTGCCCGTTTCATAAAAACTCAGGCTCACAAGAGGCGAACGCACTTTTTCGCCGGGATGAAGAAAGGCCCTGAAATATTCCTGCTTTGCCTGATAATGAACGCCGAAGGGATTCGGTGCAAAAGAGGAGTACCACTGCCCCGTCCAGCCGATGGCGGTCACAAAGCCAAAGCTGTCGCCGTCAACATTAAAATAAGGAAGCCAGGAGCTGTTTCTGCCCGCAGTGGCATTGAATACAGCTGCTTCTTCGGAAAGTGCTGTTTTGCGAAGGGAAAAATCATCCTTTTTATTATTGGAGCCGTAGAGGCAATACAGTTCCGCTGTGCCGGATTTCATATCGCAGTCGGCAGCACAAAAATCCTCTATCATCGGGGAATCGCCGTTGCCTGCATTTTGAATATATACGGTCCAGTCGCAGGTGGCAAAATCTTCATAAATGGTTGCCTCCACCGCTGCGGTAATGTCACTTTTTTTATGATTGAGCGTAATCACAACGGTTTTTCCGCCCGGGCGCACTGCCCCGGGTTCACTCTCGCTGCCCACGGAAATATCCCAATCGGCAATATTCTCTTTCAGCCGCTTTCCGTCCACGGTAAAATCATAGGCAGGTGTTTTGTCGGTAAGAAGGTTTTCGTTAAACCAATCCCGGCAAAGCTTCTTTTCCGCATCGCTGATTTTTGCTTCGTCACCGCTCAGCGCCTCAAATGAGAAATCCCTGCTGAAATCCATATCGGCTTTCATGTGGTCGGCCAATGTTTTCAAACCCGGCGCATAGACGGAAAATGAGGAAAGAGCAATCAGAATTGCCTGCAGAAAACATAAAAAAGGTTTCAGTATTTTCATATTTTTTCCTTCCCGTAATCATAATATTTGTGACAATCATTTTCAATTTGCCTTGAATCGATTAATATATCCGTTTAAATATACTATACTTTACCGAATCTTACAAGATGTTCAAATGCATATCACCCGATACCGAAAGCAAGGCAAAAGAGATTTGAACACAATATGCCTTAAAAAGCGATCTTCACGCACATTCGGGCGTTTTTCGCCTTGAAATACCGAAAGCAAAGGGAACCACCGTTTCCACATATAAAAGCGCATCCGATATTCCTGCTTTCCGGCATAAAGAAAGCGACCCGAATGAACGGGTCGCCGAGAACGATGTTTTATTTTTGCTCAATCCATGACCACGTTGTATCCGTTCGTCTTATTACCTGTGATTATCACCCGGTATATTTCTCCGAAATCTGCCGAAAAAGTGATATCACCCATAGGCACCGTGTACTCTTCCGGATAAATGTTGTCATAGTTGGGGGCGAAATACTCTGTTACCGCCGTAAAGTTCAATGCCGCATTCACGGTATCGGCAGGCGTATCGAGCTGACTTTTATCGAATGACCAATACAAATCCTTGCTGTCTTTTTTCAGCATGGATTTATCGGCGTTGGATATTCCCCCGGCACCGTCGGCACCGTTCATATCGTAATCAATCAGCAGTAATCCGATATCTTCATCCAGATCAAGCCGAATGTTTACCTTGATTTCATCTTCCTCCGGCGCAGGGCCAGAGTTGAAATATGAAAGGATGATGATTCCGGCGCAGATAAGTGCCAAACCAAGCGCAACCGGAATCAGCACTTTGACGGATTTTTTCATTATCTGCTTATCGGCCATATCGCAAGGCGGTTAACCGGCATACTTGGCTTCCAGAGCGGGACATTTGGCATTGGAGAAATCCATCTTCCATTCGGTGTCGTTGACCTTTTCCACACCAAACTGAATCTCAACATTACCGCCGACTCCCAAATCGTTGCGCCCGTCTCTTGCAAGCACCATGGTATATTTGCCGGGTTCAATAGAAGGATGATTTATCGAGAACACATAAGGGCATTTTTCTTCTATGCCGGAATAATCGCCCACATGTGCTTCCATTGCCCGGTCATAAGTCGAATAGTCCCCTTCGGGGCAAACCATCAGATAATAGTTGTCATATCCATACGGATCAACACTTTCAAGATAGTATCCGTCAAAGATGAATTCTGCCCACTCTTCGCTGTTCTCTTTAAAGGTAAACCAGGAGGCAACCTCTTTCTCAAGGCTGTCAAATTCCTCGGCATTTCTGCTTTCTCCGGCGCCCTTCAGCCAGGAATCCTTAAAGCCGAACTCAAGGTCTCCGTTCTTGCTCTTTACAAAAATCCATTCGCCGATTATATTTCCGGAATCGTCATTGTCACACAGAACCATGGTATAGGTTCCCGGTTCGATACTTTCGTCATCCAGCACGAATGTGTAGATGCCGTCAAACCATTCCTTATCGTAGGATGAATCAAAATATTCATAGTAGGAATCAACAGCATCAGCGGCTTCTTCGGTCAGATAAACGCCAACAGGGCAGATGCCGAGCCAGCCGGAGTGCACCTTGATGTCGGCAGAAGTCTTGATGGAAAATACAATTTTTCCTTCGCTGTCAACTTTACAGGAGATGGCTTCGCCCAGCTTTGCTTCATCGGATACCGCATCCGCGGGAACGGAAACATTGGCTGCCGAAGCGGTTTGAGAGGTCTGAACCTGATTTTCATTCGTGGATGATGCAGGAGTCTCCGCAGATTCTTTTCCGCAGGCTGCAAGTGAAAGAATCATGATTACTGCAAGCAGAAGAGTCGAAAACTTTTTCATGGTATATTCCTCCGTTATTCATTTGAGTTTGATGATTGCGATTGGCAAAGTCAGCACTCAATTTCGCTTCTGTCCTTCGTGCGGGCCAGAGAAACGTTCATTACGGGAGCGGTGCCGAAAGCATCGGTACAGCCGAATATCAGATATTCGCCGCCCAAATCTTTATACAGTACTTCATCGGCAGAGGGATATTTGCGCACAAAGCCGTTCTCCTTAAGCAGGGCAATATACATTTCCAGACCCTCGTACGGGGCGTTATCCGCATTGAATGCAAAACAGGTGCCGCTGTTCACGTTATCACTGAGATCATCAAACCAGAAATCCGTGCCGCCGAAGCACCACACGGGGAAACCGGGCACTTTCTCGTTCCACAGTTTGTTCAGGTCCTCCTGCGAAGCGGCGGCCTTTTCCAGCGTTGCGGCATATTTTTCTGCCGACTGAGATAACCTGTTCAGGGATTCCTCAAGAGAAGAAACGGCACTTTTCTGTTCCTGCTTGCTTTCGGCGGAGGCGGAATCAATGGCCTGTGTGGCTTCGTCAAAGGTATCTGCCACCTTATTGGCGTAGTTTTCCGCTGCCGGGGCAATGATTTTTTCTGCCGCGGAGCTTACCGCATCACGAATACCCTTGCTGATGCCGTCATCCACCGCATTCTTGATGATACTCTTCAAAAAGCCCATGTTTATTCCTCCATATCAATACTTGTATTTATTATGAACTGAAATCCGTTCTTCCGAATCCCGTTTCACACTTTAAATTATAAAACTGTTTTGCCTTCGTGTCAATCATTTTTATCAGCTGTGCATCACACCCGGCAATTCTGATTCATTTTTCTTTTTCATTCTTATTTTCGGAATTCCATCCTAAACACAGAAGCCCCTTTGGAATGCAGCAGCAATTACAAACTCATTTCGATATACAGCGGGAAATGGTCGGAATATGCAAAATCATTCTCCCGCTCGGTGATGATATGGTACTTGTTGACTTTTATGTTTTCCGAAACAAAAATGTAATCAATGGGCGGTCTTTCCGGTTTGTATTCGTCGTAGGCGTTGCTTGTAGGCCCGCTCATGGTTTCCTCGGCGAGATACTTGGAATCATAAAGGCAGCCGCCGGTGAGTCTGTAGTAAATATCGGTGCCCTCTTTGGTGTTGAAATCGCCGGTGCAAACAACGGGCTGTTGGAATTGTGAAGCCAAATCAAGAATCATATCCGTGCCGTTTTCTCTGGCAAGCTCGCCCTGATGGTCAAGGTGCGTGTTGATATGCACATATTCTTCCTTTGTTTCCTTGTTCTGCAGCACCACCCAGGTACACACTCTGTTGCACATGGCATCCCATCCCTTTGAAACACGGTTCGGCGTTTCGGAAAGCCAGAATGTGCCGCAGTCAACCACATCGTATATTTTGTAGCGGTAATAGATTGCCGTTGCCTCTCCGATGGAGCCCCCGGAATCTCTGCCGATGGATACGCTTCTGTATTCCGCGGCAAGGCCGATGTTCAGGGCACAGGTCCAACCGAAATCCGACTCCTGAACACCGATGGAATCCGGCAGCTCTTCCAGAATCACATCGATGCTCACGGGCACACGCTTTGCGCTCATGTGCTCGTTGAACATATCGGCTTTGTACTGCCGTAAATTGAAGGACATAACCTTTATCTGCCCGTCGGGCGTGGTCCTTTTGGAGCCCGGTTCCACAAAAAACATGCAGTTGATAAACGAAGTAAAGGCCAGCAAAATGCTCATGAGTTCAATAAGAAAAGGTCTTTTGTAAAAAGTATTCATTTTACTCCCCCGTTTTATTACATTTTTGATTTGCCGAAATCATCATACTATTCTTTTGGCGATAATACAAGACGCTCTGGTTCGTTATATCGAAAACAGGAGAAAATGATGTTGTATTCCGATTGTTGAAAACGATTGCCGTTTTCCCCCTTCCATGGTATAATGCAAAAAAATAAAAGAAAAGAGGGATACCGTGAAAAAGCTTCCGCTTAAGGCGTTTCTTGTTTTTCTGCTTGCATGCGCCGCAACCGCACTGTACAGTTATTCCTTCCCGCCATGGATTGTCACTTTATACGGCGTGAGCGCCGCGCTCTGGGGCGTTGCCGCCTTCCTTTTCGGTCTTCTTTATCAGAAGGCCAAAAACAAGAGCAAAGCGGTACTCAAAGCTGCCATCTTCGGCGTTGCTTCTATTGCCGTATCTTTTGCCCTTGTATTCCTTATCAACAATGTGATTTTTGAGGCACAAAAATCGACACTGGCGGCAGAAATCATCACCGGCATTGTTGCGGTATTCTTCACCGTTACGTTTATCTGCGTGGTGAAAGCCGGTGGGAAAAAGGTATTCCCCGCAGTGCTTTCACTGCTGCTGATTGCCGCCATGGGCTACGCTCCCCTCGCCGTGCCCGCAATCATGGATTACAGAATCAAGCACGCCGCTCCTCAGGCTGCTCCGACCAACCTTTCCGCCTTTACCGAAAAGAAAAGGGATATGCTTATGAATGCAGATTATTATGTTTCTCCCGCCGGCAGCGATGAAAATGACGGCAGCCTTGAAAAGCCCTTTGCAACTATTGAAAAAGCCCGTGACACTATACGCTCACTGGATAAATCGGGTAAAAAAGGCATTACCGTAGCCGTAAAAGCCGGAGAATACCGGGTATCCTCCCTTGAATTCACGGCTGAAGATTCCGGCACAAAAGAGTGCCCCATTGCCTACCGCGCATACGGTGACGGTGAGGTCATCCTCAACGGCGGCATAACCCTTCGACCCGACAGTTTCAAAGCGATTACCGATGAATCCATGCTCGACAGGCTTTCTGCCGATGCCAAAGAAAAGGTGCTTTGCGCCGACCTGAAGGAATACGGCCTGACCGCAGAGGATTGGGGCAAGCTTTACGCCATCGGCTCCTACAATACCGCCGCAAAATATGACGGCGACTGGGTGGGCGACCTCTACTGCGAGCTGTTTATCAACGACAAGCGTCAGGTGCTTGCCCGCTACCCCGATACCGGTTACCTCTATACCGAAAAAGTCATTGAAACCGGCCTGGGCAGAGAATCGGACGGTGCCCTTACCGCAGTGGAAAACTGGGACGAAATCCGCAACCCTGCCACCGATGTTTATGAAATCAGCAGCGAGCTTGCCAAGAGAATATCCTCATGGAAAACCCTTGACGATGTGTGGATGTTCGGCTTCTGGAAATACGACTGGGCGGATGCCTCCTCACCCATCGGCAATTTTGATGCCGAAAAGCGCACCCTCTCCCCCAGATTCGTCAGCACCTACGGCACAAAGAAAGATGCTCCCTACTATTTCTACAATGTATTTGAGGAACTCACCGCTCCCGGTGAATGGTATCTTGACCGTGAAAACGGCATTGTATACACTTACCCCGACGGCAATATGAACACCGCATCCGTTGACCTTTCCATCACTCTGAAGCCCATTATCAAAGCCGAAGGAATGGATTATGTCACCTTTGACGGCTTCACCGTCAAGGGCACCCGCGGCGATGCCGTTATCATCAGCGGTAATAACAATACCGTGGAAAACTGCCTGATCAAGAATGTGGCAGGCTGGGCAATGAGCCTGACGGGCTATAACAACCTTGCCTATGCCAACGAGATTACCCGCACGGGCAAGGGCGGCATCGCCCTTGACGGCGGTGACCGCGAAACCCTGACCCCCGGCAACAACAAGGCGGATAACAACTATATCCACGACTGGTCGGAGATTTACCAGACCTATCAGGCGGCTTGCTCCATAGGCGGCGTGGGCAACATCTGCTGCCACAACGAGATGCACGACTCCCCCCACGAGGCCATCACCTACGGCGGCAACAACCATCTTATCGAATACAACAACATCCATAATGTTTGCCTGCTCACCGATGACGGCGGCGCAATTTACGCAGGCCGGCGCTGGGATTTTTACGGGACGGTTATAAGATACAATGCCATTTACGACGTTGGTGCCGACGGTCACCGCCCCTGCGGCATATATCTGGATGACGC
>JAZRWZ010000313.1:0-1064 GCA_045599985.1 Acutalibacteraceae bacterium | reverse complement strand
CGGGCGAGAATTATTCGGTAACACTGACACTGAAGGATAAGAATAACTTTGTGTGGGATGACGGAACCACCGATAATAAAGTAATTATATACAATATCCATAAATATACGGATGAAAACGGTGACGGCATTTGCGATGTTGCAGGTTGCAACGGAACAGACTGTAATTATTATGATGATGTTTCCTATCTGGACAGAGAGATAAAGGATGATAATACCGTTACCACCAAAGAAAGCACTTTTGTTGCCGTACCCGGTATTACAAAAGACGACACCGTATGGGGCAATGAAAAAGCGACCGGAAAAGTATGGTATGCGGTTGGCGGTACCGTTGAATTAAAGAACCGTCCCACCGTAAAGGGCAATGTGTGCATTATCCTTTTGAACGGTGCGGAGCTGAAAGCAGATAAAGGTATCACCGTAGATGAAGGCGGCTCAATCAGTTTTTATGCTCAAACGGATGATGAAGAAACAATGGGCAAGCTGACCGCCGACACAGGAGATGTCACCGCCATCGGCGGAAATATCGGAAACAGAGGCAAAGATGTTTCCGTTCTGAGCAGCGAATTCACGTTTGTCGCACCACCTGATCCTTCCGTCGATGTTCCGGATCCCCTCTACCCAATCTTCGACGACGTCAACGATACCCCAGACGGCAGCGACGGCAGCAATTGCGGCACAGTCAGTTTTTATGGCGGCAAAATCACTCTTACCACCTCGGATGTTCCCTGTAGCGGCGGCGCCACGGGCGGCAGTGGCGGCATCAGTGACAAGAGCGGCAACCTCCACAACGGGGGCGGCACGGGCGGTAACGGCGGCAACGGAGGAACGGTCTTTCTTTTCGGCGGTAATATCTCGCTTAAAACCTCTGGGGCTCCTTGTATCGGCGGCGGTACGGGCGGCACGGGCGGCAACGGTACAAATGGCATCGGCGTGGATAACGGCCGCAACGGGGGCATGGGCGGAAACGGCGGCAACGGAGGAACGGTCTTTCTTTTCGACGGTAATATCTCGTTTAAAACCTCTGGGGCTCCCTGTATCGGCGGCGGTACGGGCGGCAGGGGC
>JAZRWZ010000312.1:0-22900 GCA_045599985.1 Acutalibacteraceae bacterium | reverse complement strand
GAGGCAGCTGCCGAAGGCTTTGTGTAGGAATAAGCCGTGCCGATGCTGCTCCCCGTATTTGTTTTGCTTCCCGATGATTTTGCGGTGCCGCCGGGCACGGTAATGGTATCCCCCGCATAAATCAAATCGGGATTTTTTATGTTATTTGCCTTTGCCAGCGCCGCAACGGTGGTGTTGTGGTCAGCGGCAATTCCGGTAAGGGTATCCCCTTTTTTTATGGTATAGTTCCCCATCCGTTTCCTCCTTATTTTTTCCAGATTCCGGTGCTTCTCCACTGGTTGCCGCTCTTGTAAATGCGGCGCAGCTCGCAGCCGAGGGAGGCACCGTTTTCCGTATATGAATCGTGAAAAATCAACTGTAATCCTTCGCTCACACCGTCACCCGCCGTGAGCAGGATGTATTTGTGAAAAGGAGCAGGCACACCCGTTTCATACACGGTTTCCGTATCCACGCCGTTAAGGGAACCCGCGGCATAGTAGAGGCCCGGCGTGTAGCGGTCACACAGATTCACCTGCGGGTAATTTTCATCCAGCCTCACAGCCTTGAGCCCGCCGCAAAAGGTTACGGGCCACCAGAATTCCGCCTCGCGGGTTTTGGCTTTGGCTTTAAAAACCGTGGGAAAGTCCTCGGTCAGAGGCGCGGAGGAGAGTTTCACCATGGATGCCTCCTGCCCGTAGCAATCCACGGCACGAATCCTCACGAAGTAGGCCTTCGTCATGGCCGTGTTCCCTACAACGCCGTGAAAGCCTCTGGCATCACCGTCATCCTCCAGTTCCGTTTCATCCGAAAAATCCGTCATGCCCTCGGTACGAAGGGCAGCATAAACCCGCAGATTCGCTCTTGCATCGCCGTGCAGAATCAAACTGCTCACCGCCGATGAAAGTGCGGCCGTAATGCCGCTGATACGGATAAACGTGTTGGCGGCAGGGTCGGCGGAATCGTAAAACAAAGCGCCGTTCACATCCTCACCGGCGGCACGCTCCACGGTGATTTGTTCGGTGTTGCCCATCCACAGTTCCCCCACCTGATGCAGGGGGATTCTTCCCGCCCCGGTTCCGAACAAAGGCAGTGTTATGCTGTGAATCCTGCCGGGGGAATCGGTCAGAATCACCTCGGCATCCCCGGGAGTCACCGTGTTTCGCCAGCCGGTATCATAGGCAGGCGATTCTCCGCTTCTCCCCTCCAGCGGGGCATATTCGCTGCCCGCGGTTTCGTATTGCATATTCGGCCCGTTTATCTCCAGCCTTTTCGCATACACCCTGGGGTAGGAATCCGCCGAAATGCTCTGCCCGCCCAGAGTTACGGATTGCGCAATATTTTTCACGGTTACCCGATATGCGGTTTCCACAACGCCGTCATTGGGGTGCAGCAGGGTGTTGCCGTTAAAAACAGCTTCATATCCGTTCTCCACGCACTCCTCCACGGTGTACGGGCCGACTTTCAGCTGCTTGTTCACCGGGTCCCACACATTTTTAACCGTCAGCTCCGCCG
Source organism: Acutalibacteraceae bacterium (assembly GCA_045599985.1). Classification (GTDB taxonomy): domain Bacteria; phylum Bacillota; class Clostridia; order Oscillospirales; family Acutalibacteraceae; genus CAG-177. The sequence continues at coordinate 21,409 of JAZRWZ010000312.1, read as the reverse complement.
TGAAATCGCGGGAATAGGGGCCGAAGCTGAAGGGAAAATACATTTCTTCCGTCAGCGATTCACAGGTTTCCGTACCGCCCAGATACTTGTCGCAAAAGGCGCGGTAGGAGCACAGCAGCTTGATACGGCACGAAAAATCCTCCGTAGGCGTTCCGGTTGCCGCAAGAAAACACATGGGGTCATTCAGGGTCAGCACAAGCTCTCTGCCCTCCATATTCCCCGTATTGGTGAAGGTTTCGTTGATTCTCTCCTCCGCCGTAAAATCGCCGACTTCCATTCTCGGCACGGAAATCACGGCATTAACCGTATAGGTCAGAATCCCCTTCAACGCGATTCGCCTGCGGTCGGATGCGGTGCCGTATTTCAGATCATCCGCCATATGTAAGCACACCGTATCGCCGTAATACAGCGGTTCACCCTCCGCCAGCGGAATAAAATTCTGTTCTCCCTCTCTTTTGACGAGGGCCGTAAAATGTTCAGGCATAAATCCTCCCGTTCGCTTCGTCAGTTTTGCAGGTTGCTTTCAAAATCGGAGGCACGGTATTCCCCGTATTGCAGCAGTAATTCCCCGTTTTCCGCATCCTCCGGGTCATCCTTTGCCACAAAACTGAAAAAGCGGGAATTGTACGCGCCGCGAAAGCGCAGGGTGTGGCTGCGCACATCCTTGATGTACATATCCTCCGCTCCGAAATGGGCCACCGTGTCGCTGCCCTTTTTGAATTTCACCTTATCGGGGGTGTGCACACTGCACAGGGGCACCGTGTCCCCGCTGTCCTGCCCCTTGATTTGCAGGCAGACAGCCCCCTCCTCATTGCTGTACCCCGCCTGAATCAGGCCGCTGTAACGGTACACGGGCTCGTTGGGGTACACCGCCGTTTCCCCAAGGTCTGCCGGGTTTCCCGCCCCGTCACGGCCGCCCAGCACCCGGTTGAGGTAATCCACCACATCGGTTTTCACGGCAAAGCCGTAACTGTCTGCGGTGAACCGGGCGGCGCTCTGCTCCACCAGAGCCCACTCGTCATCGCTGTAACGCACCGTGCCGTTCATGGTGCGGGTAATGCTTTCTATCTGCTTGTCCACCGTTTCCGCGTTCTTTACGAATTCGGCTTTCAGGCTCTGAATGGATTCGGCGTTCTGCCGTCCGGTTTCGGCGGCAGAGGCGGCGTTGCGTATCACTGCCGCCGTTTCCTCTCCGAAGGATTCCACATCCAGATGCGCCAGAATATACCGCAGCCTTTCGTTAAGTTGGGCGGCATAACGGTACAGCTGCCTCACCTGCTCCTCGGTAGTGCTGCCGGGGCGCACCGTGGGAATGGCAATATTCAGTTCAGCCATGCACCGTATCGCCTCCGTTCTCGTAATACTTACTGAAATTGTAAATCGTGCAGTCTCCGCTGCCGGAAAACCGCAGCCGCATGTGGTCGCACCGGGGGCTCACAAAGGGTATTTCATACATCCTTCTGCGCTCGGGGCGGCAAACGAACTTTTCATGCCACACCCCGTCGCTGTCATACTCCGCCGCCACGCGAATCAAACTGCCTGCCCCCGCCTCCAGCCGCAGCTGAAAAAAGCTGTAATACTTTTCATCGGGAGTAGTCAGGCCGATTACACCCGTTTCGCCAAACCATGTCACCGGCCTTTCCGTCCCCGCCAAAGGAAGCGGGCTGTCAGCGCTTTCTCCGTTCAATATGACAAGTTGATTTTCTCCCGCTGCCAGCAAAGCACCCTTGTAATTCGCCATATACCGCACATCGGCAGCATCCTCCCTGTACCACTGCCCCGTTGCTGTATCAAAGCAATAAAGGCACCGTTCGCCGCTTTTTTCATCGGTGGCGCACAGATAATACCTGCCGTTTGCCATGCCGCCCACACCGTTTGTCAGGCGCACATCGCCCAGGGGGGTGCCTATGCTCACGGGGATTCCGCCGCCGTAGGCCGTCACACCCCCGTCGCTCAGGTAATAAAGGGTTTCGTCCCCCATGGCAAGGGAACGGTCGGAACCCGCCTTGATGCCCCTGCCCGCCATGGCAGTAACCTGAAAATTGGCGGGCTTGCTGCCGTAAATCTTATGGATGACGTTTTCTTTGAAAAAGATTACCCCGTCATCGTAGGCAACGGCTCCCGTAAACGGGCCGTCACTGCCCAGGCTCACCGCGTAGCTGTCGCTGGCAATGCCCTGATAACAAAACGAGTTTGTCGGGTCACCCAGCTTGCAGGCATAGATTTCATTCACCTCGCTGCCGTAGCGGCAGCCCCACAGACGGTTTTTGCTTTCCGTCACAAAATCCATCTGCGGCACCGTGCGCCTGATACAAAGGGTGCGTGTGTAGTAGGATACCGGGTGCTCCTCATCCGCCTCCCACGCTCCGTCGGTAAGGCGGTAAGCCGTGTTTCCGGCAATCACCACCGCTGCCGCGTTATCGGCGGTGGATTCAACGGAAATATCATCAATGCTTTGGCCCTCCTCGGGAGTAACGATGTTATATAAGAATTCCTCCCGCTCCGTCCCGTCGGGCACGGCGCTGATGACAATCCACCCTTCACTGCCCGTCACGCCGGATGCCTCCACCACATGAAAGCCGTTCAGGCTTTCCCGTGAAAAGCCGCTCATCTCCACCGCGTCACCCTTGCGGAACAGACAGCTGTCCCCGCTTTTCAGGGAGCTGTGGGTGATTTTTACATAGGCGCTGGCCAGTGCACTCCACAGGCCGGAGGCATCCGCATAGATTTTCAGAACGGGTTCTTCCCCGCTTGTATCCAACCAGTATTCCCCGTTTTTCGGCGCACGCAGCAAAACATCCGTATCCGCTCCGTTTTCATCCTGCTGATAGATGGCCCGGGGCGTATCGGGGCCCACATAGGTGTTATTAACGGTATCATTCACGCCCGAAATGGTACTGAATGTGAGGGAGCCGTTTTCGTTGGTCATGGTAATGCGCATGGGATTATCGGCCCCCACCGCTTCCCCCGTCAGTTCCCCGGTGCTGCTCTCCAGAAATGTGACCGCGCCGGAAATGGTGTTATACATCACCTTGTCGGGGAATATCACAATGTTGGCGCCCATGCTGATAAGCTGCCGCTCCCCCGCCCCGTGCAGGGCATCGCTCACGCCTTCAATCTTCACGCCGCCGTAATAAAAATCGGGGGTCTGCCCCGTAACAGGAAAATAGTCCTCCCCGCTTCTGCGGTAATAATCCGCGGAATTCACACCCCAGTCATAGGGGCGCTTCTGCAGCTTCTCGTAGGTATTCTGCGCCGTTCTCTTATAGAATGTTCCGGGGGCAAAAGCGGGATAGCTGCCGTCCACCACCATGGCAAGCTTATCCTTGGCAAGCATTCCCAATACATTCAGGTTCTGCCCCTGAGGCAGTGAAACAGCCACGGCCTTTCGCCTCTCACGGGGTGACAGATACGGGTAACGGCGTGACGAGAGATTTTCCATGCCGAAAAACGTATTCTCCCCGGCGGTGTGGTCATGAACATAGCCGCCGAATCCGTTCACCGTATCCCGGGTGATTTTGCCCGCCGTCAGTTTTGCAATATTCATGGGTCTACCTCCTCAGCAGGGTAATCTGCTGCCCCGATTGCAGGGGCAGCACCGTGCGGTTATAGTAGGCGGCAAAGGAGTTAAAGGCGGCGGCAAAAGCGGCGGCAGAGCGGTCATAATGGGTCACATCCCCGTTGCTGCGGTCAATCATCATGTGCAGATAATAGGGATACACGCCGTCATAGGGCGCGGGCACGGCCAAAGGGGTATCCATGGGCGTTCTGTCATCCAGCGGCAGTACCGCCTGTCCCGCCGAAATATCACTTGGCACGTGGGATGCAAATATCTCATCCCGTATCAGCATTTCGATTTCGGAGAGCCAGCGCACCTTGGTCGCCGTTTCGTAGCTGTTGGGCTTCAAATCATCACAAAGCGTCAGCGCTTCTTTTACGGTCAAATCCCATTCCTCCCGTCTTAATCCCTGCGGTTGCGGTCAATGTACTCCCTTGCGCTTTCGTTCTGGCGGGCAGCGTCCTTCAGGCAGGCGGCAAACACCGCAGGCACCTCCACGGGCTTGCCGGTGGCAATCACGGCGGAGCGACCGTTCACCTCCACATAGCGCTGGCTGTCCTCACGGCCGGTTTTGGGAATAAACACCGTTACGGTTTTTTCTTTCTTTTCCGTTGCTTTTTTCATCGTATTCAATCTCCTTTTTTGAGCCGGAGGAACCTTTTCCCCCGGCTCTTTGTTATTCATGCAATGCGGTATTCTTTACCGTTATCAGTTGGCCTCTTCTGCGGTGGCAAGGCTGGCGGCGCTCTCAATACGCTGCATGTACTGCTCCACCAGAATGGCGGCAGTCTTCAGGCCCTTCCAGCCCACGGAGCTGCGCTGATTCAGGGGGTCGTTGCCGTAGCCGCGCTGCTTGACGATGTGCTCAATACCGCCGCCTGCGATATCGGTCACGCCGTAGGCATCCGCGCCAAGCACAAGGGTGCTGAAAGCGGGCAGGTGGTCAAGCACCACATAGCCTGCCTCGCAGTTGTCGGCGGTGGCGGTGGTACCCTCGCCGTCGGTGGCAATCACCTTGGCGGCAGTGCTCACGGCGCCGTTCACAACCAACTTTTTGAAATCGCCCACGTTGCCCTCGGCGGGGCCGATCCAAAGAATCTGATTGTCGGTCAATGCCACGGGCACATTCTCCTCCAGAGTAATTTTGCCCGCATCACCGCCGGTGCCAAGGGAAGCCACCACACCGATTTCCTTTGCGCCGAAGATTTTGGCCTCGCTGGTTTCCACAAAGCGGACAGAACCGATTTTGCCGATTTCGCCGTTGAGGATGTTTTCGGGCTTGGCGTATTTCATCACATCCACCCACTGGTCGCCTGCCTCCTGCATCAGGTCAAAGCTGACAAGGGGGTGAATAATGCCCACATAGCTGCCGTCCACGGTGGGAGCGTTGCGCTTTTTCAGGCGTGCGGCTGCCTTGAAAACCTCCTTCACGGTCAAAAGGCAGTCACCGGCCACCTCCTCACGGGCGGCGGGCAGATTGCCGTCCTTGTCGGGGCAGAACTGGCGGCAGGTGCCGGCGTTGATGATGTCACGCACCACGGTGTCCATGGTGCGGCCCGCCTGGTCGGCCAGCTTTTTGGTGGCCTCCACCACGGTGTTGTCAATGGCGGTCATCTCCAGCAAATCGGTCTGCTCGATGTAGTCCCCGTACTGCTCAAGGTCTGCGGTAACGGTGCTCACCTTCAGCTTGTTGCCTGCGGGAGTAACGCCCTCGGTAATGGCGGTGGTAGCCTTGTCAAGGTTGTCAAACTTGCGGAACTCAATGCTTCTTCCGCCGTTTTTGGGAATGGGGCGCTTCTGACCGAACTGCTCATGCACAAGGCGGGGGCCCACCAGCTGGATCAGAGCCTTGTCATAAAAGGTTTTCATCTCGGCGGTCAGGTCACCGCCGCTGACGGTTTCACCGGTTACGGTATTGAAGGTACCGGCATTGGCTGCCACACCGTCACCGCCGTAGTTCACTGCGGAGCCTGCGGCATTACCTGCGAAAAACTGCAAATCAAAATGAGTCATATAAAATCTCCTTTATTGTCTGAATGTGATTCTTTCTCCCCTGCCGGCGCGTTCAAACAATTCGTTTATCTGCTCCGGACTCAGGGCATTGATGTCCGTGCGAACCCCTGTGGCGGGCTGTGCATTCAGGCCGTTTTCCACCGGGCGCATCCCGTTGGCACGCACACTGTTCACCACGGCAAGCCCGGCTTTTCGTGCCTGCCTCTCCCCCACACGGTTCACCAGATTTTCAAAATGCAGGGCACGGTATGCCTCATTCACGGGCACACCGGCGCAAAGCATTTTGCCAAACAGCGGATTCTCCCGGATTTCGGCACCGAAGTCAAAATCGGGAAGCACCGCCTGCAAAGCGCGGCTTTGCCGCATCCAGCTGTCAAACTGCTTTTCCCTTTGGGCACGGAGGGCTTCTTTGTGTTCGGCGGCAGCTTCTTCCTCATCGCTCCGTCTTGCCAAAGCGGCGCAAAGGCCGTCCGTGTCATCGGGGTCAAGGCCGAAACGGCCTGCCAGCTGTTCAATGGCGGGGGTGAGTTTTGCCAGACTGTCCTCGGCGGCACGGGCCCGTTTAAAGCGGCGTTCCACCGCCTTTTTCACACGGCGGTCATAGGCCTCACGGTATTCTCCCTTGATCAACGCCTCAAAGGCATCGTCTGCATTCACATCCCCTTCACGGTGGGCGAGTCCGTCTGTTCCGCCCTGCTGTTCGGATTCCGGCGTTTCCGTTCGGGTGTCGGATTCTCCTGATGCGGCAGTATTTTCTGCTCCGCTTGCGGCCTGTGCCGATCCGTCTCCCTCACCGAAAAAACGCAAAAAATTCCACATTTTCATGGTTACTCCTTTCCGCCGTTTTCAGCCCGGCGTCGGCTTCTATTACACGGGTTTCCCCGTTATAACGCGAATGAAATCATCTTTCCCTGCCTCGGTATTTCAAGGCGAAACACGCCCGAATGTGCGTGAAGATCGCTTTTTAAGGCATATTGTGTTCAAATCTCTTTTGCCTTGGCGGCGTGTCTCCCCGCTCCTCGCAGCTTACCCAATCGGGGTATGCGGCGGCAATCATTTGGAGGCCGCCGAACACCGCGTCAAATATCCCTTTTGTCACCTTATCCGCCGTGCGCATTTCAATCAGGAATACCGGCCCCTCCGGGTCAACCGTTGTGCGCAAAGGGTCGGCAAGGCCTTTGTCATGGGCATATTCGGCAGCCCGCAGCAAAGTGAAAGCGCAGGCGCTCACCCCGGCGCACACCACATCGCCGCCCTTTTCACCGTATCCGGCATGGCCCTTTATGCTCATGGAAAGCATGGGGCCGAAATGGCGGTACAACACTCTTGTCATACGGCGTTCTCCTTTTCTCCTTTGTATCGGCGGGCATTCTCCGTCAGCCGCTCCACAAGGCGTTCCTTCCCCTCCACATCCATCATTTCAAGGGCGGCAAGGGCCTGATCGGCCACGGCGGGATTAAAAAATCCCATGCCGAAGTAGTTGATGGCATCCTGATTCTGATTGTAGCGGCTGAAGGGGTTGGCCTTGTGGGCCCTCACCTTGATGTCAAACACGGGCAGCCGGTTTCCCAGCCCCAGGTCATAGGGGTCGTTCTGCCTGCGGGGCACAATGCCGCTGTTGTCAAAGGCGGCAAAGCCGTTATGCCGTGCACCCGCAATGCGGAACATACGGGGGCTGGTGTAGAACTGGCGCATAAGCTCAATCATCATTTTGCAGATTTCGCTGTATGCCCGGTAAGTGCCCTTCACCATGTCGCGGCTGTTTTTGCTGCCCGCCTCCTGCAGGGCGGTAATGGCCACACCGCTTGTTACTCCGCCTACGGCAGAGCCCTGGCTGAAATCACGGTTAAAGCTGACTTCCTTAAGCTCGTCAATCTTGGCCTGCAGCACATTCACATAGGCGCCGGATAAATCCACGGGGGTATATTCCCGCATATTGTCGGCACCCAGATTGCCGTCCGTAATGTGAATAAAAGGCTTTGTCCAATCCGCAAATTCCTCCTCATTCAGGGCGGCGCCGCTGCGCACAAAATATCGCCGCATGGCTCCCTGCTCGGCGTTGCGCACAATCACGGCATTGAGGCGGTCAATGGTAATGGCGTTATCCTTCATGATGTCGATGTAGCCGAACCCCGCAAAGGTGCCCACCTCGGGGAACAGCGTATCCACCACAAAGGGGTATTTCCCGTGGGTGTAAAAGCCCGACTGAGCGGCGGCAGGGTCATCCTCGCTGCTGTAAAGCACCGTGTTGTTCACAAACTTCACATAGCACAGCACATCCCGCCCGCCTATGTTCTTTTTGTAGTACCAATCCACCACGGCACTTTTGTCCGAGGTGTCAACGGTGTCGTCATACACATAACGGCACACATCAATGCCGGGATTCCCCAGTTTTCCCGTCAGTTGAGGGTATCGGCTCTCCAGCACCTCGTTGGCGCACAGCTCCACGCTGAAAAGATTGCGGCTTTTCTGAATATCCGTTATTCCCGGCTCCCAAAACAGATTCAGAATATCGATCACCTTTATGTCGATATCTCCCAACCCGTTGTGCTTGCGGGGATTCCAGAATACGCCGTACACCGCCGTGCCCGTTTTGATTTTGTTCCACGCCGCATCGCTGAAGCATTTTTCAAAATCCGCCTGCTCCAGCACCACGGGCAGCACCCCCGTCAGGGTCTCCGCCGTTTCCGCATCATCGGGCTCCTGGGGCAGGCAGGTGCATTCGGGCATGTTGTCCATCAGGTCGGCGTGTTTATTGGCAAGGGCGTTGAACACCCAGCCGCTGGCGGGGATAAATACCGTATCACCGGGAGAGCGGCGGTTGCTCCAATGCTGCTGACGGTACCATTCCTCGTTGTCCACAATGCGCTGTTCAAGGCATTGCTTGCCTCTGCGGTATCGCTCCAGCAGGGCAGCGGCCTCCGCCACCTTTTCTTCTGTAATCACACGGGGGCCGTCGACGGTCTTTCCGGCTCCGCCGTTCTCCCTGCTGCGCAGCACCTCGGCAAGCTGCCGTCTTCGTTCCTCCGCTTTTTTCTGCTGCCCTGCCTGTTCAAATTTTCTGATTTCTCCCATTTCTGCTTTTTCCTTTCATCGTTTTCTCAAATCCAGCGGGTCGTCCTCCAGGGGTTGCTCCGCCAACGGCTCGGCGGGCTTAATCGGTCGGCTCATGCAAAAATACCGGAAGCTGTCGGCAAAATGGTCCTCCATCTCCGTGTCCACATCCTCCACCGCCGCAGTATCGTATTGCAGCAGCGGCAGGGTGCGGATGGCGTGGGTGCAGGTGTTGAAAAAATACACCATGGGGTACCCGTCACCGTCAAAGCGCAAACGGTAGTGGCACTGCATCCAGCCGTTTATCCGGCTGTTATCTGCTCTGTTGAACCAAAGGTGGTATTTCTCCGCCACCTCCGCCACGCTTTCCCCCGTCTGAGTACCCCATATGGCAGGGTCTGCCACCCCTTCAATCTGCTTCCCCTTCAGCCAGCGGTGAGTCCGCTCTATCTCACTGATTTTTTGGAATACCTTGTACGGGTCTTCGTGCACACCGCAGTTCGGCTCACCCGAGCAGCCGTAAAGCTGCAATATCAGGTAGGCCCGTCCGTCGTGGTCAATCGCCCACCAGCTGCAGTCATAGGGCTTGTGAAAGCCCCAGTCAAAGGAGCGGTAAATCCGCCATGAGGACGGCACCTCAAAGGGCTCGATCACATGGGTAATGCGCCTGTCCTCATAGTGTTCGGGGTCATCCCGGAATTCGGCAAAGAATTGCCCCTCAAATACATTCCAGTCCCCCTCCAGCCACGCCTTGCGCAGCTTCTCCGGCAGAGCCTCCAGCGTTTTGATGTAGTCGGGCTGTGCCGCCAGCAAAGCCGTGTTATCCTGCACCCTCGAGCGGATAAAGCAGTAATCCTCCGGGTTTTCACCTTTGTTGTACTGCTTATCAATAAAGATGCGCTTGATGTACTGGTGCCCCTGCCCGCCGGGATTGCAGGTGTAGTAGATGCGCTTGGGGAAACGGTTCACACCCCGCAGGGTGGCGCTGATTTGCTTCATCTGGTATTCGCTCAACTGGGTCGCCTCATCAAAAAAGATGGCATCCCACTCCGTGCCCTGCAGCTTGTCGCAGTCCCGGTCATTGCTGCAATACATAAAGCGGATGATGCTGCCGTTGGGGAAGCGCAGTTCCTTTTCCTTGTCGTGATACTGCGCAAGCCCTGCCAGATCGCTGCACATTTTACGGATGTGATTGTTGTAGAGCTCCGGGTAAGTTTTGCGGATAATCAACTGCTTCATGCCGCTGTGGGTCACCGCGTTCAGAATGCTTTTTTGCTGCACGCTCCAGCTTTTTCCTCCCCCGCGTGCCCCGCCGAATCCCACGAATTTTTTCTTGCAGTTCATAAACTCCATCTGCTTTGGATTCGGTTTCATCTTGTATTCCCTCGTGTTCATCAATCCCCCTGATAATCCCCCTCCACCACAAACCGGACGGTTTCACTCTCCTGCCCTTCGGGGTTCTCCTCCTGCAGGTTGCGGGCCACGGCTGTCAGGTCCTTGAGCACCGCCGTCAGGTCCTTAATGTCCTTGGCGCTTTCCGCCTCCTTCGAGAGCAGAAGGGTTCGTTTTGTCAGGCAATCGGCAATGCGCTTGAGTCGTTTTTTGTCACGGGCGCCGCTGAGTGCCTCGCTGTCGGCGCGGCTGAGCCATTTTTCATTTTCGACCCTTTCAACCACTTCATCGGGGGAAAGGTCAAGCACCCTTGCCACCCCGTCGCAGTTCAAGCCCAAGCCGTATAGCCGTTTGGCCTCCTTCCAGAGTGTTGCTGTATCCTCTATGTTTTTCACCTGCCTTTCAACCTTCTTTTCCGCAAAAATGAGCAAAAGAAAACAAACCCCTGTTTTTCACAAGAGTTTGTTGCTCAGGAAGCAATATGCGGCACTGCCGTTTTTTGTTTCCGCCTTATTTTCGCAGAGCGTTTTTGCAGTCGAACATTTGTTCTATGTAATACCCTACACCGTTTTTCCCGATTTGTCAAGAGTTTTTTATCCCGTTTTCATTTTTGTATTTCCCCTTTCCGTATGGCCCTATTCGCTATTGCAAGAGTACATTTATTATGATAGAATCAAGTTAATTCTTCCAATTAATAAGGGAGGTTATTTCTTGAATCATTCCGTCACCGAAATCTCATTGGGTGCCTGTGCCCCCTTCTCCCTTCTTCACATCACCGATACCCATCTTACCCTGTGCGATGAGCGGGAAAATGAGGTTCTCCGCAATCTTTCTGCCCGCCGTTCCCTCCGCTACACCCACGGCGAGGGTGTGCTGCAGGCGGCTTCCGCCATGGCAGCCGAGGAAAATGCCCTTATCGTTCACACCGGGGATATGACGGATTTTTACTCTGCCGCCAACGCAGAGCGCATTGCCGCCTTTACCGCAAACAATGACTGCATGTTTGTCACGGGCAACCACGATTTTCGCCCCAACGGCGGCATGGAATACGATGTGCCCGCCTCCCGGGAGGCTCTTTTCGATAAGGTACAAAGCCTTTATCACAACCCCATCCGCTTTTCCTCCCGGGTCATCAACGGCGTGAATCTTGTGGGTATGGATAACGCCTATTACCGCTTTGAGCAGTGGCAGTTCGATGCCCTGAAAGCGCAGGTGGCTCTGGGCTTGCCCGTCATTTTGTTTCTGCATGTGCCTCTGTTTGAGGAGGGGCTGTTTCACCTGATTGTGCAGGGCAAACGGCACCACGCCAGTCTTGTCAGCGTGCCCGCAGAGCGCATGACGGAATACCCGCCGGAGCGGTTTGTTCAGCAGATTGAGGATGACATCACCCACGCCGTCACCGAATACATCCGGCACGAGCCCGCCATCCGCCTTCTGGTGGCAGGGCATCTTCACAAGCACTATGAGGCTCCCCTTGAGGGCGGTCTGCTTCAGGTCTGCACCGGCATTGACGAAATCCGCAAAATAATCGTTTCATAACGAATCATTATAATCTCACTGCAAAGGAGTTTTGCTTTATGTCAGTTTCCGAGCATCTTATCCGTTACAAAGACGAAGCCAAGGCATGGACTCAGGCCCTTCCCCTGGGCAACGGCACTCTGGGTGCCATGGTCTGGGGCGGTGCCCGCCGTGAAACCCTCAGCCTGAACCACGACGAGCTGTGGACGGGTTATCCCCGCTCCTACATGACGAAAGGCGCCAAACAGGCTCTGGATAAAATCCGTGCTTATGCCATGGCAGGCGAATACGAAAAAGCGCAGAAGCTTGCGCAGGAGAAATTCCACGGCACTTGGAGTCAGGCATATATGCCTCTTGGTGACCTCACCGTGGATTTTGACGGCAAAGGCACCGTCAAAAATTACCAACGCACACTGGATTTGACACAAGCCGTTGCAGGGGTTTCCTACACCTGCGGCGGTGTGGAATACACACGCGAATACTTCATCAGCAATCCCGCCAAGGCCCTTGCCGCCCGTTATACCGCCAAAAACGGCACGCTGGATTTCACCGTGCGCATCTCCTGCCCCATGCGTTCTTTTTCCTATGCCCGCAGCGGCATTCTGTGGCTGGATGGCGAATGTCCCTCCGACAACAACGCCGAGGGTGCCTCCGGTGTCAAGAGTTATAACGATGACCCCAAAAAGAGAGGCATTCTTTTCCGTGCCGGCATTAAGGTTATCACCGACGGCAAGGTAAAAGCGGAGGAGAATTTCATCCGTGTGGAAAAAGCCACCTACGCCGTGCTGTTCGCCGCCTGCGAAACCAGTTTCAACGGCTTTGACCGCTCCCCCTTTACCGACGGCAAGCCCTACAAGGAGCCCGTGGCCGATACACTGGCCTCCCTCGGTGATTATGACGCAATCAAAGCCGCTCATCTGGCCGACTACACGGCGCTGTATAACCGTGTTTCCCTCACCTTGGGCGAGGGCAAAAACAGCGGCCTGCCCACCAACACCCGCCTTGTGAAATATAAACGGGATAAGAGCGATTTCTCCCTTATCACCCTCATGTTCAACTACGGGCGTTATCTGGCCATTTCCTGCTCCCGCCCCGGCTCGCAGCCCTCCAACCTGCAGGGCATCTGGAGCAACCGTTTCAACGCACCTTGGAATGCCAACTACACCGTCAATATCAATACCGAGATGAATTACTGGCCGGTGCTTATGTGCAACCTGCCCGAGGTCAATGCGCCTCTGGCGGATTTCATCGGTGAATTGGCCGTTACCGGCGAAGAAACCGCAAAGCACTACTACGGTGCCCCCGGCTTTGTCAGCCACCACAATGTGGACCTGTGGCGATTGTCCACTCCCGTGCCCGGCAGCTCCAGCTGGAGCTTCTGGCCCGGCTCCTCCGGTTGGCTCTGCCGCCATCTGTTTGAGCAGTATGAATACACCATGGATAAGGATTTCCTGCGGGATACCGCCTATCCCCTCATGAAAAAAGCGGCGGAGTTCTATCTCTCCCAGCTTTGTGACAACGGCGAGGGTTACCTCATTTATCCCGCCACCACCTCCCCGGAGAATATGTTCATCTACCGCGGCACCGAAGTAGCCGTTGCCAAAACCTCCACCATGGTCATGGGCATCATCCGCGATAACTTCACGGCCTGCGTCAAGGCATCATCTGTTCTGAATACGGATGAGGAATTCGCCGCCAAGTTAAGCGATGCTCTTCAGAAGCTGCTGCCCTATCAAATCGGCTCCAAGGGTCAGCTGCTGGAGTGGAGTGAGGAATATGAAGAGGAAGACCCCCATCACCGCCATGTTTCTCATCTCTATTCCCTGCACCCCGCCTCCCTTATCACGGCAGACGGCACCCCCGACCTGGCCGATGCCTGCCGCAAGACCCTTGCCCTGCGCGGTGATAACGGAACGGGCTGGAGCCTTGGGTGGAAAATCAACTTCTGGGCCCGTCTGTTTGACGGCGACCACGCCCTCAAGCTCATCAATATGCAGCTGCGCCCCGTCAAGAGCGTGGGTGTGAACTACCACCGTGGCGGCGGCACCTACGAAAACCTGTTTGATGCCCATCCGCCTTTCCAGATTGACGGCAACTTCGGCTTTGTCAGCGGCACGGCAGAGCTGCTCATGCAGTCCCGTGAGGGTAAAATCTATCTGCTGCCCGCCCTGCCCTCCGCATGGAAAAACGGCAGCGTTTCCGGCCTGCTTGCCAAGGGTAATGTCACCGTAGATGTGGCATGGAAAAACGGCAAACTCACCGCCTGCACCCTGAACGGTCACGGCACCTTTGAAGTGATTTACAACGGCAAATCCCGTCAGATTACCTTGGACGGCGAAACAAAGGTCAAGTTTTAACTATGGATGATTCGGAACAAATCAAAAAGCGCCTTTTAGAGTTATCGGAGCGCTCTTACCAACGGGGCATCTACGCCTATTCCGAATTTCTCAATTTAGCCGAGCAGGATGTACTCTCCCGCGCCGTTCCCCCCAACCGTTACCGGTTGTGGGGAGGCTATGACACTGCGGAGCGGCGGGTGGCCTGCTTCGGCAGTGAGGCACTGTGCGGCTATGAGGATTCCCCGCCCGTCACCTGCCTTCGCATCAGCCCTCTGCAGCAAAAATTCGCCGATGACCTCAACCATCGCGATTTTCTGGGCTCCTTAATGGCTTTGGGCATCCGGCGGGAGGTGCTGGGCGATATCATCCTGCACGAGAATGTGGGCTATCTCTTCTGCCTTGATACCATCGCACCCTATATTGCGGAAAATCTGATTCAGGTGCGCCACACCTCCGTGGAATGCGAGCAGGTGGACGGCCCCCCGGTGGAGAGCGTTGCGCTGCCTCCCCCTTCGGAATATGTGGTTTCCGCCCTGCGGGCAGATGCCGTTATTGCGGCTGTCTATAACCTCTCCCGCAGCGAGAGCCAGGCATTGTTTGCGCAAAAAACGGTGTATGTCAATGCCGCCCTGTGCCAAAGCGCCGCCAAGGTGTTAAAGGCTGGGGATATTGTATCCGTGCGGGGACGGGGAAGGTTCCTGTTCGGCGGTGAAAAGCTCACCACCAAAAAAGGAAAACTGCGCATCATTGCCCATGTTTATTAAATGATTTTTTCCATTGACAAACGGAATAATCGGTATATAATGTGAATAACCATTCACATAGTTTTCTCGGGGCGGGGTGAAAATCCCCACCGGCAGTACAGTCTGCGAACCGCTTTTGCGGCCGATACGGTGTGATTCCGTAACCGACGGTAACGGTCTTTTGTGGCCCAAGTCCGGATGATAGAGGAACGCTTCTGCCATCATAAGCATTTCGCCCCGCTTGATTTTTCAAGCGGGGCTTTTGTTTGCGGCATTCTGTTGTTCATCATTATCGGTCTTTTTCTCACCCCCGCTTTGTACGGTCAATCCATTTCATCATGAGGTGATTTTATGCCAAAGCAAGTGTTAAAAACCGTTCAAATGGCAATGTTCGTGGCCATCTCCGTGGTGCTGGTCTATTTTATCCACTTCCCTCTGATTCCTTCGGCACCCTTTTTGGAATATGACATGGCGGATATCCCCGTTATGCTGGGTGCACTGCTGTTAGGCCCCGCCGAAGGCATCATTATCCTGCTGGCGGCCTGCCTGATTCAGGCCCTCACCGTCAGCGCCGCCAGCGGCTGGATCGGCTTTGTCATGCACTTTGTGGCCTCCGCGGCTCTGGTGATGATTGCCGCCGTTTTCTACCGGAAGCATGCCGACAAAAAGCACCTGATTCTGGGCCTTGTCTGCGGCACATTGGCCATGACGGTGATTATGATTCCCCTGAATCTCATCTTTACGGGTATCTTCCTCGGTGCCGGTACCGCCGCCGTCAAATCCATGCTCATCCCCGCCATCATCCCCTTCAATCTCCTCAAGGCAAGCATCAACTCCGTTGTCACCTTCATCGTATTCCTCCCCGTCAAAAAGGGCTTTGATAATATCAAAGAGCGGAAAAGATGAAAAAAGTTATCGGTTTTCAGAATTCAGTTTTCAGTATGCGAGAAAGCGATAGCCGAAAACTATCAACCTGAAAACCCAAAACCGAAAACTGAAAACGAGATAACAAAAAAGGTTCGCTTTCTTTCGAAAGCGAACCTTTTTTGTTATCTCTTAGTACATTCCGCCGCCCTGTGCAGCAGCAGCCATAGCGGCAGCATTGGCAGCATCCTTGGCGGGGTCGGGTTTGTCGGTCACAAGGCTCTCGGTGGTCAGCACCATAGCAGCCACGGAAGCGGCGTTCTGAATGGCGGAGCGGGTCACCTTGGTGGGGTCAAGAATACCGGCCTTTGCCATGTCGGTGTACTTGTCGGTGGCAAAGTTGTAGCCGTAGCCGTTCTTCTTGGAGGCGAGGATGGCGTTCACGATTACGCTGCCCTCAAGGCCTGCATTGGCGGCAATCTGACGAACGGGCTCTTCAATGGCCTTGAGCACAATGTTGATACCGGTCTTCTCATCGGCATCCTCGGTGGCCTCAAGCAGAGCCTTCACGGAAGCAACGGTGTTCAGCAGGGCAACGCCGCCGCCGGCAACACAACCCTCTTCCACAGCGGCCTTGGTGGCAGCCAGAGCGTCTTCAATGCGCAGCTTCTTTTCCTTCATCTCGGTTTCGGTGGCAGCGCCAACCTTGATTACGGCAACGCCGCCGCTGAGCTTGGCAAGGCGTTCCTGCAGCTTCTCTCTGTCAAAATCGGAGGCGGTGGTTTCAAGCTGAGCCTTGATCTGGTTCACGCGGCCTGCAATGGCGGCCTTGTCGCCTGCACCGTCAACAATAATGGTGTTCTCTTTGCCAACCTTTACCTGACGGGCGCGGCCAAGCTGTGCCACGGTGGTATCCTTCAGTTCAAGGCCAAGGTCGGAGGTGATGACCTCACCGCCGGTAAGAATGGCGATATCCTGCAGCATCTCTTTGCGTCTGTCGCCAAAGCCGGGAGCCTTCACGCAAACGCAGGTGAATACGCCGCGCAGCTTGTTAACAAGAATGGTGGAGAGAGCTTCGCCCTCAACATCCTCGGCAATCACAATCAGCTTGCCGCCCTGCTTGATGATTTGCTCAAGCAGAGGAAGAATGTCCTGAATGGAGCTGATTTTCTTATCGGTAATCAGAAGCAGTGCGTCGTCAATCACGGCTTCCATCTTATCGGTATCGGTTACCATGTAGGGGCTGATGTAGCCGCGGTCAAACTGCATGCCTTCCACAACCTCGGCGCTGGTAACGGCAGTCTTGGATTCCTCAACGGTAATAACGCCGTCGGCAGTAACCTTCTCCATAGCGTCGGCAATAAACTTGCCAACCTCTTCGTCACCGCTGCTGATGGTGCCGATGCGGGCAATATCCTTGGAGCCGGAAACGGGCTTGGAGTTCTTCTTCAACTCGGCAACAACGGTCTCAACAGCCTTGGCCATACCCTTTTTCACAACCATGGGGTTGGCGCCTGCGGTCACGTTCTTCATGCCCTCACGAATCAGGGCCTGTGCCAGCAGGGTGGCGGTGGTGGTGCCGTCACCGGCAACGTCGTTGGTCTTGGTGGAAACTTCCTTTACAAGCTGAGCGCCCATGTTCTCAAAGGGATCCTCAAGCTCGATTTCCTTGGCGATGGTCACACCGTCATTGGTGATGAGGGGAGCGCCGTATTTCTTGTCAAGCACAACATTTCTGCCCTTGGGGCCAAGGGTGATTTTAACGGTATCGGCAAGCTTGTCAACACCGGCCTGAAGAGCCTTGCGGGCCTCTTCGCCGAAAATAATTTGTTTAGCCATGATTTATATCCTCCTAAAATATCACTGTTTGCGGTTCATTATTCAACAACAGCAAGAATATCGCTCTGACGAACAATGGTGTATTCCTCTTTGTTGAGTTTAACTTCGGTGCCGGAATATTTGCTTGTGATAACCTTGTCACCGACTTTCACATACATTTCAACCATATTGCCGTCAACCATGCCGCCGGGGCCTACGGCAACCACTTCGGCTACCTGAGGCTTTTCCTGTGCGGAAGCGGAAAGGATGATACCGCTGCCGGTTTTTTCTTCGATTTCAACGAGCTTTACAACCACGCGGTCTGCAAGGGGTTTGATGTTCATAATCATTACCTCCAAAGATAATATATGCTTTTATCTGCCCGAATTCAGGCGAAAAAGTAAGATTTAGCACTCTTTGTTCCTGAGTGCTAATGCTATTCTACCCTATTTTTGAAAAAAATCAACCCCTTTTCCCAAAATTCACAATAATGTCATATTTTTTCGGGGGCATCCGTTCTCACCCTGTTTTCTCTTAACCGCTCCCCGTGCCTTTTGCCGTTACGGGGTGACAATTCCGTAATCCCCTTGCAAATCGAATGATATTATAGTAAAATAAATCATCTTTATCAGGGAGCAGGTGAAAGTACGGAACGCTTTTCATTTATCCGGAACAACTACCGCCGCATGGGGCGTCTGAATGCTCTGCGGGATTTCATACTGAGCAGACCGGCCATGATTTGTCTGGTGCTGCTGGCCTGTGCCGTCACGGTAATTCGGGCAGAAACGGCAGGGCTTTTCCTTTTCGTATTCATCACGCTCTTTAACCTGATTGTGTGCGATGAACTGATTGCCTCCACGCTCCCCTTCCTGCTGATGAGCGCATTCATGATAAAATGCTTCGATTCCTTTAATACATACATTAAACTGGTAGGGTTCATTCCCCTTGTGGCCTTTCTTCTCATCAGCCACTTTTTCCTTTATCCCAAGCCCATCAAGGTGGGTTCCACCGTATGGAGCCTTATTGGGGTAACCGTAGCCGTCACCTTGGGCGGTGTCGGCAGTATTTCCGCCAAGGAGTATTTCAGCCTCACTTCCATCTATTATATTCTCGGTCTGGGTGCGGCTATGCTTGTTTGTTACATCATCGCCTACTCCTACCTTGAAACCACCGACAGAGCCGATTTGCACCGTACTTTAGCCTATGTCATGTATCTTTTGGGCATCTTCTCCTGCGCCATGGTTCTGCTCCACTACATCGTGAATTACGAAACCGTGCTGGAGAAACGCTCCATACTGGAGCCCCAGTGGCGCAACAACATCAGCACCTTCATCATGCTTTGCATGCCCTTCGGCTTCTACCTCTCCGTCAAGGAGCCCCGCTGCATCATTCCGGCTCTGCTCACCATGCCCTGTCTGGTGCTCACCAGCTCCCGTGGCGGCCTTGTGTTCGGTGCCGTGGAATTTCTGCTGTGCTGCATCTATGTGCTTTATGCCGACAAAAAGCACCGCGCCCGCAACCTCATCACCTTTTTCGTGTGCGGCTGTGCCCTGATTCTTCTTTCGGGGGATATTATTGCCTTCATCTCCAAAACTCTGGCCCGCTTTGAGCTTTCTTCGTTGGAGAGTGACCCCCGCGCCGGCTTTATTCAGCGGGCGATCGAGGATTACAAAAGCAGCCCTGTTTTCGGCAAGGGCATCGGCTACATGGGCAACATGGATATTTACAAATCCAGAACCTTTGCCGCCAACTGGTACCACTCCTATCCCTTCCAGGTCATCGGCAGCTTCGGCACCGTGGGCATTCTGGCCTTCGGCTATCAGTTCTTCCGCCGCAGCCGTGTTTTCTGGAGCCGGGTTTCCTTTTTCACCCTTGCGGTGTATATCTCCTACATCGGTCTGTTCATGATGTCCCTTGTCAACCCCGGCGAATTCTGCCCCATCCCCTACGAATTTTTGGTGGTATTCATGTTTGCCGTTATCGAGCGGCGCAGCCCCTGCAGCAAAGAAAGAGTGCTTTTTCAGCCCAAGACAAAAGGGATTTGAACACAATATGCCTTAAAAAGCGAACTTCACGCACATTCGGGCGTTTTTCGCCTTGAAATACAAACAACGATAAATCCGTTTCAAGGAGGTTCCTTTTATGAATATTCTTTCCGTCGGCAACAGCTTTTCCGAAAACGCCCACACCCTTCTGCCCCGGCTCATGGCGGCAGACGGCAGCGGCGATGACTTTATGCTGTGCAATCTCTACATCGGCGGCTGCTCTCTGGAGCGCCACTGGAACAACCTGAAAAAAGAAGAAGAAGCCTACGATTATCAGGTTTATCTGCCCGGTGAGGTCACCCGCACCGATGCCCCCGAGGTGGCATTGCACGAGCCTGTGGAGGATGAGGATTGGGACTTCATCACCGTTCAGCAGGTCAGCGGGCTGGCCGGCGTGGAGGAGAGTTATTCCCCCTATCTGGAAGAGATTGTGGGCTACCTCCGCCTGACAAAGCCCGATGCCAAAATTCTGTTTCACCAGACCTGGGAGTATTCTCCCCGCACGGGTCACCCGGATTTTGCCCGCTACGGCAGCGATTCGGAGGAGATGTTCCGCTGCATCAACCACGCCACCTCCATGGTGCAGATCAATGCGGATATCGACGGTATTATCCCCTCGGGCATGGCCTTTCATTTGGCCAACCAAACTGCCTTGGCCGATCAACTGTATCAGGAGGACGGCTTCCACGCCAATCCGTTGGGCTGCTACCTCGGTGCCGGCTGCTTCTACGAGAAAATCACCGGCAAAAGTATTATGGATAATCCTTTTGTCATTCCCGATTATCCTCCCGCTTACACCGATTTGCTCAAGGTCTGCATTCACACCGCCTGCGAACAATACTAATCGGCCACACCGTAACAGCACTTCTCCCCATATTTCTTTCCGGCCAAAACAAAAAGAGCGATGTTTATCTTTCACTTCTCTCCGAAAGATAAGCATCGCTTTCCTTTTCTATACAATTTTATAAATTACCCGATATCCATTAAACATCCAATGCAACCAGATGGTCAAGGGATTCCCGCTTTACCGCAAGGTAATCCCTGCCCTCCCGCAGCATCACCACGGGCAGGCGGCCGATACGGTTATAGTTTGATGCCATGGAGTAATGGTAGGCGCCGGTGGTAAAGCAGGCAAGCAAATCCCCCCGCTTCATGGAAGAAGGCAGGGTAACATTCTCCTGAATCATGTCGCCGCTTTCGCAGCAGCGCCCCGCCACGGTGCACACCATGTCGCAGGGCTCATCCATCTTTTCCGCAGCCGCCAGTGTGTAAGGGGCCTGATACAAAGCATAGCGGATGTTATCCGTCATGCCACCGTCCACGGAAACATAGGTGCGCACATCGGGAATAGTCTTGACATTGCCCACGGTGTAAAGGGTCAGCCCGGCATCGGCAACAATGCTGCGGCCCGGTTCAAACCCGATGGCAGGCAGGGGAATGTTCAACTCCGCCGCCTTTTTGCGGCAGAAGTCGCCCACGGCAAGAATGTTGCGTTCAATCTCCAATGCGGGCTGGTCGGGGGTGTAGCGCACGCCGTAACCGCCGCCCAAATCCAGCACATCGGCCAAAAAGCCCGTTTCGCGGTAAATATCCGCCACAAATTCCAGCATCACGGCGGCGGAATCCATAAACACATCGCTTTCAAACACCTCGCTGCCCACGTGGCAGTGGAAACCCTCCGGCTTGATGTGGGGCATGTTCAGCGCCATCCCGGTGATTTTTTTTGCCTGACCCGTCACAATGGCGCTGCCGAATTTGCTGTCCACCTTCCCGGTGGCAACAGCCTCAAAGGTGTGGGGGTCAATTCCCGGGGTAACACGCAGAATCACGGGCTGCACCGTGCCCTTTTCACCGGCAATGCGCTCCAGCGAAATCAGTTCTTCCTCGTTATCCACCACAAAGCAGCCAACGCCGTTTTCAAGGGCAAAGGCGATGTCTTCATCGGTCTTGTTGTTGGAGTGGAAATATGCCTTCTCCATGGGGAAGCCCGCTTTCATGGCGGAATAAATCTCACCCACGCTCACCACATCGGCGGCAAGGCCCTCCTCAGCGATAATCTCATAC
>JAZRWZ010000311.1:0-3739 GCA_045599985.1 Acutalibacteraceae bacterium | reverse complement strand
TATATGAGCCCCTTCAGCGGCGGTGCCCTTACCCCCGGAATGATACAAATTGGCGACGACGGCATTTATGTAATCCAGAGCAATGACCCCACCAATCAGTATGACCACCAGACGGTTACGGTCTTTGACGGATTAAATGTGAGCATCTGCCTTGACGGGTTAACAATAAAAGGCAGCTACGGCTATGTGGGCTTCAACGCGGGAAAATCCAATGTTCACCTTACACTGAAGGGCGAAAACTCAATAACCACCTATGAATCCGACTCATTTATTGCTGCCGGTAACCTTACCGTTGACGGCGACGGCAGCCTTGTTATAACCTCAAATTATTATGAGGAAGACCTCTACTACGCCCCCTGCGTTCCGTTTAATACGAAGGGCGCCCACACGGTTATCAAGGGCGGCAACATCTGTGCCCTGGGCGGCGACCTTTTCTCTGTTATGATAAACAGCAATGCCACCGGCGGAGATATAGTGATTGAACAAGACGCCTGCTTCTATGCGGAATACGGCATTGATACGGTGCCCGTGAACGGCAGCGGCGAAAAGGTTTATCCCGTGATTGTCGATAACCCGGAAGTATTGACTATTGCAGTCGATGCTAAAGGATTCCCGTTCAAGACACTGCCCGGCGAAACGTTTGCCTGCATTTATCTGACAAGCGGCAAACACGATGTCAGAGTCATCGGTGGAGAAAATGTATATGTTGAAGACCCCGATGCGGGCGGTTCGGTGCTTGAAAAGCAGTACGGCGATTTCACGGTTCTGAACCCCAAGCAGGATGAAAAAGCCGTTGAATACGGTGCGGGTGTTCTCACCGTAAAGAAAACGACCCCCATTACCATTAAAAATACAGACCCCTCCACACCGACCACGGACAGAATCGTGATTGCAAAGGGTGTCAGCGCCGACATCACATTTGCCGGTGTAAACATTCAAACGGGAGCCATGACGGGCAGAAATGCCATTACACCCGTCATAATTGAAGAGGACAGCAAGGGTAATGTAAAAATCACTCTGGCGGAGGGCTCCGAAAATGTGCTTGTTGCCGGCAATAACAAGCCAGCCATTTCCAAATGCGGCGATAACGGAACCCTGACCATTGACGGCACCGGCTCCCTTACCGCCACAGGCGGCGTGAATGCGGCAGCCATCGGCTCCGCTCCCGGCTATTCCTCTGCCGGCATCATCATAGACGGCGGTAATATTGAGGCAGTCACCTCCGGTGAACTGGCGGCGGCAATCGGCACAGGCAAATATGAATCAACCGATTTCCCGGGCGGCCGCTGCATTGCCCAGAATATTGTCATAAACGGCGGTCATGTAAAAGCCACATCCGCCGACAGCGTTGCCATAGGCGCCGGGAGCAACGGCAAAACCTATGTTAAGGACATTACCATCAACGGCGGCACGGTCACAGCCCAAAGCGGAGCGGACAGCTGCGCCATAGGCAGTGATACCGCCCAGAACATTGTCATAAACGGCGGCATCATTACCGCCGAGGCGGCGGGCTCAGCCGGGGACACCGCAGGCGGAATCGGCGGCTGCTCCGTTGTGATAGAAAAAACCGCATCCGTCAAGGCAAGCTCGGTGGAAAGCCCCGTTAACGGTGAGGGCAAGAGTGTTAAGCTCAATGTTATCCCCATCACGGTGGGTGAGCAGGTGAGCATTGACGGCAAGGGCTACCGCTGCGTGGGCCATAACGGCGAGGATGTGATGTACCTTTACCTTGCCGACAAGGATAAAATCGAAAAGGTGCCCGGCATAACAGCGGAAAAAACGGAAAAAGGAAAGATTGTTTACTCACCCTCAATCCCTCTGCCGGGTGACACGGTCACTCTGGCGGCAAAGGCGGCGGACGGATATTCATTTATTGACTATGAAATCACTCCCGAGGTTGAAATCACAGACGGCACCTTTGTGATGCCCGATGAACAGGTTACCGTAAAGGGTATTTACGCCAGAATCGGCACCGTAACGCTCGCCGAAAGCGAGCACGGCAGGGTTCTGCCCTCAAAATCCATCGTCACCGCAGGGGAAAAGGTGAACCTTTATGTGATGCCGGAGGAGGGCTATGAGCTTGCCTCCCTGACTCTGACACCCGAAACGGCATTGGAAAACGACAGCTTCATCATGCCGGAGGAGGATGTAACAATAGCCTGCACCTTTAAGCCGAAGACCAACAGCATAACATGGCACATTGACGGCGAAACGACCGAAGAGGATGTTGTATTCGGCAGTGAAATCACGGCACCCGCGGTTACCGCAAAGGAGGGCTTCACCTTTGCGGGCTGGACACCTGCGGTGCCCGGCACCATGCCGGATGGCGACCTGGAATTCTTTGCGGTGTTTGAGCCCATACCCTACACGGCAACATTCAAAGCCGACGGCAAAGAAATCGCCAAAGTGGATTACACACTCAACATGGCAGTGCTGGATGAGCCCGCCGTGCCCCAAAAGGAGTACTACACCGGCAGGTGGCAGGAATACACCCTTGCGGCAGGGGGCATTACCGTGGAGGCCGCATACACCCCCGATATTTACAAGGCAAGGTTCGTTGCCGACGGTGCAGTTGTGCAGGAGGTGGACTACACCGTGGAAACCCTTGAAATCACCGAGCCCGCCGTGCCGGAAAAGGCCGGCTACACGGGCAGCTGGAGCAGCTATGACCTGCGCCCCGGCGGAATTACCGTGAAGGCGGTATACACCACGGCAGCCGTGCACCTGCACAGCTTTGAAGCAAAATACAGCCACAACGAGGCGGCCCACTGGTTTGCCTCCGCCTGCGGGCACGACATCGTTTCGTCCCTTGCCCCCCACACCTTCGGCGCGGGGGTCGTAAAGGGCGATGCAACGGAATACACCTGCACCGTTTGCGGCTATGTGAAAACAACCGCCAACACCGAGGCGGAAAAGGAAAAGGAACTGGAGCTTTCCGTTGCCGCTGCCGTGGAGGCCGTTGACAAAGCAGCCGCAGGCGGCACCGAAGAGGTGCTGCAATATGCCGCGGCGGCCAAGGCGGAGCTGGCAGCAAAAACCGACATTTCCGCCGTGAACGAAAAGCTGGCCGATGCGCTGGAGGCAATCAACGGCATGAAGACCGAAAAGGCCGTGGCCGATGCGCTGCAATACCTGGATGCGGTTGCCGGCGGCTCCTCATCCAATATGGCAAAATCCGCTGCAAAGCAGGCAAAGACCGCAGTGGAAAAGGCACAGACCCCCGAGGAGGTGGACGCCATCCTTGCCGATGCCCTGGCCGAAATCGAGGCGGCAGAGCAGGCGCTCGGCAATGTTTGCCCGGATTGCGGCAAAGCCCATGAGGACAGCCTTTGGGGCAGAATAGTATGCTTCCTTGTAAGGGCATATAATAGGATTAAAAATATTATTTCAAAAGTTTTACGATAATGTGTTGTTAGTCAGACAGTGTTGAGTTTTGTTTCTATGGCCTCCCTTTTAAGGGAGGTGGCATTTCCGCAGGAAATGACGGAGGGTTGCGAACGTGCAAACCCCCACCCTTCGGGCACCCCCTTTGGGAAAGGGGGCTAATGCAAACCCCCGCCCTACGGGCACCCCCTTTGGGAAAGGGGGCTAACGCAAACCCCCGCCCTCCGGGCACCCCCTTTGGGAAAGGGGGCTAATATGGCCTCCCTTTTAAGGGAGGTGGCATTTCCGCAGGAAATGACGGAGGGTTGCGAACGTGCAAACCCCCGCCCTACGGGCACCCCCTTTGGGAAAGGGG
>JAZRWZ010000310.1:0-4818 GCA_045599985.1 Acutalibacteraceae bacterium | reverse complement strand
CAGGCCGGCTGTTCCCTGATTGGCGGCGAAACCGCCGAAATGCCCGGCTTTTACCCCGGGGATGAATATGACCTTGCCGGTTATTCCACCGGCGTTGTGGATAAATCCAGGGTTTTGGATAATTCCGCCATCAAAGAGGGCGATGTTGTGATTGCTCTGCCTTCCAGCGGTGTTCACTCCAACGGTTTCTCCCTTGTTCGTAAGGTATTTGATGTGGAGAACAGCGATATCAAATCTCCCGTGGCAGCACTGTGCGGCAAATCCATCGGTGAAACCCTGCTGACTCCCACCAAGATTTATGTAAAGCCCATGCTGGCTCTGTTTGATGCTGTTACCGTAAAGGCTGTATCTCACATCACCGGCGGCGGATTCTACGAGAATATTCCCCGCAGCATTCCCAAAGGCTATTCCGCCAAAATCAAAAAGAGCGATGTTCGCGTGCTTCCCATTTTTGACCTGATTGCCAAAACCGGCAACATTGACGAAAGAGATATGTTCAACACCTTCAACATGGGTGTCGGCATGAGCGCCGTTGTGAATCCCGAAGATGCCGATAAAGCCATTGCCGTGCTTCAGGCTAACGGTATTGATGCCTATCGCCTTGGCGAAATCGTAAAGGGCGGCGAAGGGGTAGAATTATGGTAAAAACAAAGGTTGCCGTGCTGGTTTCCGGCGGTGGCACCAACCTGCAGGCCATTATTGATGCCCAACAAAGCGGCAAAATCAGCAGCGGCGAGATTGTTCTTGTGGTTTCCAGTTCTCCCAAGGCTTATGCTCTTGAAAGGGCTGCCAAAGCGGGAATTCCCACCTTTGTGGCCTCCAAAAAAGAGCTTGGTTCCCAGCAGGCATTCGAGGAAGCCATTCTCAACGCGCTGGAATCCAACAGTGTGGAGCTGATTGTATTGGCCGGATTCATGAGCATTCTCAGCGCCGATTTCACAAAACGGTATCCCGAAAGAATCATCAATGTGCATCCTTCTCTGATTCCCTCTTTCTGCGGGGCAGGGTTCTACGGTTTAAAGGTGCACGAAGCCGCACTTGCTTACGGCGTAAAAGTTACGGGCGCTACCGTTCATTTTGTAAATGAAATCCCCGACGGCGGCAAAATCATTTTCCAAAAGGCTGTAGCCATTGAAGAAGGGGACACCCCTGAAATTTTGCAAAAGCGTGTTATGGAACAGGCCGAGTGGCATCTGCTGCCTGCGGCGGTTCAAAAAGTCAGTGAAGAAATTATGAAATTAAAGGAGAAAAGAAAATGAGTATTTATGACATTGCAAAACCCGGCAAGCTCCTGAGTGAAAACACTTATCCCGGCCGCGGCATCATCATCGGCACCTCCGAGGACGGCAAAAACGCCGTATTTGCCTATTTCATCATGGGCCGCAGCGAAAACAGCCGCAACCGCATTTTTGTTGAAAACGGCAGCGAAGTCATCATTCATCCCTTTGATGCTTCCAAGGTAGCCGACCCCTCACTCATCATCTATTCTCCCGTTAAGGAATATGAAAACAAGCTGATTGTTACCAACGGTGACCAGACCGATACCGTTTATGATTTCCTCAAAGACGGCAAATCCTTTGAAGAAGCGCTGGATACCCGCTGCTTCGAGCCGGACGGCCCCAATTTTACGCCCCGCATCAGCGGTATGCTCACCTTCAATGACGGCAGCTTCACCTATAAAATGAGCATCCTGAAGAGCGCCGACCCCGAAGGCTCCGCCTGTAACCGCTACACCTTTAACTACGCCTCCATCAAGGGCCTTGGCCACTTTATTCACACCTATAACTGCGACGGCAATCCCATCCCCACTTTTACCGGTGAGCCCGAGCGTGTTGCTGTGGCAAACGATATTGATGCATTCACCGATGAGCTTTGGAGCAACCTGAATGAGAATAACAAGATTTCTCTTTATGTTCGCTACATCAACCTTGCCACAAAAGAAGTTACCAACAGAATGATTAATAAAAACAACTGAGGAGGATACAGACATGAAAGAATTCCAGTTAAAATACGGTTGTAACCCCAACCAGAAGCCTTCCCGCATCTACATGGATAACGGTGAAGAATTACCCATCGAGATTCTTTGCGGCAAGCCCGGCTACATCAACTTTTTGGATGCTCTCAACAGCTGGCAACTTGTAAAAGAGCTGAAGGATATTCTCGGTATGCCTGCCGCTGCCTCCTTCAAACACGTCAGCCCTACCTCTGCCGCCGTTGGTCTGCCTCTGAGCGATACCCTCAAAAAGGCCTGCTTTGTAGAGGATATTGAAGGCCTCAACGATTCTCCCTTGGCCTGCGCCTATGCTCGTGCCCGCGGTACCGACAGAATGTCCTCCTTCGGTGACTGGATTGCTCTGAGTGACGAGTGCGATGCCACCACCGCTTCCATCATCAAGCACGAGGTTTCCGACGGTATCATTGCCCCCGGTTACAGCGCCGAGGCTCTTGAAATCCTTATGAGCAAGCGCAAGGGTTCCTACAATATTGTTAAAATCGATCCTGATT
Source organism: Acutalibacteraceae bacterium (assembly GCA_045599985.1). Classification (GTDB taxonomy): domain Bacteria; phylum Bacillota; class Clostridia; order Oscillospirales; family Acutalibacteraceae; genus CAG-177. The sequence continues at coordinate 2,313 of JAZRWZ010000310.1, read as the reverse complement.
ACAAACCCGCCGCCCTCGAACACAAGCAGGTTTTCGGTATCACTTTTGAGCAGGGCCGCAATGAATTCAGAATTGACGACGCTCTTCTTCAGAACATTGTTACCGACAAGAAAGAGCTGCCCGAAAGCGCCAAGCGCGACCTGATTATCTCCCTCATTACTCTTAAATACACCCAGTCCAATTCCGTTTGCTATGCTTATGACGGTCAGGCAATCGGTGTTGGCGCCGGTCAGCAGTCCCGTATTCTCTGCACACGTCTGGCAGGCAACAAAGCGGATTTCTGGTTCCTTCGTCAGTCACCCAAGGTGCTTGGCCTTCAGTTTAATCCCGAACTCGGCAAGCCCGAAAGAGATAACTGCATTGATATTTATTGCTCCGAAGATTGCGATGAGGTTATCGGCGACGATGTTTGGCAGCAGTATTTTACTGTTCGTCCCGAGCCCTTCACCAAGGAGGAGCAAAAGGCCTTCCTTTCCACTATCACCGGCGTTTCCGTTGGCAGTGATGCCTTCTTCCCCTTTGGTGACAACATTGAAAGAGCAGCCAAGAGCGGTGTTTCCTATGTGGCACAGCCCGGCGGCTCCATTCGTGACGACAACGTTATTGAAGCCTGCAACAAGCACGGCATGGTAATGGCCTTTACCGGCATGCGTTTGTTCCATCACTGATAGGAGGAAGCAGGGTAATGAAAGTTATCGTGGTAGGCTCCGGCGGGCGTGAACACGCCATCATCAAAGCCATCAAAAAAAATCCTGATGTAGATACTGTTTTTGCCTTACCCGGCAACGGCGGCATGGCAGAGGATGCCACACTTGTGGATATCGGTGCCAAGGATATTGACGGTATCGTCGATTTTGCCGTAAACAATCAGATTGATTACGCCGTTGTTGCTCCCGATGACCCGCTTGTTCTGGGCGCCGTGGATGCATTGGAGGCAAAAGGAATTCCTTGCTTTGGCCCCAAAGCCAACGCCGCCATTATTGAGGGCAGCAAGGTGTTCTCCAAAAACTTAATGAAAAAATACGGTATTCCCACCGCACAGTACGAAGTGTTCAGCGATATGAACAGCGCTTTGGAATACCTGAAAACCGCTCCCGTTCCCACCGTTATCAAGGCGGACGGACTTGCTTTGGGTAAAGGCGTTTTGATTTGCCAGACCCGTGAAGAGGCCTATGATGCCGTTCACCAGATTATGGAAGATAAAGTATTCGGTGCCAGCGGCAACAGCATTGTTGTGGAAGAGTTCCTGACCGGTCCCGAAGTTTCCGTTCTGTCCTTTACAGACGGCAAAACCGTTGTGCCCATGATTTCATCCATGGACCATAAAAGGGCTTTGGATAACGATGAGGGCCTGAATACCGGCGGTATGGGTACCGTTGCCCCCAATCCTTACTACACCCCGGAAATTGCAGAGCAGTGCATGGATCAAATCTTTTTGCCCACAATCAACGCCATGAATGCCGAGGGCAGAACCTTCAAAGGCTGCCTATACTTCGGCCTGATGCTGACCCCCAACGGCCCCAAGGTGATTGAATATAACTGCCGCTTCGGCGACCCCGAAACGCAGGTGGTTCTTCCCTTACTGGAAACCGATTTGTTCACCGTGATGCAGGCCGTTACCGAGGAGCGTCTCAGCGAAATTGATGTGAAATTCTCCGACAAAAACGCCTGCTGCGTGATTCTGGCCTCAATGGGTTACCCCGTTCACTATGAAAAGGGCTTTGAGATTCAGGTCAACGGCGCACTGGATGCCGAATTGTACATTGCCGGTGCCAAAAAAGAAAACGGTAAGCTGCTGACAAACGGCGGGCGTGTATTGGGCGTTACTGCCGTGGCAGATACTTTGTCGGATGCCATCGGCAAAGCGTATGCCGAAGTCGGTAAAGTAACATTTGAAAACGCCTTTTGCCGTAAGGACATCGGTCAAAGAGCCTTGAAAGCACAAAAGGAGGCTTAAAGGATGGTATACAGAATTTATGTTGAAAAAAAGAGCGGTCTTGATAACGAGGCAAAATCACTGCTGAATGATATCCGCTCTTTACTGCAAATCAACAGCTTAACGGATTTGCGACTGATTAACCGTTACGATGTTGAAAATATTGATAAAGCGTTATTTGATGCCTCTATCAAAACCGTTTTTTCGGAACCCCAGCTGGACAACACCTTTGATGCTCTGTCTTATGATGAAAAAGACACTGTTTTTGCCGTGGAATATCTGCCCGGTCAGTTTGACCAGAGAGCGGATTCCGCCGCACAGTGCATCCAGATTATTTCTCAGGGTGAGCGTCCTCTTGTGAGAACCGCCAAGGTTTA
>JAZRWZ010000309.1:0-1234 GCA_045599985.1 Acutalibacteraceae bacterium | reverse complement strand
ATTGCATGAATGTGCGTAAGCCGTTCTTCGTTGATAACCCGTCAAAGCCAAAGATGGACGGCAAACGTATGGCTGTATTCAAGTGGCTTGAGGATGTCAGCCATAAGAACGGCGAAAAACCGCTTGTTCTCAATGTGGCAGGCCCAAGGGAATCGAAGTCACCTGGCATAGCAGAGGCATCGGAAAGGTATGTCGTTCGGATAATCGCAGCGCAAAGGCTGTCGGAGGTGGAACGGGCAGAGTTGGATCAGATACGGTTTAATGCTGGATGATGAAGCCGTTGTTGGCAATTTATCTTTCAATGAGCATTGTATGTTTCGCGGCATACGGTTTAGATAAGTTTGCGGCGAAAACCGGTTTGTGGAGAGTATCAGAAGCCACTTTGCATCTCATGGAGTTGCTTTGTGGGTGGCCGGGAGCGTTGCTGGGTCAGCGGCTGTTTTGCCACAAAAGAGCCAAGCGGGAGTATATGTGGACGTTTTGGGGGATTGTCATAGCAAATATCATATTTGTGGTCTGTTTTGCATTTTTGTAGAAATCCTGCAAGGGAAGGACTCTTTTTCGCGTCATAATAGATGCCATCACCAGAAAAGGACGATCTATGAATGACTGCAAAATCAGAATCGGGGGAAAAGAATAATCCTGTCAGATTTCAAAAAGAGTGTTTCCTAACCTTGTGTAAGCGGGAGAAGGGCTCCTGCGAAACGACTAAAAAGAAAGTTGCAGGTGTGATATGAACAAGACCATTAAAACGATTGCGGTTCTTCTTGCGGGATTGACGCTGACGGCTGGTACGGCGGTTGCTGCGCCGCGTCATGGATGGGGGCATCGTCCGCATTGCCCGCCGCCGCCCCCGCCTCGGCATCATGTCGTTCACCACACCCATCATCACAGAGGGAACGCGGGATGGGTCGCTCTTGGCGCGGCGGCAGTCGGCGCGGTGGTCGGCGGACTGATCGGTGCAGCGGCACGTTAATTTCAAACGGAAAAGGAAAGGACAAATCAAATGAAGAAACTCGTAATAGCAATCGCTCTCGTGGGAGCCTCGACCGGTGCGTTCGCGCACGGCTGGCACGGTGGATATCACCATCACGGATGGCACGGTGGCTACCATCACTACCACGGTGGCTACTGGGGGCGCGGAGGTTGCTATTTCTGGCCGGGATTTGTCGGCGGTGTGATCGGTGGGGCGGGCGCAAGCACAATCATCGACAGAAGCCCGACTGTTGTGGTT